>JASHQM010000206.1 GCA_030039165.1 Candidatus Sulfotelmatobacter sp. | reverse complement strand
CAAACCTACTCGGGTTCTGTTCCGGGTTCTCCAGGGCAAAGTCTTCCGACTGGAAATGCAGCAAATCCTTATTCGGGCAGCGTGCCGGCGAAGCTCATCGCGGGTCGCATGCCGCTGTCCCTGCAAAATGCGATTGATCTCGGACTCAAGCACAACCTCGGACTACTACTTTCACGATCTGATGCCGTTGCCGCTCGAGGACAGCGCTGGCAGGAATTGAGCGCGTTGCTGCCGCAAGTGACAGCCGCACCTTACGTGGCAGCGTCCAAACTCAACATTGACGAACAAGGACTTGCAGGGGTCGCCGCGCTCTTCCATATTTCTCCCTCAATAGGGCCGTATTCTTACTTTGACGCTCGCGCCGCCGTGAACCAATCATTATTCGACTGGAAATCCATTAACGCCGCTCGCGCCGCTGTCGAAAATGTAAAATCGGCTGACTATACGCTCCTCGACGCTCATGACCTCGTCATCCTGACCGTTGGCAACGTTTACTTCCAGGCGATTGCCGATGAGGCGCGGATTACAACGGATGAAGCCCAGGTCGAGGCGGCACAAGCGGTCTTTGATCAAGCGACCGATCAGGTCACCGCTGGTACAGCTGCTGATATCGACGCATTGCGCACCAAAGTCGAGCTGCAGACCAGGCAGCAGCAGCTGATCCAGGACAAGAACGACTTTGCCATTCAGAAGATCACCATAGCGCGCGCGATCGGTCTGGCCACGAATCAGGATTTTGACCTCACCGACAAATCGCCGTATGAGCCGATCGAGAATACGACCGTCGATGAAGCTTTAACCCGCGCGTATGGGTCACGGTCCGATTATCGAGCCGCCGCAAGCGCGCTTCGCGCCGCTGAGTTATCTCGCAAGGCCGCCGTCGCCGGCTACTTCCCGTCGCTGTCTTTCGGTGCTGATTATGGAACAGGCGGCGATCATCCCTCGGATTCAACGAGGGTGTACGACGTCCGGGGAACGCTATCGATTCCGATCTTTACCGGCAACAGCGTTCATGGTGATATTCAGCGGGCTGATGCCCAGGTGGAACAGAACCGTGAGCGACTGGAAAACCTGCGAGCACAGATTGAGGCAGATGTGCGAACCGCCTTCTTGAACCTGCAGTCTTTTGCCCAGCAAGTAAAGGTGGCGGAGAGCAACATCGAGTTGGCCGATCAAACACTTGAGCAGTCACGTGATCGCTTCACGGCCGGGGTCACTGACACAGTCGAGGTCGTACAGTCACAAGAGGCGGTCGCCAGCGCTCACGAGCAATACATTTCCAGTCTTTACAACTACAATTTCGCGAAAATTTCACTTATTCGCGCCCTGGGGGCTGGAGAGCCGGGCGTGAAGGAATTCTTTCGAGGAAAATGAACATGGCGGAACAAAACGCATCTGCTACTGTTTCTGAAGAAGCGCCAAATCCAACGCCCCGGTCTGAAGAAACGGCGCCTTCAACCCTTTCGCCTCGGGATAAGTATTCGCCTGCGGGACGCCGGAGGCGCCGCCGGAACATATTGATTCTCATCATCGCGGTGGTCGTGATCGTCGGCGGCCTGTTCCTCTGGCGTTACTTGGGCAGCTACGAATCGACAGATGACGCACAGGTTGATGTCCACCTCTATCCCGTCAGCGCCCGCATATCAGGTTATGTTGTGAAGGTCAATGTCAATGACAACCAGTGGGTCGAAAAAGGCGACGTGCTGGTTGAAATCGATCCTACTGATTACCAGGTAGCCCTCGCGCAAGCACAATCAAATCTTGCGAACTCCGAGGCTACTGCGCGATCGCTCAATATCACTGTGCCCATCACTTCCGTGAATTCAAGCAGTCAATTGCAGTTCACTTCCTCAGGCATAGAGGACGCACGCGCCGCGATCGCCGCCGCTGAGAAGCAATTGGCTGCCGCTCACCAGCAGGTGGAGGCCGCTCTGGCGAACGACGTGAATGCGCAAGATAATCTCCGCAGATATAAGCTGCTGGTTGACAGGCGGGAGGTGTCACAGCAGATCTATGACCAGGCGCTTGCCACCGCGAAATCAAGCACTGCAAACGTCGCCGCCGCCCAAGCCAACGAGTCTGCCGCGCAGCAGGTTGTACAACAAACCCAGAGTCGCCTAACGCAGGCGATAGCTAACCACGACTACGCGCAGACCGGTCCACAACTGGTATCTTCCACCAAAGAACGCGTGCAAGCAGCGATCGCCGACGTCCAGCAAAAACAGTCCCTGCTGCAGCAGGCGGAATTGAACCTGCAATACACGAAGATCATTGCGCCAGAAAGTGGCGAGGTAACCAAGACCGTTGTCGTCGGCTTGAACGTTCAACCCGGCCAGCAGATGTTGACGGTTGTGCCGCTGCGGGAGGTGTGGATCACGGCCAACTTCAAGGAGACCCAGATGAAACACATGCGCCCGGGACAGCCTGTGCAGATTCAGGTGGATTCCAGCGGCCGCGACTATAAGGGCCGTGTGGACAGCATCGCTGGGGCCACGGGCCCGCTGTTCAGCGTCCTGCCTCCAGAAAATGCGACCGGCAATTACGTAAAAATCGTGCAGCGGATTCCGGTGAAGATCGTGCTCGATCAGGGCGAAAACCGCGACCTGCAGCTGCGTCCAGGCATGAGCGTGGAACCAAAGGTCTATCTGCGATGAGCGCTGCTGCCCAAGCTCTCCCCCTGGAACAATCCCCATGGGCGCCCAGGTACAATCCCTGGCTTATTGGGGTGGTTGTGGCCATGGCCGCGTTCATGGAGGTGCTCGACACCAGCATTGCCAATGTGGCTTTACCTTATATGGCCGGCAGTCTGGGCGTCAGCAACAACGACAGCACTTGGGTGCTCACCTCCTATCTGGTTTCGAACGCCATTGTTCTCCCCATCAGTGGCTGGCTTGCGGTTACGTTTGGGCGCAAGCGATTTTTTATGGCGTGTCTCGCGATCTTCACGGTCAGCTCAATTCTGTGCGGGCTGACGCCAAGTTTTGGGCTTCTGCTCGTGTTCCGCGCGTTGCAAGGCGCCGGCGGCGGCGGACTTCAACCCATGGCACAAGCTATCATGGCCGACACCTTCCCGCCCGAAAAACGGGGCTTGGCATTTGCCCTGTATGGCATCACCGCAGTCGTGGCGCCAACCATTGGACCGACCCTGGGCGGGTGGATCACCTTCAGCTATTCCTGGCGCTGGATTTTTCTTATCAATTTCCCTGTTGGCCTGCTGACGCTGGGTCTGGTCTTTCGCCTTATCGAGGATCCACCTTATCTGGGCCGCCTCAAGAGTGCCGGCGTCAAACTGGACTACATCGGAATTGCGTTCCTGGCAATAGGCGTTGGCGCTTTGCAGATTGTTCTCGACAAAGGACAGGAAGACGACTGGTTCGGGTCGCACTTCATTCTTACTCTCGCGATTGTGTCCTGCATCTGCCTGACCTCGCTGGTGATCTGGGAGTGGTTCAGCAAGAACCCCATTATCGAGGTTCGGCTCTTCAAGAATTTCAATTACTTGAGCTCGAACCTGATGATGTTCACTTTGGGAATCATGCTGTTCAGCAGTCTCGTAACGATGCCCCTGTTTCTCCAGACGCTGTTGGGATATACGGCCGAACTGGCGGGATTGGTCCTCTCTGGTGGTGGTTTAGTCTTGCTGTTCGCCATGCCTATCGTGGGGCAACTCACAACCAAATTCCAAGCCCGTTACATCATCGCCTTGGGCTGGGGAAGTTTGGCGATCGCCATGTACTACTCGACCCAGCGCCTTGACTTGCTCATGAGCTTCAACGCGGCCTCTTGGTTGCGCGTCGCGCAGGTTGCCGGTTTGGGTTTTCTGTTCGTGCCCATCACGCTGATCTCTTACGTCGGAATGCCCGCGGAGAAAAGCAATGCCGTTGCCGGCATGATCAACTTCATGCGCAATATTGGGAGCAGCGTTGGAACTTCGATGGTAACCACGTTGATCGACCGGCGCTCGGAATACCATCAGTCGGTTCTGGTCGGCCACACGACGCCGGGGAACCAGAGTTTTCAGAACTTGATCAACGGCTCTACCCAGCTCTTCATGCACTCGGGAATGAGCCCGCCCGACGCGCTGCATCGCGCCTATGCCAGCGTCTATCAGGCCGTGCAGGCGCAGGCTGCGACTCTGGCCTATATTGATACGTTCATGGTTCTGGCCATCGGCTCTGCGATCATGTTCTTGCTGTCGTTTGTTTTGCGGAAAAATGATCCGCATGGTGGCGGCGCAGTGGCGGCCGGTTGACGGACGAATGGACACCGGGCCCAAGCGAAAAGTCTGGCGTGCATGCATGCTCTTACCGTCTCTCGAAGTTGCCGCAGGAAGCATGTTCTTTCTGGGTTTTATGTGGCAGACAAACGAACGTCGCGGCGGTGGGGTACGAGCGGCGGAACAACAACACCAACGGAAACTGAAGTCATGAAGGTCAAAAGTATTCTTTGCCCGGTTGACTTTTCCGATTTCTCAGTGAGCGCGTATCAGTATGCGCTTACTCTCGCCCAGTACTACAAAGCTCACTTAGTTACTCTGCACGCCGTCGAATGGTCGAAATACCCATTTGCCGATTACGTTGGCGCAACCGGTGACTTAGGGGACTTGTCGAAAGCGCTTTGCGAAGGCGGCAAAGCAAGACTGCTGGATTTTGTGAAAAAGCACCCGGGGCACGGAGTTGAGCCGCAGGTTGTGGTGAATCAGGGAAACGCATCGGACGTGATTTTGTCGTTTGTGCAAACCCACAAGATTGAACTGATTGTCATGGGAACACACGGCCGGCGCGGATTTGACCGGCTGGTGCTCGGCTCGACCACCGACCGCGTTATGCGGAAGGCCTGTTCCCCGGTGCTTGTAGTTTCCGATCCGGCTCACAATGTCATGGCTACCGGACCAGATGGGAAGCATCGGCTGAGCCGAATCCTCTACTGCACCGATTTTTCCCTGAATTCGGAGCGGGCCCTGCAATATGCAATTTCTCTAGCGGCAGAGTATGGTGCGGAACTGACCATGTTGCATGTGGTCGAGGGCGCCCCAGCTACAGCGGAAGCGATTGCGGCTCGCACCGAACAACTCAATAAACTCATTTCAGATAGTCAACGCAAGCATCTCAATGTGAGGGCCGCCGTGGGGTGGGGCAAACCCTATCAACAGATTGTGAGCTATGCGAAAGAAGTGCAAGCAAACCTCGTTATTATGACCGCACGTGGTGGCGACGCGCTGGACCGCGCGGTTTTTGGCTCGACTACGTACCGGGTTATTCAATTAGGGCCGTGCGCGGTGCTGACGATCCACACCTAACTGACACGCGCACGGAAGCTGGGTTTTATGATCAACATCATCACCATCGAACGCGAATACGGATCCGGGGGCGGTGAAATCGCGCAATTAGTAGCCAATCGCCTCGGCTGGAAGTTGTGGGACCAGCGGCTCACCGAGGAGATCGCGAGACTCGCGAATTGTCCCAAGGCCGTTGTCGAAGCCCGCGAGGAGCGAAATGATCCGCTCTACTACCGGCTTTTCAAATCCTTCATGCGTGGCAGCTATGAAGGCAGCCTCAACGCGCCCAAACTCAACCTGGTCGACAGTGAAACCATACTCAAGACCACCAGGCGTGTCGTTGAGCATGCCGCCGAGAAGGGCAATTGTGTCATTGTGGGCCGAGGGTCGCAACAGTTTCTCAAGAATCGGCCCGGCACTTTGCGCGTGTTTCTCTACGCACCCAGAGAAGACAAAGTCCGTCGGCTTTTGACCCGGGGAAAGAGTGAGAAGGAAGCTGAAGAGCTTGTGGATTCCGTGGATCACGAACGCGCCGATTTCATTCAGAAGTATTTCAAGGCCGAATGGCCCGATCGTGCGGTTTACCACACCATGATGAACACGACCATTGGCGATGAGTGCGTCGCTAATATGATTCTGGGTCTTGTGCAGACTTACGAGGCAAGATGTAATGCATGACTGCTCTGCAAAACGGCGGAGGTGCACCAGGAACTTGTTGTGCTCATGGAGTTTTGCCGTATTGCGCTGCGAATCTCGGTTGCTTCACCGGATTCATCTGAGAACAAGTGCGTTCGGTTAATCGTTCATCAGCGCGGCCATCTGCGCCGATTTAACGTGAAGTCCTCGGGATGCAATTCGTCTAGGTTTTCCTCCTCATCAACGGGTGATGTGCCGACCTCCTCGATATACAGCAACGTCAGTCACACTGTCATAAGATGGTAAGGAAACGGAGTGCTCAAAGAGCGCTGTAAATCTGCGGATGCAGCAAATGACCGCCAGCGTCCAGCTGATCGAGGCATTGGGTGGTGGCTGGAATACTACGCAGCTCCCGTCACCAAAGGGAATGGTCTCCAAGACCCAGCCAAGCCAAAGCCATAGTGCTCCCAACGACGCCATGAGGTTACCGCAATTCGGCGGCTGCACGGCGGAAGATCGCGGCGGCGCAGAGGGCGAGATGGGCGAAGGTGAAAGCGGGGAAGAAGACCGCTTGGGCGGTCGGGATGAGAAAACCGCTGGTATTCTTTTTTTTCAATCTTAATCTCAATCGTCTCCCGCTACGCGAGTTATTTGCGTTTGGTGTGACCTCGACATCCTCGTGGTTCATGCGTATCTTGGTGACGCCCATCTCTCCACTCAACTTGTCAGATTTTAGTTTTTCGAATGCCAGGAGCGTCCAAACCAAGCCTGTTCCCGCGGATATATGCAGATATATAATCTGATCCACCAAAGCGCCCGGGTTCGGCGCACCTGAAACGCGGCTAACTCCATCCTAGAGTTTGGCAGCGGCCTGTGGGAGGACGTATGGAAGCGTCTTCAGACCACCAGCGAGTGACGCGCCTTCTGCAGCAATGGAGCGGCGGGAACAAGCAGGCCCTGGATGAGCTGATGCCTCTCGTCTACGACCAACTTCACCGGTTAGCGGCAAACTGCCTGCGTGCGGAGAACCGTGACCACACTTTGCGAGCGACCGCGCTGGTAAATGAGGCCTATGTGCGCCTGGTCGGGGCCAATGTGAGTTGGCAGGATCGTGTGCATTTCTTCGCGGTTTCCGCGCGGATGTTGCGGCGGATCCTGGTCGATCACGCGAAATCTCACAACCGGCAAAAGCGCGGCGGAGAATTCGAGAAGGTTCCTCTCGATGAAGCCATCCTGGTAGGTCCGCAGGCGGATAAAGGCATTGTGGAACTCGACGAGGCGCTCCGGCGGCTCGCGGCGCGGGACGTGCGCAAGAGCGAGTTGGTTGAGCTACTGTTCTTCGGTGGGCTGACCTATGACGAGGCCGCAGCTGCGCTGAACATCTCCCCGGCTACCGTGCATCGCGAACTTACACTGGCGAAGGCGTGGTTGTACCGCGAGCTGAGTGCGAGTTCGGCGTGATTGGGAGGATGCAATGGCAGCGACGGCAGGCAACAATTGGCAGCGGATCGAGGCGCTGTTTTATGCCGCGCTCGATCAGCCCCCATCTGAAAGACCGAGCTTTCTTGAGCGCGCCTGCGGTGATGATTTTTTGCTCAGGAGAGAGGTCGAATCATTGCTGGAGGCTTCCGGGCAAACCTCAGGGTTTCTGCAAAAGCCCGTGCAGGAAGCGGCTCGCTGGCTGGATCCGGTGGAAGAGATTACCATTGGCCGGCAAATCGGCGCGTACAAACTTCTGCGCGTGATCGGCGAAGGCGGCATGGGCGCAGTCTATCTTGCGGCCCGCGCCGACGACTTATACAAACAGCAGGTTGCCATCAAGCTCATGCACGCCGGGTTCGCACAGACCCGCCGCATGCTTCTCCGTTTTAGTTCTGAACGGCAAATTCTCGCCAATCTTAACCACCCCAACATTGCTCGCCTGCTCGATGGAGGTATTTACACAGGCGTGCCCTACTTGGTGATGGAGTTTATTGATGGGATTTCCATCGTGGAGTACTGCCACAAAAATAAGCTTGGAACGGAAGCACGGCTGCGGTTGTTTGCAGCGGTCTGCGGAGCGGTGGAATACGCGCACAAGAACCTTGTCGTGCATCGCGACATTAAACCGGGAAACATTCTGGTCACTCCGGAGGGCGTCCCGAAGCTTTTGGATTTTGGCATCGCAAAGCTGTTAAGTACGGGAGATGGCGGCCTGACGCAGACCCGCACTACCGAGCGCATGATGACGCCGGAATATGCCAGCCCAGAACAGTTGCGCGGCGACCCGATTACGACTTCCACCGACGTTTACGCCCTCGGCGTGCTGCTCTACGAACTTCTCTCTGGAACAAGGCCATTTCATCTGACGACGGCAAACCCGGTCGATATTGTTCACATGGTCTGTGAGCAGACACCGACCGCGCCAAGCAGGGGGGCGAAACAAACTCCCGATCTGGCTCCGCCGGATGCGGCGCGCAAGCTCAGCGGCGAACTCGACAACATCGTACTGTTGGCGCTGCGGAAAGAGCCGGCGCGGCGGTATGTTTCCGTGGGACAACTGGCGGAAGATATCGAAGCATTTCTGGACGGATATCCCGTGCGGGCACGCACCGACGCATGGGGATACCGCACAAGTAAATTTATCGGCCGGCATAAAATCGGCGTGTTCGCGGCGATTGTGTTCGCGGTCCTGCTGGTCGGCTTCAGCCTGGGCATGGCACTTTTCGCGCGCCGCGCGCAACGCGAGCGCCTTGCCGCCGAACGCGAAGCGCAATTCCTGAACAGCATTTTTCAATCGACCACTCCCGACCAGACGCGGGGAAAACAGATCACCGGGCAGGAGTTGCTGGACGATGGCACGCGCCGTGTGGAGAGCGAGTTTGCGGGGGAGCCGCAGTTGCAAGCCACGCTGTACTACAACATCGGCCAGGCTTATGTGGGGCTGGGTCTATATCAAAAGGCGGAAGCTGTGCTGCAGCGCGCCTACACACTCCGAAAGCAAACGGTTGGCGACTCGAACCTCGACACGGCCACGACTTTGGATGCGCTGGCAACATCAATTCGTCTGCAGGTAGATTTCAACCGCGCGGAGCTGCTGTTTCGCAAAGCGCTGGTCATTCGCCGTGAAAAGTCAAGTGCGACTAACCCACTCGTCGCGCAGAGCATGTCGAATCTGGGCGAGTGTCTCTATTGGGAAGGGCAAGATGCTGAAGCTGAGTCGCTGCTACGAGAGGCGCGAGCGATTGAGCTGCCCCTTCGGCCGGATGGAACCCTGGAATCCTCCGATATGTACCTGGCTCTTGTGTTGGAGCGCAAGGGAAGTTTCCGCGAAGCTGCAGATTTGTTGAAAGAAGCCGTAAGCATCTCCGCCACGATAGATGGAACCGAATCGTCAAACTATGCGAACAGCCTCCACGATCTGGCAGGAGCCTTGATCGATGCCGGCGATCTCTCTGGCGCCGAGAAAATGGATCGGCAATCGCTTGCAATTCGGCGGAAGATCAACGCGCCCGGTTATCCAGACTTAGCTTATCCGCTGAACAATTTGGGGTTCATTTTTCTGGAACGCGGAGATTGGGCGGGCGCCGGGCCCTTCCTGAAAGAGAGTCTCGAAATCCGCCGCAGGCCGGGGAAAGCAGACGCGCGCCTTGCCGCTTCGCTCAACAATTGGGCGCGCATGCTGGAGGAAAAGGGGGACTACAAGGGTGCAGACGACTATTACAAGCAGGCCATGGAGATGATCCGTGAGGTTGCGGGAGCACAAAGCTGGGGACTGGCAAAGATAACTGCGAATGTGGGGATGCTGCGCGCCGATCAAAGACATTATGCTCAAGCGGAGCAACTCGAGCGGCGGGCAATGGAAATGAGACGGCAACTTGGCGGGGAGGAAAGCCCGGATCTGGCTTCATCGCAAATCAATCTTGCGATTGTTCTTTCGATGCGGCACGAGTTGCCGGAAGCAGAGACGCTTCTGAGAAGGGCACTTGCGATTCGGACAAAGGAATTGTCGACGGGCCATCCGGCGACAATCTCGACGGCGGTCAGGCTGGGAGAGGTGCTGATCGACCAGGGAAAGTTTAAAGAGGCGGAAGCCGTATTACGCGAAGGCATCGAAGAGCTCCATGCGGTGCAGTTCCCGCTTATGCCATGGCAATCTGCCGAGGCAGAGATTGCGCTGGGCGAAGCTGATGCTCGAACTGGCCGCACCGACGAAGCAGAACGTTTGCTGCACGATACAGCGGCCCATATGAGGGGATATCCGCAGGCAGCGCTACAGCGGCAGATCTTGCAGCGGGCGCTGCTTTTCTCCGAAACGCTGTACACCGAAGGGCGATAAAAAGCCGGCGACTGAGCGCGCCGCTCACCCGCCGGCCCAATAGATTCTCAGAGCAGACTGCTACTGAATTACTTTCAACAATTCTCCGCTGGTGTTGTATACCGAGATGGAGTTCCCGTTGTAGTTGGAGAAGTAGACGCGACCGCGTACACTGTCGACCGCAATCCCATTCGGAGTGAAGGATAACGTCGCGAACGAAGAGGTGATGCCGCTGCCGGGAGTAGAAACAGTTACTTGCCCACTGAAGTTTGCCTCATAGAAGTTACCGTGCGCGTCTGCGGCAAGAGAGAATGTCTGTCCATCGATATACCACCCGGCATACTGGCCGCTCAACAGAAGAAAGGTCTCGGCAGCAAAGTTCACTGCCGCGTTTGAACCCCATGCGAAGATGTTTCCTGAAGTGGCGATGCCATAGATGGGAGTTGATGGTGTGTATGCTTGAAGTAAGGTAGTTGGCGCATCGTTGTTGGGATAAATACCCAACTGACCATAAACGGTCACGTTAGTGAAGTCGTTTTCCACCCAGATATTTCCCAGTGCGTCGACGCTGATTGCTTCGGGACCTAGGATTGCGTTCGTGATCGTAAGGCCTTCCTTCCCGTCTACGTATTCAGCAACGCTTCCGTCGTCGCCCCCATTGCTGGCTCCGTAGTTCGCAACCCACAGATTGCCCTGCGGATCGAATGCCACGCCTGTCGGCCCAACGATACCTGAAGTGATCGTCTTCGAGGGCACCTGCTCGTAGTTCGGGTTGTAGACCAGAATCTCCGAACTGCCGTTGTTCGCCACATACAGGTTACCCTTCGCGTCCACGGCCAGGCCGTATGGATAGCTCAGCGGTTTTGTCGCGGCAAAACTCGATGCCGCAAGAGTGCTTACGCATAAAATTGTGATTGCGGCGCTTCGTAGAGAACTCCAACTGTGCGTTTTCATAATTACCTCCTTGGCTCCATTCGTTTTCAATTGGAGGGCGCTGGGAGTGCCCTCGTCTTCTATAGCGACGTCTCTTGCCCGATTCCCTCATCGACTGCACATGAGTTTTTAAGATTTGCTTCGTGGTGGTACCGGAAGAATCGAAGCTGGGCTGGCTTCTAACTATCCCGGGAGAGTGCTATTGAATCGTCTTCAGCAGGGTTCCGTTCGTGCTGTACACGGCAATCGAGTTGTTGAGGTAGTTGGAGAAGTAGACGCGCCCCCGGGCGTTATCGATGGCGATACCTCCCGGCTCGAAGCTAAGGTGGACAAAGCTCGCGATGACAGCGCTAGTTAGGTTGATATCGACTGTACCGTTGCTATCCGCCATATAGACGTTTCCCTGAGCGTCAATCGCCAAAGCGACACCTTCGAGCGCACCGTCGGAGAAACAGCAGTAGGAATTGTTGACCAATACTTGTATCTCGGAAGCAAAGTTGGTTGCGCCGGTGCTGCCATAGGCGAACGTTCCTTGTCCGACGGCAATGCCGAAGACAGGCGAGGCTGGCGTTAGGGTTTTGAGCAATGTGATGGAAGGTTGGAAGCTATATCCTGGGGAATAAACGTTAATGTTATGGTAGCTGCCCACAAAGATGTTGCCGGTCGCGTCGATGGCAATCGCGTCCGGGCCCACGATGCCATTGGTGATGGAATTGTTCTCGTTTTGCACACCGTCGGTGTACTCTGCGACACTGCCGTTCGCCCCGCCATTGCTGCTTCCGTAGTTCGCGACCCACAGATTGCCCTGCGGATCAATCGCCACGGCCGTTGGAGCGTTGATATTTGAGGTGATCGTCTTCGACGCCATCTGTTCGTAACCGGGGCTGTAAATGAGAATGTCGTTTGCACTGACATTAGCGACATAGAGATTGCCTTTGCTATCGACGGCCAATCCGAGCGGGAAGTCCAGGGGTTTGGTGGCGGCAAATGTGGCCGACGCAACTGCGCAAACACCAGCGAACGCGCACACCGCGCGAGTGAAGATGTTCAAGAGCTTCATGGTCTTTCTCCTTCAATGAGTGGGTTGGATTTCGAGCTTCGCAGAACTTTGGATCAAGCTTCCGGCTTTCTAGGCGAACCTGACGGCCGAGAGTCCCGCCTTTCGCAATCCTCATTCGTCGTTCTCGATGCTTACTTCTCACTCTTAATAGCGACGTTTTTACGGCCGGACCCTCATCGGCGAGAGGAATTCCGCGTCCCGTAGAGAAGCTAGGGCACGGGCCGGCAGGCCTCCCGAACCGAAACATGAAGCAACTTGAGAATTCATTGTTTTTGGTTGTTCGGAGGTGGGCCTAGGCATTGTTTTTCGCTGAAGTCACCACGGATGAGGGTGCAACGCTAGTCGGGTTCAAAGGCTGATATATGAGGGGGATTGCGTGATCGGCTTGTCCAGTACGTCGGACATCCCAGCACAAGCACTGCGGCCGCGCCAGCGATCAAGCGCGTTCTCTTGCCTCCGCGTTTGCGCACTCCAAAAAACGGAGAGTAGTCGTTTTCGGAGGGGTGTATCTCTAAGCTCACTAGCTTCAGTGGGGCGCCGCCTGGCACAAATAGCATTCAACCTGCAGCCCCGGGCCGAGGGGTTAACCGTACGTGAGGTCGGTGCTCTGTCCGACTTCGATAATATATCCGTCAGGATCGCGGATGTAGCAACGCGTCTCGCCGTACTTGGGGATCGGCTCCGTAATGAACTCGGCTCCTCGGCTTTTCCACAATTCATAGCCGCTTGAATATCCGCAACGCGGAAATTCATAAAGCTGTTGATGTGATTCGGGTCAGGGACGCTGGGCGTTACCGTCGGCTTATCCGGGGTCGGGCCGCCTCCAGCGTTCAGAATCATCCAGATATTCGCAAGCTGAAGGTACGCTGGCACTCACCCAGGGTCAGAATGCGAGCGCCAAAGACCTTTTCGTAGTAGCGAGCTGATCGCTCGAAGTCGGTGACGGTGAGAAATTGCGCGATGCTGATCCCCTCTCGCGGGGGCATCTCAAAACTCTGCTGCTCGATTTGTACAGCGTTCATTACGGTGTTCATGGGTGACTCCAATTTTCGATACAGCGTACGCCGAATTCGAGGTGCGCTGGTTACAGTTCTCACAATTATCCTACCGACGGCACCTCGATTAAGCCAGAAGCGCGACGAGGGCAGGCTGAGCTCCATTTGACGACCTCAACCGGCGGGCCGAGCATTCAACTCTGAGTGCGAAGACGCCATGAAGCCTCTCACCAGCGCAGCGATCTCATTGGCTGCCGTGCCCAGGGCCCAAGCGACGCAATATCATGGAACCCTCCACATCAATTAGGGCCGGCGAGAGAACTCTCGCTGAATCGACGGCACTATAGCCCATTCTGGAACCCTGTCCTCTCCGGAGGAAACGCCATCACTCACTCTTCTCTGGTTGACTCTGCGGCAGACTGCTTCAGGCGATCGGCTTTGATCCGCTCCTGCGCCGCATCTTCTTTGCGTCCCAACCGATCGTAAACCTCGGCCAGAGCGAGATGTGGCTCGACTCTTTGAGGTCGTAGCGCAGCGGCCTTCTCCAGTTTCGGCAATGCCGCTTGAGGGTCGCCCGACTTCGCCAGATACTGCCCCAGAATCAGGTACGTTCCGTATTGTTCAGGAATGATCTTCAGCACCTTTTCACATTCGCTGATCGTCTCTGGCCGGTTAGCTCGCGCGTAAACGATCTCTAGCAAGAGGTGTGCATCGATAAGATTCGGAACCCTCGCGCTTAACCTCTCGAGCACTGTCGTTGCCCCCTGCACATCTCCAAGTCGCATCAAGGTTTTGCCCAGGTCCAATTCGGCCATGGTGAACTTCGGGTCCAATGCCACCGCCTTGCGCAGCATCGGGGACGCTTTGTCGTATTGCTGCAAGTGCATATACACTCCGCCAAGCTTGAAATAGAGCATCGGCATGTCTGGTTCTTGGGCAATCAGCTTCTGCAGGATCGGAACAGCCTCCTCGTAGTGCCCATTATCAAGAAGAGCATTGGTGTCTCGGATCGTATTGGCCGTCGCAATTTTGTCCTTGGGGTCGGCACCCTCGTCAGAAGGCTTGGCAATGTTGCTCCCCCCCGTTACGTATCCGAGCGACGCGAGCGTCTGCTGTAATGCTGGATCGAGGGCCGCAACCTTTTCGTCGGAGAGCTTGGGCGCTTCCCGTTTGCTGGTTGTCTTCTCCAGGAATGCGCGCACCTGGCCCGCCAGCGTGTCGGTCACCGCAACCGAGGTCGATGCCAGATTGTGCTCCGCTTCGGGATCTACAGTCTGGTCATACAGCTCCCGCTTCGGTGCCTGCACGTACAAGTATTTTCCCGTCCGCAGCGACTGCAGCGCACTCCATCCGAAGGCGATGTGAGGATAATCCGACTCCGCATAGGCCGGCCGGTTGTGTAAGGAATTCGCAGCCGCCGCGGGTTGCTCTGCTTCTCCTTTCGTCGTCGTTGTCATCAATCCCAGCAGCGATTCCCCTTGCACCTCGGGCGGTACGGCAATTCCTGCCGTCTGCAAAATCGTCGGCATCACGTCCACCAGGCCCACGCGATCGTCGATTCGCCGACCGTAGATTTGGCGATCCTCGGTCTGCCCACTCTTGATTGATTGACTCTTGATTGTCTGGCCCCCGATCGGATTCTCCACTGCGCGCGCGTGCGGCAACTTGATCACCAGCGGCACGTGGATGGTCTCATCGTAAAGAAAGAATCCATGCGTATCCTCTCCATGAGCTCCCAGCGACTCACCGTGATCGGCCATTATCGCGATCACGGCCCCATCGTAAACTCCACGCCTTTTCAACTCCTGCAATAATTTCCCTACCGCCGAATCCATGTACGCAATCTCTCCGTCGTACGGCTCCGCCGCGTACCGGCTTTTGTAGGGTTCGGGTGGATCGTACGGCGCGTGCGGGTCATAAAGATGTACCCACATGAAAAACGGACCTGTGGGATTGTGGTTCAACCAGGTTGTCGCCCTAGACACCACTTCATCCCCCCGGCGCTCGATGGAGTTGTACCGGTCCCTTTCAGGCAAGAACTTCGCTGAACTGAATCCAGCGTTATAGACATCAAATCCGCGGTCAAAACCGGGAGCGCCACCGTGCGGGTCAAGAGCCAGGGAGGCGATAAATGCCGCGGTGTGATATCCATGCGATTGGAAAATCGCCGGCGCATAGGGCAGGTCCTCACCCAGCACATCCGGAAAATCGAGCACGTGATGGTACTGCGGATAGGTTCCCGTGAGAATCGTCGCATGGGAAGGCGAGGTCAGCGGCACCTGCGCGTAGGCCCGTGTGAACACCGCCGACTCCCGCGCCAGCCTATCCAGGTTCGGCGTAAGTCCACGCCTCGATCCCATGAACCCCATACGGTCCGCGCGCGTCGTGTCGAGCGTCATCAGAACAATATTGGGAAACGCGTTCTCCGGCCCGCGCGTTTTTCGCGCAGTGGAATGGCTGGCCGTCTTCCCCGCTGCGGGAGTCGCGGAAGCATTGTTCCCAGCGGTCTGATTCGCGGCGCTCTGACTCCCGTTACTCTGAACCGGCGGGTTCCGGAGCGGCGGCGCGAACACGGCCAGACTCACAACGCACAACAACCAACCGATCACAAACATCGAATCAGACTCCATTCCCGGGAACATGACCGGAACCACCGCCGCTCAAGATCGCTTGGAACGATGGCAACGACAATCCGACCGGCTCAGTTCTGCGGCGCGGCGTTTCCGGGGTCGGGTGCCGGATAGATAGGATTCGCGGCCAGACGCTCGGCCTCAGCCCGCTCGCGCTCCGCATCGGCCTGCTTCCCCAACTTCGTGTAAACATCGGCCAGATACAAATGCGGCGCGGGTATCTCGGGCCGCAGTGCAGCCGCCTCTTGAAGCTTCGGCACTGCCCCCTCCAAGTCCCCCGACTTCGCCAGAAATTGCCCAAGAGTCAGATAGGCTCCATAGCTACGTGGAAAGAACTTCAACACTTTTTCACACTCGCTGATCGTCTCTGGCACGCGGTTGCTCCGGGCGTAAGCAACCTGTAGCAGAAGGTGTGCCTCCGCCGAATTCGGTACCGCGGCTGTGACCTTCTCAAGCACAGTGGTTGCTTCCTCAATATTTCCAAGCCGCATCAAAGTTTTGGCCAATCCCATCTCGGCGTCGGTGAGCTTCGGGTCCAACGCCACCGCGTTACGAAACACTGGCTCCGCTTTCTCGAATTCGTGCGTGTTCAGGTAGCAATCGCCCAGCTTGGAATACGGCATGGGCATCTCCGGGTTTTCGGCGATTAATTTCTGCAGAACTGGAATTGCCTCCGAGTAGTGCTCATCGGCCATCAGATCGTTGACGCGTCGAATGGAGGTGATCGTCCCAATCTTGTCCTTCGGGTCGGTCTCCTGGTCCGGCGATTTGAAAACATGGCTGTCAGACGCTACGTATCCAAGCGATGCGAGCTTCGCCTGTGCCGCTGGATCCAGGGTCGCAACCCTTTCATCCGACAGTGCGGGCGCCGCTCGCTTGCCGGCTGTCTTTTCCTGGATCGCCCGCAGTTGGCCGCCCAGCGTGTCGGCCACCGCCACTGACGTCGCTGCCAGATTGTGCTCCGCCTCGGGGTCTACTGTCTGGTCATAAAGTTCCCGCCGGGGCGCCTGTATGTACAAATATTTTCCGGTCCGCAGCGATTGCAGCGCACTCCATCCAAACGCGAGGTGCGGATAATCCGCCTGCGAATAAGCTGGACGGTCGCGCCAGGAATCTGTAGCTTTTGCCGCTTCCGCCTTCATCAGTCCGACCAGTGATTGGCCCTGCACTTCCGCCGGCACTGCCGCTCCCGCAATCTGCAACAGCGTCGGCATCACATCCACCAGCTCTACCCGATTCTCAATCCGTTTCTCCGCTGCACTCGCCTGCGGCAGCTTGATCACCAGAGGCACCCTGATCGTCTCATCGTAAAGAAAGAACCCGTGATTATTTTCCCCGTGAGCTCCAAGTGATTCCCCGTGGTCGGCCATCACCGCGATCATTGTTCCATCGTAGAGCCCGCGCGTTTTCAGCTCCCGAAACAATTTCCCCACAGCCCAATCCATATACGCAATCTCCCCGTCATACGGCTCCGCCGCGTAGCGGCTCTTGTAGGGTTCGGGCGGATCATAAGGCTCGTGCGGGTCATAAAGATGAACCCACATGAAGAACGGACCTTGTGGATGGGAGTGCAGCCACGCCAGAGCATGCTCCACCACCTCACCGCCGCGGCGCTCAACCGTACGGTAGCGATCTTCTTCTTTATCGAAGGCTGCCGTGCTGAAACCCCCGTCGTAGGTGTCAAACCCGCGGTCAAAACCGGGAACGCCCCCATTAGGGTCAAGAGCTATGGACCCAATAAATGCCGCCGTGTGATATCCACGAGATCGTAGAATCGCCGGGGCATAGGGGAGATCCTTCGCCAGCACATCGGGAAAGTCGTACACCTGATGGAACTGCGGATAAGTTCCCGTAAGAATGGTCGCGTGCGAAGGAGAAGTCAGCGGAGCCTGCGCATAGGCATGCGTAAACACCGCCGCT
>JASHQM010000205.1 GCA_030039165.1 Candidatus Sulfotelmatobacter sp. | reverse complement strand
GAATTGCGCCGACGGTTATTGGCCAGGCGGGCTGGTCGAAGGGGGCGACGGAAATTTCTATGGATCTGCCGAAGGCGGCGCTAACGGAGGGGGCACATTCTTCCAGCTAACGCCGCAGGGCGTGCTGACCACTATTTATAATTTTCCTGCGCCGCCTAGTTCTATAGCGCTGCAACCCAAACAGAAATCTGACGCTGACAGCGCTATCAAGCACAAGTTCGACACACTTATTTCCGGCGGCAGCCTGACGCGACGCCAGTCTGGCCCGGATAGTACGCATGGCAACGATCAGAGTGACGTGCAAGTCTTCTACGGTGTCGTCTCCTACAATAACGAAAACCCCCCGCCAGCTAACGCCGGCTATGTTTACCAGATTACTTCCGATGGTACGTACAGTGTGCTCTACAATTTCTGTTCCCTGTCTAACTGCGCTGACGGTACACATCCAAGCACCGTAGTGCTAGCCAGCGACGGAAACCTGTACGGCACCACATACCAGGGTGGGACGGGAGCTTACTGCCCGAATGCTGGAAGTTGCGGGACAATCTTCGAACTCACACTTTCTGGCCAGTTGAGCACCATTTACAATTTTTGCTCACAGCCAGGCTGTTCCGATGGCGAACAGGAGTATCCAAACCTCCTGGTGATGCAGGCCGCGGATACGGTCTTTTATGGCATAGCTTTTCAGCCAGCGCCATCGCTTGCGTCGGTGTTCTACAGCATTTCAAATGGTCTCAATGGAAACTCGCCCTCCGCTACCAGCCTAAATTTGTCATCTTCAAACATCACAGCAGGGTCGAACGGGAGCGTAACGTTGACGGCGACAGTCGCGCCCCAATCGGGCGGTGGAACCCCAATCGGAACCGTGGCTTTTTCAAACGGATCCGCCTACATTGGAACGGCGCCTCTTGTGGCCGGGGTGGGCGCCTTCAACTACGACACAAGCGAACTATCGGTCGGCAGCTACAAGATCGCCGCGGCGTACAGTGGCGATGCAACACATGCGGTCTCGACCTCCTCGGCCCAGGGACTGACCGTGAGTCCGGCACCGGTGGGCAATTTTCAGTTCTCGGCAAACTCCACAGCCCTGACCATCGCTGCCGGGCAGGGGGCAAATGCGACACTGACGATCACACCTGAGAACGGATTCAACTCACAGGTAAGTTTTTCCTGCGGCGGGTTGCCCTCCGGGGTAACGTGCGGGTTCAATCCGTCGTCAGTCACGCCTAGTGGCAATGGTGCGCTCAAGACCACGCTTACCATTAGCGCGACCGCGAACGCCGCGTTGCATCGCCCAAACGGGCCTAGGCTGCGCTGGGCTTATGCATTTCTGCTGCCGTGCTGTGGCATAGTTTTCTGTGGCATGGGACGCTCGCGGCGCCTGGCGCAATGGCTGAGTGCTGTCGGGATGTTGACCGTAATTGCTTTGGCCGTGGAGCTTAGCGCGTGCGGCAACTCGGCATCCGCACAATCGCAAACCCAATCCACTCAGGCCACGGTCACGGTAGCCGCCGCCACGAGCGGCAGCATGGCGATAACGCACACTGTGACTCTGTCGGTTACGATCACTCGGTGAACGGGAAATCTCGCTACTGCGACTCGCTGAACTCCATGTCCTGGTCAACGGATAACTGTGCGGGCAGGCCGGAGCCGTCCTCGAGTGCACGGGTGGCAATGACGCGAAAACCGCCGCCGCTGGTTTCAACGTCATAGGTGTAAGGAAGCCGCTGGCGGCTGATGGCGATGGCGTGCGAGGAGATCAGCTCGTCGAGTGAGACGTATTTGCCTTCGGTCGCGAAGTAGCCGCGCTCGGCCTGCGCTATGGACATCAAATCGGTGCGCACGCCCGTGATGTTCACCGCTGCCTTGGGATTGTTCCCACCCCCAACGGCGGACGTGCTCTGAATATCCTTGGAATAGATGTACATGCCGATGGCCAGCGCTGCTACAAGCCCAATGAAGCCGAAAAGTCGACCCATAGTTTTCCCCTATAGAAATTGCACCGGGAAACACGGCCGCCGGCAAGTAACCGGAGTGCAGGGACGTGAGGCGAGGCGCGGGCAGGTTAGAAATGGAGGCCGATGAACGCTAACGCCCGCTTGTCGGCACATCCGGATTCTCAATCAGCTACTGGGCCGGCGCGCCAGTGTCGCGAAGCAGGATAGAGTCGGTGGGCCAGTTATCGAGAACAATGGCTAAGTGCTTACCGTCCGGCGACCAGCAAAGCCCGTAATAACCACTCATTCCCGAAGCGCTAGCATCAACGATTTGCCGGGGCTTCGAGCCATCGATAGGCTGTACCCAGACCCTCATCTCACCCGACTTCCAAAACGCGATGGCTTTGCCGTCCGGCGTGAATTGCCCGAAACCGGTGGCGCGAGGATCAAAAGGGAGCATGCGCGGCGCGGCGTTGTTCCCCGCCTCCAGATTCAACAGAAAGGCTTCGGGCCGGTACTTTCGCGTGTTGACATCCAGGACGCTCGCGACGAAGGCCAATAGCTTGCCGTCGGGCGAGATTCGCACGTAAGACTGGACAAAGGCCTCCGGAATCCCAGCGGCTTGAATAGGTTCAGGCTTGCCTCCACGAATGGGGACCCGCTCAATTCGCCGAGCCGCGTTATCGAAGAAATACAGCCAGTCGCCGTCCAGAGCGCAGGCGGGCGCCGTGTCGAAACTTCCGCTCGTAAGCTTTTGAAGAGAGCCTTCAGAATCGAGGCGCCAGAGCTGGGTAGCTTGAACGCCGGCGTGATTGGACCAAGGAAATACGACGTAGCGCCCGCCGGCGCACACGACCGGAAATCCAATCACAGAGGCAGAGTCGTCCACCAGCGTATGCGGATTCTTCCCATCCATAGAAACCCGAACGAGCTTTCCGTTCTCGCCGACGAGGAATTCACTGTCGCTGGCCCAGTTGAACACCGGTTGGTCTTGAGCCTGGGGGAACACCGGGCTGGGAGAGCCGGGCTGCCCACCAGCTCCGGGAAGGACATACAGATCTCGGATCAGCTTCGACGCCATGGTGGCGACAGTGCGCCCATCGGCTGAGAGCCCCAGACCGACGTAGTTGTTCGTGTCGTGAGTAATGGTCCGAAACTGTCCTGCAGGATAGGAAACAAATCCCAGCTGACTGTGCTGAATGTCGTTGCCGTTGGCGAATTCCGCCAGCAAGCCACGATCGTCCGGCAACCAAGCCAGCTCCCAGAGTTGCTTGTCCGGAAAAACCGCCAAGGTTTTGACCTGTCCGCTGGCCAGGTCGAACAAGTCGACTCCTCGCGGCTCTCCGTCGGAGGAAACATGGTCGAATGCGATAAGCTTCCCGTCCGCTGACCAGCTCAGTTGTTTGGGCATTTCGCGCGACGAAGGAAGAGGAGATACCCAGAGCACGTTTTCATCGCCCCCGTCCGCGTTCGCCGAGAGC
The DNA here is from genome assembly GCA_030039165.1 of Candidatus Sulfotelmatobacter sp. Lineage (GTDB taxonomy): Bacteria > Acidobacteriota > Terriglobia > Terriglobales > Acidobacteriaceae > Sulfotelmatobacter. Next base: position 11,430 of record JASHQM010000205.1, on the reverse strand, counting down.
AGGCGATACTTACCCTGTTCTGGATCGTTCGCTCGAATGTAAGCGATGCGTTTGCCCCCCGGAGAAAAAGTAATCACACTATCCACATCGCGCGCGATCTCATCCGGCGTTCCTCCCAGAACTGGAAGACGGTACAGGTTGTACACAAGGCTGGCCCCAGTTTGCCTCTGGCGGAAGTAAATATAGTTGCCATCTGGCGAAAATGACGGGTACACAATTTGGGTGAGCGCTGGAGGTAGCACCTGGGTGTCGCTTCCAGTAGCGATGTTGCGCAGCCAGAGGCTTTCCTGAGAGTTGTTCAATCTCACGTTCAAGAGGTATTTCGCGTCCGGGGATATGGTGGTGCCATACACGTCACCAGAGTAGGTGATTTGCGTGGCGGTGAAGTTCTGAAAGGGGGGCGGCGTGGTTCGATGCAAAAACGCGTACGTGCCATAGCCTGCCGCGCCGAGGATCGCTACGGCAATCAGCAGCATGACGAGGGGGCCTGTTTTGTGTTCCCGACTGGCGGCGGCGATGGCAGAGGAACCAGACGTCAGGTGACCAGTCGAAGATACACTCGTCACACTCGCGGGCGATTGCCCAGCCGCAGACTGTCCGGCAGGGGCAGCCGAATCGGTTGCAGCCGCGGGAGCCGGCCCGGAGACTGGCTGCGCTGTAGTCACGGCAGGCGAGGAGCCGGACTCCGCTCTATCCGCGGCGCCAGAGTCCCCGCGACGCAACCGGCCACTCTCAGTGTCTCGCTTCAGCCGCTGCAGATCGGTGCGCACATCGGCGGCGTTCTGGTAGCGCAGATGGCGATCTTTCTCCAGGGCCTTATTGATGATGTCTTCCAGCCTGGGCGGGATATCACGATTGAAGCGGATGGCTGGAGGCGGATCAGAATCGAGTATCGCCTTGAAAATGACGCCAGAAGTTTCGCCATGAAACGGCAAGGCTCCTGTGGCCATTTCATAGAGCACGGCGCCGAAAGAGAACAGATCCGTGCGTGCATCCAGTTCCTTTCCTCTTACTTGCTCGGGCGACATATAGGCGACCGTCCCCAGCGTGGAACCGGGACTGGTCAGATGCTGCTCATCAATCGATCCTGTCAGCGTGCCTGCCGCTGCAATGTTGCTGGCGGAGCTGGCTGAGACAACGACCTTCGCCAGCCCGAAGTCGAGAATCTTTGCGTGTCCACGTTTGGTGATGAAGATATTCGCCGGCTTGATATCGCGGTGAACAATACCTTCCGAGTGAGCAGCGTCCAAAGCGTCCGCGATTTCAATTGCGAGGGAAAGAATTAGTTCAGTTTCTACCGGGCGGCCCGCGATCTTGTGCTTCAGCGTCAGCCCGTCCAGAAATTCCATGGCAATGAACGCATCTCCATGCTGGTCATCGATCTCATAGATTGTGCAGATGTTCGGGTGGTTCAGCGCCGAGGCCGCTTTGGCCTCGCGCTGGAAGCGGGCGAGCGCCTGCGGGTCTCCGGCGACATCGTCGGGCAGGAATTTGAGCGCGACGAAGCGGCCCAGCTTGACATCTTCGGCCTTGTAGACAATGCCCATCCCGCCACCACCCAGTTTCTCGACGATGCGATAGTGCGAGATGGTTTGGCCGATCATCAGGCTGGAATCTTAGGACGTGAGGTTGAGCAAGTCAATGAAGGCTGAAGAGAGTTGCGGTGTGTAAGAGCGGCGTTGACGAAGAATCGCGATATAACGCGCCGCGCCCGGCCACGGCACCTCGCCAAGTGCCGCTGCGTATTCCGCTCACTTGATGATCCCGCGCTCACTCGTCTCGATAAACCGGATCAGCATCTCCACATCCTCGCCTTTATCTCTTTCCGCCTTCAGTTTGGCGAGCGCTTGTGTCGTATTCATCTTCGAGGCCAGCAGAATTTTGTAGGCATGGTGAATTTTGCTGATGCGTTCTTTCGAGAATCCGCGGCGTTCAAGGCCGACCTTGTTCATTCCATACGCGTGGGTGTCGCGCGCGGCCGAAGTCATGGAAAATGGCAGCACGTCCTGCGTGATGGTGGTTCCCCCGCCAACGTAGGAATGCGCCCCGATGCGCACGAACTGATGCACCGGGCAGAGCGCGCCGACTACCGCCCATTCTTCGACGGTGACGTGCCCGGCAAGCGTTGCGCCGTTCACCAGCATGCAGTGGTCGCCGATGACTGTGTCATGGCCGATGTGAGCGTAGGCCATGATCAGCGTGTGGCTGCCGACTTTGGTCAGTCCTGCGCCTTTGACGGTGCCGCGGCTGATGGTAACGCACTCACGGATTTCGTTGTGATCGCCGATTTCGAGCCGGGTCGGTTCGCCGTTGTACGTAACATCCTGGGGCGCCATGCCGATGGCGCAGAAAGGAAAGAAAGAATTGTAAGAGCCGATTCTGCTTGGACCTCCAATGGAAACGTGCGACAGCAGGCTGCAATTTTCGCCCAGCACGACTTCAGCGCCGATCACGCAGTAGGGACCGACGCTGCAGGAGGCAGGCACTTTGGCTTGGGGATCGATGACGGCCGTGGGATGAACGTTCATGAATTCATTGCGTTCGTCGGAATGAGGGAGCCGGCTGTGCGCGAAGCAATACTAAGTTTTCATTCGGCCGCATTTTCACCGGCGCTGTCAGTTCCTTCACCGCGTCCGCGCGCGCTATCGATGAGCTGGCATGAAACCGTCGCTTCGGCTACACGCTTACCGGCGACATAGGCGATACCGTGCATCTTTGCCGCGATAAAACGCGGCACCGCGCGCCAGCCGGCGAGCTCGACCTCGATGCGAAGCTGATCGCCGGGACTCACGGGACGGCGAAATTTGGCGCGCTCGATTCCGGTAAACACCATGATTTTCTGGCTGCGGTCTTCCACTTCGGTAAGCAGTAGCGCGCCGCCGGCCTGGGCTATGGCTTCCACGATCAGCACTCCGGGCATGATCGGCAATCCGGGAAAATGGCCGTTGAAAAACGGCTCGTTGATGGTCACGTTCTTGATAGCCACGATGCGCTCTTTGCGCTTCAATTCGAGCACGCGGTCGATCAGCAGCAGAGGATAGCGGTGGGGGAGGATCTTCAGCAATTCGTGTATATCGAGCCCCACTTTAGATGTGGCCGCCTCCGCTATAGTCGAAGCACTCTCAGTCATGGTTGGTCCCAAGCAGTTGAAGATTATACTGTACCGCGTCGCCGGCTGAGCATAAGAGGCCGTGCCGCTTTTGGGACAAAGCTCACTAAACTGAAGAAAATGAATAAGTCACTATCGGCGTCCAGGTCCCATTGTTCCGATCGATTGCGCTATTTCGAGCAAGATCGAAAGCGGACGGTGGAGACGATTCGCGAATTGGTCGAGATCGAATCGCCAAGCGACAACAAGCCGGCCGTAGATCGAATTGCATCGTTTCTTGCCGCTAGATTTCAGGCCCTGGGCGGACGAGCGCAGCTTCACCCGAGCAGCGAGTTTGGCGACAGCCTGCAGGTAGATTTCTGCGCCGCGCCGGGCGCAACCTCGAAACCGGTTCTGCTGCTGGGGCACTATGACACGGTTTATCCGATGGGCACGCTGGCGCAGATGCCATGCGGGGTTGAGGGCGACCGCATGCGCGGACCCGGTGTGCTCGACATGAAATCGGGGATTGGGCTGATTCTGCACACGATCGAGGCGCTGAAAACATGGCATGGAGAGCTGCCGCGCCCGATAACGGTGTTTCTCGTTTCCGATGAGGAAGTCGGAAGCTACTCTTCACGAAAAATCACCGAGGCATTGGCGAAACAGTCCGCTGCGGTGCTGGTTCTCGAACCTGCCGCCGGACTTAAGGGAGCAGTCAAAACCGCGCGCAAGGGCGTGGGCGAATATAAGCTGCAAGTGAAGGGAATCGCCGCCCACGCGGGACTGGATCCCGGCAAAGGCCACAGCGCAATTCTGGAGTTGTCGCGGCAGATTACGGCTATCGCAAAAATGAACAATCTGCGGCAGGGAATATCGGTGAATCCCGGCACCATTTGCGGCGGAACGCGCACGAATGTAATTGCAGCGGAAGCCTCGGTCGGGATTGACGTGCGAATCAAGAGTGCGAAGCAAGCGAAGGGTGTCGACCGAAAATTCCGGTCTCTGAAGCCCTTCGACAAGCATTGCGCGCTCGAGATCAGCGGCGGCATTAATCGCATGCCGATGGAGCGCACGAAAGGAGTGGCAGCGCTTTATAAGAAAGCCTTTAACATCGCCTCGGAGATCGGTTGGAATTTGCAGGAGGCTGCCGTCGGCGGCGGATCGGATGGAAACTTCACGGCTGGCATGGGCATTCCTACGCTCGATGGCATGGGTGGCGTGGGTGATGGCGCACATGCGGTGCACGAATTCATTGTGATTCCCGAGTTGCCCCGCAGGGCGCTGCTGCTGGCGGGGATGATCGAGAGTGTTTGAGTATCAGTCTGAAATCCCGGTTGTTGACTCGTCATTTTTTGACTCCACTCCCGCCCTGGCCTAGACTCTTTATAGGTACCAGCTTCTCGGGCCGTTCTTGGTTGCGGAGGTCAGATTATGGGCGAGTTGTCGCTTTGGCATTGGTTGTTAGTCCTGGCGATCGCTCTTCTCTTGTTCGGCACCACCAAGTTCGCCGCGGTCGGCAAAGGGTTGGGCGAGGGCATCCGTAATTTCAAAGCCGCGATGAAGGAGCCGGAAGAGAAGAAAGAAGAAAAGCCTGGAGAGAAAAAAGCCTAACCACCACCCCGAGCCCGCGCCGGTTTCGTGATCACTTCGACAACGCCGCCAATACCCTCCGAAAAAGCTCATCAAAGGAACGAGCGGTTTCGCCAGCGCCTGCGCTCTTGACTGCACTGGTGAGGGCTTTTTCTGCTGTGGTGCGTTGATAGCCGAGATTCACCAGGGCGGAGAGGACATCGTCCTCCATCGCAGTCATGGCCGGCGCAGCTTCGTGTGCCGATGCTTGCGCAGGCAGCTTGTCGCGCAGTTCCAGCACCATGCGCTCGGCGGTTTTTCTTCCAATGCCCGGGATTTTCGTCAGCCGGGCGACATCGTTGCCGCGAATTGCGCCAGACAGATCATCCGCGGCCATGCCGCTGAGAATGGTGACAGCCAGCTTTGGGCCAATACCGCTCACGGTCATCAGTTTTTCAAAGAGTTGCTTCTCGGCCGGACGGAGAAATCCATACAGCGCAAGGATGTCTTCGCGCACATGCGTGTAGATGTGGAGCGCGACTTCGCTGCCCGCCGCGGGCAGCTCCGAAAAAGTCGGCACCGCAATGTTGACCTCGTAGCCGACCCCGCCCGTTTCGACCACAATTTGATTGGGATGCTTGACCAGCAGTTTTCCGCGCAGATGGGCGATCATGCTCAGGACATTGTAGCCGCACAGCCGATTGACTTGGTTACGCTCAATAAACAACGGCAGGGCCCATCCCTGCCGTTTAGGAATTCCGAGATTCGTTCGTCCCTACTTTTTATTCACCGCCTTTTTTAGTTCGGCTCCGGGAGTGAATTTGGCGACTCTGCGGGCAGCGATCTTGATAGTGGCGCCGGTTTGCGGATTGCGCCCGTTCCGCGCCTTTCTCTGCGATACCGAGAAAGTGCCGAACCCTATCAAGGCCACCCGGTCGCCCTTCTTCAAAGCTCCCGTGATGCTGCTCACGGCAGTATCAATCGCAGTGGAAGCCTGCGCTTTACTGATCTCGCAGGCGCCCGCGATCTTGTCGACCAGATCGGCTTTATTCATAGTTTCTCCTCACAGGTTTCCTTCCTACCCAGCGCACGCCGGGAGGGCGAAAACAAAGTGGCTGAGTTGGGAAACCTGATCGCTGGTATTTTGCTCTCTCTTTTGAGAATGTCAACTGTGAAAATCCGCGCCCGAAGCCTGTTTTGCAACTCCAGGGCCGAGATGAGCCACGCCGGCCGCACGAAAGGGCAAAAATGGGCGGGGTAAATGAAGGAAAGTGTTCGGATTTCCAGGGCGTGAGTCCCTGGTGTTTTCCTCTTGCCTCCACAGCCTGTGTACAGGCTGCACAGCTTCTACACAGGCGAATGGCGTTTCGTACTTGCAGCTAACCCGGTCACGGGTGCAAAGTCGAAGAATAGAAAGGAACCTTCGAGCGCGGGATGGAAACCGATAAAATTCATGAATCGCGTTTGACCTTGACCAAAGTGCAAATCGAGATTTGCCCTCTCTGCGGAGGCACCGGGTGGAAAACTGTCGTTACATCAGAGGCCGGAAGCGCCGACCGGCGGGTGACACGCTGCGATTGCCAGTTGCGTGCCCGAAATGCCGCTCTGCTGGCCGCAGCCCGTATCCCGCGACGCTATGAGCATTGCGAATTGGGCAGCTACACAGCCGATTTCCCCGGCGCGCATCCCTCGCTGGCGCATGCCCATCTGGTGGCATGCAGATTCGTTGAAGAGCTCGATCCGCGCGACGGTACCGGCTTATTGATCATTGGCCAGATCGGCACTGGAAAAACCCACCTGGCCGTCGGGATTGCCAAAGAGCTCATTCTCAACAAAGGCCTCGCCTGCCTGTTCTACGACTACCGCGAGCTCTTGAAGGAGATTCAGAACTCTTATAACTCCACGGTTCAGGCCAGTGAGCTGGATGTTCTTCGCCCTGTCTTTGAAACAGAAGTCTTAGTCTTGGACGAATTAGGCGCAGTAAAGCCTACCGAGTGGGTATGGGACACGGTAAGCCTGATCCTGAACACGCGTTACAACGACAACCGCACGACGATTATTACCACCAACTATGCCGACGGTTCGAGTGCGGAAGCAGACGAACGGCATGGAGTGCGGCGCCTGAACCGGGATCCAACCCTCGGGGACCGCATTGGCGACCGCATGCGCTCGCGCCTGCATGAAATGTGCCGGGTGGTGAAAATGGAAGGGGAAGACTTCCGCCAGAAGTTCCGCAGCGCCAGCTTCCGCTAGCTCTTTGATTAGTGAATGAGAGAGACAAAGCGCGCGAGGCGTCGAATGCTAATCCCCACTTGCGTGATTCTGGCTCGTCACCAGAACCAGGCGCGGGCGCGCCGCCGATTGTGGGCGCGATGAAGGCGCGAGGGCGAACAGGATGCTGAAAATTGAGGCGTAGGCTGCGGCCACGCCGATTCCGACCGAGAGCACCACGGTGAGGCACAGTACCACAGGCATGAGGAGCGAAATCACTGTCTTACCACCCTATTGAAATAAAAAGCGTTATTCAGATGCCGCCAGCCGTGTTGGCGTTGTTGCAGAATCTTCAATCTACCTGCGTTCCGCCGCGCCGCTAGTGACCAAACTGGTTCTCCGGGTTAAAATACGGAGTAGAGCTGTGCTCCTCCAATCTCGACCAACTCTGTAACCCTGTCGACATTACGGAAGGACAGTCCGGCACTTTTTTTCGAACAGTCTCCAGATGGCTATTACCAGCATTACGGTGCGGGGGGCGCGCCAGCATAACCTCAAAAATATTGACGTTGAGATTCCTCGCAATGCTTTTACGGTCGTGACCGGTTTAAGCGGCTCGGGCAAATCGTCGCTCGCCTTTGACACGATTTATGCCGAGGGCCAGCGCCGCTATGTGGAGACTCTATCCACCTACGCCCGCCAGTTTCTGGACCAGATGGAGCGACCCGATGTCGATGCCATCGATGGACTTAGCCCGTCCATCTCCATTGAGCAGAAGACCACCTCGCGCAGCCCACGCTCGACCGTGGGAACGATCACCGAGATTTACGACTATCTTCGCCTATTGTTCGCTTCAATTGGGGTGCCGCATTGCCCCAAGTGCGGGCGGCCAATCAGCCGGCAGTCGGCCGAACAAATCGTGCAGCGGGTCATGATGCTGGCTCCTGAGGCGCGTGTGATGGTTCTTGCGCCGATTGTCCGCGGGCGCAAGGGCGAGTTCAAAAAGGAAATGGAGACGCTGCTCAAGCACGGCTATGAACGCGCTCGAGTAGATGGCGAGCTGGTCAACCTGGATGACGATCTCAATCTGGACAAGCGCAAGAACCACACGATCGAAGTTGTGGTCGACCGCCTGCTGGTGAAACCGGGAATCGAGCACCGGCTGGAAATGTCGGTCGGGTTAGCCATGAAGCTGGCGGGCGGGCTGGTTCAGATTGCGGTGGTCAACGGCGAAGAGACCTTGTATTCGGAGAAACTGGCCTGTCCCGATTGTGGCATCAACGTGCCGCAGCTTGAGCCGCGTTCGTTTTCGTTCAACAGCATGTATGGGGCTTGCCCGGAGTGCCACGGGCTGGGCAGCCGGTATGATTTCGATCCCGCGAAAGTGATCACCGATTGGTCCAAGCCGCTGCTCGATGGCGGGCTGGGACCGGGCTCGGCCTCGCAAGGGCTGATTCATGCGTTGCAGATTACGGCCGCGGCGCATGGCATTGATTTGAATACTCCGTTTGAAAAGTTTCCGGACAAAATTCAGGACCTGCTATTGAATGGTGAATCGGGCCGCGGCAAAACTGGATTCCGCGGGATTTTTGGATACCTGAAGCAGAACCTGGAGGAATCAACCTCGGAGGGGTATCGCGAATGGCTGATGGATCACATGTCGGCGACGGAGTGTCCCGCATGTCACGGCAAGCGGCTGCGGCCGGAAAGTTTGGCTGTGAAGGTGAACGGAATGTCGATTGCCGATTTCACCGCGCTGCCAATTTCTCGCGCGCTCGAAGTTGGGCAGCGTATCAAACTGACGGGCCGCGAAGAGCAGATCGCCGGCCGGGTTATGCATGAGATTAGAGAGCGGTTGCAATTCCTGAATGCGGTGGGGTTGAACTACATTTCTCTCGATCGCTCGGCAGCGACGTTGTCCGGAGGCGAAGGACAGAGGATTCGCCTGGCCACTCAGATCGGCTCGAAGCTGCGCGGCGTGCTCTATGTATTGGACGAGCCGTCGATCGGATTGCATCATCGTGACAACGATCGATTGCTGAGTGCGCTCGAGAATCTTCGCGATCTGGGAAACACGGTCCTCGTGGTTGAACACGATGAAGAGACGATTCGCCGCGCGGACTACGTAATCGACCTCGGCCCCGGCGCCGGCCGTCACGGCGGAGGGCTGGTGGCTCATGGAACTCCCGCGGAAATCATGCGGGCGCCGAACTCGCTGACGGGAGCTTATATTTCCGGCCGAGCGCAAATTCAGATGCGTCCCGAGCGACGGCAGGCAAACGGAGGCGCGCTGACGATACTTGGGGCAAAGGAGAATAATCTCAAGAGCCTCGACGTAAGTTTTCCATTGGGCGTGATGACGGTTGTTACGGGCGTTTCCGGCTCCGGCAAGTCGACTCTGGTCAACGACATTTTGTATCGCGCCTTAGCACGCCAACTCTACCGCTCCCGCGAAAAAGCGGGCGAGCACAAGGCCATCGTGGGTGCGGAAAACATCGATAAAGTCATCCGTATTGATCAATCGCCGATTGGCCGCACGCCGCGCTCGAATCCCGCAACTTATACCGGCGTCTTTACTGCGATTCGCGACATCTATGCCATGCTGCCCGAGTCGCGCGAGCGCGGATATAAAGCCGGGCGCTTTTCTTTCAATGTCGCCGGCGGGCGCTGCGAGGCCTGCCAGGGTGAAGGGCAGCGACGCATTGAAATGAATTTTCTGCCGGACGTTTATGTTCTGTGCGAGGTTTGCCGCGGGCGCCGCTACAACAGCGAAACCCTCGCCGTGAAGTACAACGGATATTCGATTGCCGATCTACTCGAGATGCCGGTTTCCGACGCGCTGCCGATTCTTGAAAACATTCCGCAAGTAAAGCAAAAGCTGCAAACGCTGGTGGATGTTGGCCTGGGCTACATTCATCTCGGCCAGTCCGCAGTGACTTTATCGGGCGGCGAAGCTCAGCGCATCAAGCTGGCGCGCGAGCTAAGTAAGCGGCAGACCGGCAAAACGCTTTATCTGCTCGACGAGCCAACGACCGGGCTGCACTTCGATGATGTGAAGAAATTGCTCGACGTGTTACACCGTTTGACCGACTTGGGCAATTCGATCGTCATCATCGAGCATAATATGGATGTGATCCGCAACGCCGACTGGATCATCGACCTCGGGCCCGAGGGCGGCGAAGATGGCGGGCGCATCGTTGCGCAGGGCACGCCCGAACAGGTCGCGAAGGTGAAGAAGTCGTATACGGGGCAGGCGCTGGCAGGATATTTTGCAGGGAACGGAAAACGCAGTGCCTGAGGAATGAACCTTGTCAGCATCCGAAAACCCACGGTTTGATCACGACATTGACGAGCAGTTGGATCCGCAGCGGCTCGATTCTGAAGCGCCAGCTTCCTTTACTCCGCCGCCGGAACATCATTTAACTCCACCTCCGCCCAAGTCCGGAGAAAACCCCGTCTTCTCCGGCTGGGACGTCCTGCAAATCGCAGGACTCACCGTGCTGCTCGCTCTATTCATTGTGCCGCTGGTGACGATCACGGCTGCGCGCATGCTTGTCTATCCGCATCAACGCTGGCTGGATGTTGCCCAGAAGCCCGTGCTGGCGCTGGCGTCTCAATTCATCGCCTATGTCATTGTGGCGCTGGCGATGATTGTGCTCGTCGAGGGCAAATACCACACGCGCTTCTGGCAGGCGATTCGCTGGAATTGGCCTGGGATTGCAGGATTAAACCTTGTCGGCATTGGCATTCTTATGCTCGCCTTCGATTATCTAGGACGGTTCTTACCGATGCCGAAGAACACCCCATTCGATCAATTCTTCGATCGTCCCCTGGATGCTTATCTGACCGCAGTTTTTGCCGTGACCTTTGGACCTTTAATGGAAGAGCTATTCTTTCGCGGCATGCTTTATCCCGTGCTGGCGCGACGGCTAGGGGCGGCGTGCGGAATCTTCATCACCGCCGTCTTGTTTGGATTGATGCACTTCGCCCAGTACGGACGCTCCTGGGGAGCGGTGCTGATTATTTTTCTCGTAGGAGTGGTGCTTACCACCATTCGGGCGGTAACCAAGTCAGTGGCTTCCAGCTTTCTTGCCCACCTCAGTTACAACGCGACTCTCATGGTTCTGGCGGCCACGGCGACGGATGGGTTTCGGCATATGCAGAAGGCGGGAATGTTGTTGTCATTCTGAGCGTAACGAAGAATCTGTGCATCCTCTTCGCCGGGGCACTGCATAGATCCTTCGCTTCTCTCAGGATGACAGCAGCACTGCGCTCAAAAGACAAGCTGAAGAAACGAGAGATCACTTCACCGTCAGAGTCAGCAACTGCGCTCCGCTCACCACATAGTCGAGCGGCGCGGTGGCGGTTTCATCGACATTCGACTCCCCGCTGACCACCATTTCCTGATTGCCACGCATTCCATCCATCACGTTCATGATGGAAATGGGCAGCGTGGGCATGACCTTGTCGCCGACGTGGGCCTCAGGATCGGCTTCCAGGAGTGAGACGTAGACGCGGTTGTTGGAGTGCTCTTTGTTGAGCACCGCGATGGTGGAAGC
>JASHQM010000204.1 GCA_030039165.1 Candidatus Sulfotelmatobacter sp. | reverse complement strand
GCGCAAGAAAATGGAACACAGGTACGCTTCTTTCTTTATCAAAAGCCTGACGGCAAAGTTGCCGTCGTTTTTGATGCGTGCGAAATCTGCGGAGCGGTCGGATTCTACAAGTCTGGCAACGGGGTGATCTGCAAAAATTGCGCCGCGCCTATCGTTCCGCAATCTGTGGGCGAGAAGGGCGGGTGCAACCCGATTCCTCTGCGATCGACCCAGACGGCTGACTCTATCATCATTCAAGAGGCGGACGTCGCGGCGGGCGGCCGCGTGTTCGAGAAGCAGTAGGCGATGTTCGCCCGCCTCGTCTACGAGTCGTTCCGCCGACAGAAGCGGCGCAAACTGCTGGCTGGCGCGGCGATCACCCTGGGCGTAACTGTGGCCACGGCGATGATTGCGGTCGCCACCGACATCGGCGATAAGATCAATCGCGAGTTACGCACCATCGGCGCGAATTTACTTGTCACTCCGCAGGAAGACACCCTGGATGTCGAAATCGGCGGTATAAACCTGAAGCCGCCGACCGACGGGGCTTTTCTGAACGAAGCTGACCTGCCCAAAATCGAGGGGACTTTCTGGCACAACAACATCACCGGATTTGCTCCCATGCTGCCGGTCAATGTCTCGGTGCAGCGCGAAGGAAAAACTGAAAATCTGACCCTGCTCGGTACCTACTTCGCCAAGCAGCTTTCGTATGGAAAAAAAGATTTCACGACCGGTGTGCGATCGACACATCCCTGGTGGAAAGTTTCGGGAGCATGGCCGGATGACAACTCGCGTGACGTTTTAGTTGGTGAACGGCTGGCGCAAAAAGTTTCCACGAAACCGGGGGATGAGATCACGCTTTCGGGCCGTCAGTTGCGAGTTGCCGGAGTTCTCTCGACCGGCGGAGCGGAAGACGATCAGATCGTCGCGCCCATCGCTCTTGCCCAGGAAATCCTCGGCAGGCCCGGCGCGGTTCGCCGCGTATATGTCAGCGCATTGACAAAGCCCGAAGATGCGCTCGCCCGCCGCGACCCAAAGAGCATGTCAGGACCGGTTTACGACCGATGGTATTGCTCGCCCTATCCACAGTCGATTGCATATCAATTGCAGGAGGCCATTCCCCACTCGCATGCCGAGCAGATTCGCCAGGTGGCGCAGAGCGAAGGCGCGGTACTTACCCGCATCAAAGGACTGATCTTTCTTATTACATTGGCGGCCTTGATTGCCTCGGCATTGGCGGTTTCCGCGGCTATGGCGACGACGATTTTTGAACGGCGGGGAGAAGTAGGACTCATGAAAGCTTTGGGCGCCGGCCGCCTGGCCGTTGCCTCCATCTTTTTTGCCGAAGCCACGCTGCTGGCGTTGCTGGGAGGCCTGATTGGTTTTGCGACGGGCAGTTTACTCGCGCATCAGATCGGGCGCTCGATTTTCAACGCCGATATCAGCATTCCCCCTGTCTTGTTTCCGGTAATTCTTGCGATCGCTGTCATCGTGACCTTCGCAGGAAGCGCGGCCGCCATACGCAAAGCCGTCGGATTGGATCCAGTCTACGCGCTGCGAGGTGAACTGTGAGCGTGCGCTCGAATTCGGCGCAGGAAGTTGCGGCCAGCCGCGCTCACTCGCCGCATACCTCCATGTTCATCCGCATGCTGTTGCGCGCTGCGGTGTTGCGCCGCGGGCGCGCAGTATCTGCACTGCTGGCCATGGTAGTGGCGGCTGCCGTGGGCACGGCGACGCTCAATCTCTACGTTGATGTGCAGGCCAAGCTGCGTCGCGAATTTCGCAACTATGGGGCGAATATTATCGTGGTCGGGAAAGATGGCGCTTCCCTTCCCGCCGACGCACTTTCGCATGCCGAATCCGTCTTGGCCGGTCGCGGAATCGTAGCTCCTTTTGCTCTCATCGTCGCCCGAAGCAGCGATGCCCAGCCGATCGTTGTCGTCGGCACCGATTTCGAGCGCGTTAAGCGGCTCGACCGCTGGTGGTCGGTGAGCAGTTGGCCATCGGGGCCGCAGCAGGCGTTGATAGGAGTGCGCGCAGTTTCACTCATTTCCCCAAAGAGTCACGCCTTTGATCTCAGCTTTCAAGGGCACACAAATCACCTCACACCTGCCGGAACCGTGCAGACCGGCGCGGCGGAAGATAGCCGTGTTTATCTTTCTCTACCAGATTTCGTCGCATGGACCGGAGTTCAGCCATCCACGGTCGAGGTTGCCGCCAGCGGTTCTCCCGAGGATGTGACGGCAATCATGCACCAGCTTCAAAATGCAATTCCCGCAGCCGATGTTCGCCCCGTGCGGCAAATCATGGAAGGCGAAGCTCGGGTTCTCGGCAAAACGCATTCAACTTTGATGGCTGCAACAACTTTAATTATTTTGACCGCGGCACTGTGTGTGCTTTCCACACTGATGGGCTGGGTTTTCGATCGCCGCCGCGACTTCGCCATTATGAAGGCTTTGGGGGCATCGGACTGGCTGCTGAACGGCTTTTTTGCAGCCGAAGCCCTCGCCATGGGAGCGGTTGGGGCTATCATCGGATTTACTGTCGGCATCGGAATCGCGGCCTGGATCGGCCGGGTTAACTTTCATGCTCCGGTGGTGCCGCGTTTTGGTGTTCTGCCGATCATTCTCGCTGGTAGCATGGTCGTGACGCTGCTTTCTGCGATTCTCCCGATTGCGCTGTTGCGCGGCGTGCAGCCGGCGGTCATCCTGAGGGGTGAATGAGATGATTCAGATCAAAGACGTAACCAAACTCTACCCAGCGAAGGCCGCTGCAAACGGCGCGGGAAATGGCAAAGGGGATCAGAATGGCACGATTCGCGCGCTCGACCATATTTCCCTGCACGTTGGGCCGGGTGAATGGCTTTCGATCATGGGGCCGTCGGGATCGGGCAAGTCAACGCTCGTAAATCTGATCGGCTGCCTCGACCGGCCCACGTCAGGTGAAATCTGGCTCGACGGTCAGAATGTCGCCGTGGTTTCCGCCGCCGAATTGAACCGCGTTCGCGCCGAAAAAATCGGATTTGTTTTCCAGCAGTTCCATCTCATCCCGTTTCTTACTGCAGTCGAGAACGTCATGCTGGCGCAGTATTTTCACAGCATGACCGACGAGAAAGAGGCGACTGAGGCTCTGGAACGCGTGGGGCTGAGGGACCGCGCCCATCACCTGCCTTCACAGCTTTCGGGAGGCGAGCAACAACGCGTCTGCATCGCCAGGGCTTTGATTAACGATCCCAGAATTATTCTGGCCGACGAACCCACCGGCAATCTCGACGCAGTCAACGAAGAAATCGTTCTGCGGCTGCTGCGCGAGTTTCATCAGCAGGGACGCACGATCGTAATGGTTACACACGATCCGGTCGTTGCACGGCTGGCTGATCGCCGCATCGAATTCCATCACGGCAAGATCGCGTCTCAGGAAGTCTTCGCCATGGTCGACGAAGAGCAGTTCGACGAAGTGCTCGAAGAACTCTGGGTGCTCGAGGAACACGGCCAGACTGCGGAGGTTGAACATATGGAAGTCCACGGCGCTCTGCCCGTCAGTTTGGCGATCGAGAAGATGATCCTTCTCGGCTTGGTGGTTACTGCGCCTCATCCTCCCGAAACACACGATCACAAGCCGTTTGTGAATCCGTGCCACGATGCTTTGAAACCGATGGCTGCGTCAATCGGCGACGGCAGCATGATTGTGC
The DNA here is from genome assembly GCA_030039165.1 of Candidatus Sulfotelmatobacter sp. Classification (GTDB taxonomy): domain Bacteria; phylum Acidobacteriota; class Terriglobia; order Terriglobales; family Acidobacteriaceae; genus Sulfotelmatobacter. Next base: position 14,714 of record JASHQM010000204.1, on the reverse strand, counting down.
AACTCACGCCACGCGGCCGCGCACGCGCCGGCAGTATTATCCGCCGGCATCGCCTCGCCGAGCGCCTGTTTACAGACAGCCTGGCCATGGATAGCGAATCCGAAATCGAGCAACAGGCCTGCAAGTTCGAGCACATTCTTTCGCCTGAAGCGACAGACAAAATCTGTACATTTCTCGGCCATCCGCGAACCTGCCCGCATGGAGCGCCGATTCCGCGGGGAGAGTGCTGCAGCAAGGTAACTGAGTTTGCCGTGTCCTCTGTCTCGACCTCATTACCTGGCAAGCGATCATAAGCGAACAATTCTGGCAAGCGAACCTGACTGATGATCACCACTCGTCGCCCCACCATCGGCGTGTTCGACTCCGGCTTCGGCGGTCTCACTGTTCTTAAAGCTTTACTTGAAGTCGTACCCGAAGCCGATTACGTTTATTTTGGCGATACCGCCCGCCTTCCCTACGGATCGAAATCCGCCGAAACCGTTGCCCGCTACGCGCTTCAGGCTTCGCGTCACCTCGAGCAAAATCGAGCCGAGCTGCTCGTGATTGCCTGCAACACCGCAACCGCGCTCGCACTTGACCGGATCACCCAGGCCGCGAACGTGCCCGTTGTCGGCGTTGTGGAGCCCGGAGCCGAGGCGGCTGCGGCCATGAGCAAGAATAAAAGGGTCGTTGTCATCGGCACGGAAGCCACCATCAGCAGCCATGCCTATCGAAAGGCGATAACGGAACGTGGGCTAGAAGTGCGAGAAAAAGCCTGCCCGCTGCTGGTGCCATTGGTCGAAGAGGGATGGGTGGACCATCCTGTTACGGAGCAAGTCGCGCGCATCTATTTTAATGAGGCCTTCAGTGGCGGCTTCGAGGATGCTGACGTTCTGGTGCTGGGCTGCACACATTATCCCTTGCTCAAGCCGTTGCTGCGGCGCGTGGCGCCAGACCATGCCAGCATTGTGGATTCCGCCGAGTCAACCGCTGCCGCAGTAGCCCGCCAAATACGGCAACTCCTGCCGCCCTCGAACAACGAGGAACGTCGCATCACGCCACGCCTGAGGTTTTTTGCCACCGATTCAGTAGAGAAGTTCCGCCGTCTAGGCGAGCGCTTTCTGGGACACACGATCGACGGCGTCGAACACGTAGATCTCAAGGAATAGCACGCCAGTGATCTGCCAAGCTCGAAGCTTGGTCCCGAAGCCACGATTTTTGCCCGCAAGCTTCGGATAGCGCGCCTCCGCTCCCAAATTTACTGTGTCAAAATGATCATTCCCACAGTCCAATCAGAGTTGGTTATCGCCGACTCCACGCACCCTCTCGACAACGTCGTCTGGACAGCTTTGACCACACGGCAGGCGTGTCTCGCGCAATCTTACGATCAGGCGCGCCGCTTCCTCCACGAGGTTTCAACCATCGCGGCTTTCCTCGAACCGAACGACCGCGGTTGGGATTCTCTGACTCGTTTAGTCGACCCAGGCCAAGTCGTCACTCTGGCTCTGCGCGAACCGTATCAGCCGCGTCCCGGATGGAAGCTGCTTCTTGCCATCCCCATGCCTCAGATGGTTTTTCAGGCAGGTGCATCCCAACTTTGGCAGGGCTCGATGCCGGATGTGCACATTACTGAACTGGGAGCCAAGGACGTGCCTGACATGCTTGAACTCACCGCGCTCACCAAGCCCGGTCCTTTCGGCAGGCGTACTCACGAACTCGGCCGGTACATCGGTATCCGTCACAATGGAAAACTGATCGCAATGGCCGGCGAGCGGATGAAGGTTCCGGGATATACCGAAGTCAGCGCGGTGTGCACGCATCCTGACTACACGGGACGCGGCTACGCGCGCATGTTAATGGACGACGTCATGCAGCGCATTCTCGATCGCGGAGAAACTCCGTTTCTGCACGTCCGCGGAGATAACGTTCACGCGATTGCCCTCTATGAGGGCATCGGTTTTGTGCGCCGTGTGTTGTCGCACCTGGCGGTATTGAAGAGAGCGATTCCTTAGGCGGGAAATGAGATCGGTTGTGCGAAACGCAAAACCTAAAACGATTTTTGCGAACAGATACTCTCAGTACAGGTGGAAGTCGACTTCGACGGCGATTTGGACAGGAACCGGATGGCCGTTGAGTTTGGCGGGTTCAAATCTCCAGTTCTTGACCGATTCGATGGCCTTCTCATCCAGGCCCATGCCCAGGGCATTGATGACCCGAATGGCTGTTGGACGCCCGGTGGCGTCGACGATCAAGCCCAGTACGCAGGTCCCCTGGTATTTTGCTTTGCGGGCTTCATCAGAAAATTCAGGTTCAGTCTGGTAGATAACGCGCGGCTCGGAAACACCTCCGCCCGGACGGTAAACACCACCACCCGCACCCATCCCCTCGCCGGGGCCAACGCCCCGTCCGTTGCCGGGACCGACGCCACCTCCTGAGCCGCTTCCGATGCCGCTGCCCGATCCCGTGCCGTTCGACGGGATCACAGCGGTCGATGTCGGATCGCCCAGGTTCGGCATATTGTTGTTGGCAACGATCTTCAGATCGGGCGGGACCATCACCGTGGGCTCGAAAGCCAGCTTAGGAGCGGGATTTCTTATGACCGCAGCCGGTGGCACGATCTGCGGCTGCATGGAGAATTTCGGCAGCCTTCCCGCGGAAGCCTTCAGCACATCGCGATCGCCGCCGCCGCCACCCCCGCCAGCCTGGGTCTTGGCTGGTTTCATAATGAAGTCGCCGGGGTCAATGAGTTTGGTTTCAACTTGCGGTTTGGCTACAACTTTTGTCACGACACGCCGTGCGAGCAGCGTGCCCCCGATAATCAAGGCCAGCACGACAACGTGTGCCACAGTCGAACCCAATGCGCCATCTTTCTTGTAGTTGTAGAAGCCCCAGATATCCTTGACCGGGATGGGTTTAGACTCGAGCCTGAGAGGTGGCAGTTTCTTGGGAAAGAAGAAATCGTCCAGTCCGTGGAAAAGCGATTTCCATAGAGGCTCCTCAGGAGCCATCAACAGATTGAGCTGGGGATCGGCAAGGTTCAGATTGCCGTTGGATTCAGCTTTAGAATTAACTTCTAAGGATGCCATTGTTCCCCGGTCTGGTTTTTACTTTTCTGGTGGAAAGGCTGTCTGGTTGACTTCCGCTCCTCTACACAGATGAGCCATCATTGCAACGAGTTGCCTGTCTGAAGACGATCCCGTTTCGCGAGAGCACGCGTCCACCGCTTTACTCCCGTTGTTAAATTGTACCGCTTTCGCCTTGTATTACGAAGTGCATTTCCAGTTCCCTAAGTTCATGGCAAACGGTTCATCAGCACGGAGCGCTATGTGAAACGGGCTGCATAGACGTTGGCAACGTCTCTCCCTATAATGAAGAGATTCAATCATTTGGAGATGCCGCCCGGGTGCCGCTTGAACTGAAATCGACCATCAATCTGCCCAAAACCGCCTTTCCCATGAAGGCCAAGCTGCCCGAGAATGAGCCGAAGATGCTGGCTCGCTGGGAGCAGGAGCGGACTTACCACCGCATCCGAGAAGCCCGCAAGGGCGCGCCCACCTATATCCTGCACGATGGCCCGCCCTATACCAGTGGACCTATCCACCTGGGGACGGCACTGAACAAGTGCCTCAAGGACTTTATCGTCAAGTCAAAGACCATGGCTGGCTACGACGCGCCCTACGTGCCCGGCTGGGACTGCCATGGCCTGCCGATCGAGATCAAGGTCGATAAGGAACTCGGCGGCAGAAAGCTGCAAATGCGTCCCCTGGACGTGCGGGCAGCCTGCCGTAAATACGCCCAAAAGTTTCTCGATTTGCAACGCGAGCAGTTCAAGCGCATTGGCGTGTTTGGCCGCTTCGAGCGTCCCTACGTCACCATGGAGCCGCAGTATGAATCCATCGTGCTCTCGACTTTCTATTCGTTTTACGAAAACGGATTCGTCTACAAAGGCCTGCGCGCCGTCTATTGGTGTATGCATGACGAAACTGCGCTCGCCGAGGCGGAAGTCGAGTATGAAAACCATGTCAGCCCCGCAATCTGGGTGAAGTACGCGTTAATCGACGACCCGGCGCGAATTGATCCGGCTTTGGCGGGGAAAAAGGTGTCGACAATCATTTTCACAACCACGCCCTGGACGCTGCCAGCATCAATGGCCGTGGCGTTTCATCCGGATGAAGAATATGTCGCCCTCGAATCTGGCGGAGAGGTCTACATCGTCGCTTCGAAGTTGGCGAAAGAAACCGCGGAAAAGTGCGGGCTGTCGAATGTTCGCAAGGTTGCCCATTTTCCCGGCCGAAGACTCGAGAACCTGAATTTTCAGCATCCATTTCTCGAACGCAAAATTCTTGGCGTGCTCGCCGACTACGTGACCATGGATACCGGCACGGGCGTGGTCCACACCGCGCCGTCGCACGGCGCAGAAGACTTCCTTACCGGTGTGAAATACGGCCTGGACGCCACCAGCAACGTCGACGAAAAAGGCATTCTGCGCAACGGGCTGCCGGAATATACGGGCAAGCGCGTTTGGGATGCGAACCAGCCGATTATGGATCTGCTAAAGGGCCGCGGCGCATTGCTCCATTTCGAAAAAACCGAGCATTCCTATCCGCACTGTTGGCGATGCCACAACCCGGTGATTTTCCGTGCCACCGAGCAGTGGTTCATCTCGATGGAAACGCCAATGCCCGGCGGCAACAGGAAAGATGACACGTTGCGCTCCCGCACGCTGCAAGACATCAAGCGTGTGAAGTGGGACCCGGCCTGGGGCGAAGAGCGCATGACGAACATGATCGCCGCGCGGCCCGACTGGTGCATCTCGCGGCAACGTGTCTGGGGCGTACCTATCGCCGTGTTCCTGTGCGAGAGATGCGGTAAGCCGCTTAACGATAAAACGATTAACCGTAAGATCGCAGAATTATTCCGCCGATCGGGAGCGGATGCGTGGTTTACAGAGGAGCCGTATTCGCTTCTTCCCAAAGGCACAAAGTGCCCCCATTGTGGCGGCGTGACCTTCGAGAAAGAAACTGACATCTTTGATGTGTGGCTGGAATCTGGCGCAAGCTATCTCGCATTGATCGATGACGAGCCAACATATCCCTGGCCCTCCGATCTCTATCTCGAAGGCGGCGATCAATACCGTGGCTGGTTCCAGTCATCCCTGCTCTGCGCCATGGGCACGCACGGCACGCCCCCGTATAAGGGCGTCGTTACGCCCGGTTGGACGCTCGACGACAAGGGCCAGGCGATGTCGAAGTCGCGGGGAAACGATGTTGACCCCGTCGATATCGCGGACCGGCTGGGCGGCGAAATCGTGCGCATGTGGGTAGCTTCGGTTGACTTCCGCGAAGATGTGGTCGGATCTGAAGCCCTGATGCAGCGCATTGCGGAGAACTATCGCAAAATTCGCAATACGTTCCGCTATATACTCGGCAATCTTCACGATTTTGATCCCGACAAAGACGCAGTTGCGTTTGAGAAATTACAGTCACTCGACCAATACATGCTGCGGCAGACGGCCTCATTCGCATCGGAAGTGCGCAGCTCATACGAAGAGTTTGCGTTTCACAAGATCTATCACAGGTTGAATCACTTCTGCATCGTCGATTTGAGCGCGTTCTATTTCGATGTGCTCAAGGACCGGCTCTACACATTCGCTCCGAAATCGACTGGGCGCCGGGCGGCGCAGACCGCGATATGGCGCATCGGAGAAGCTCTGGTTCGCCTGCTGGCGCCGATCATGAGCTTCACCTGTGAAGAAGTGTGGCAGTACCTGCCGAAAAGCCGTACGCGAGTCGAAAGCGTGCATCTGGCCCAGTTCCCTTCGGCTGGGGAAATCCTCGGTGGGGATGAGAGCGTTGATGATGCGCGGCAATCGAGCGATTGGCAGAGTCTCCGCTCCGTGCGCGACGACGTTTTGAAAGCACTCGAGGAAGCCCGCAACAAAAAGCTGATCGGCACCGGGCTCGAAGCCCAGGTGCAGGTTATCGCCGGCGACCCGATGTACTCTGTTCTCAAGGGCTACGAAGATCAGTTGCGCTATATTTTCATCGTTTCGGAGGTGAGCCTGCAACAAGGCTCCGGGAATGGAACCTCGGGCGTGCACGTGGAAGTAAAAAAAGCGGACGGCTTAAAGTGCGAGCGCTGCTGGAATTACTCGACTCATGTTGGCGAAGACAAAACCTACCCGACGGTGTGCGAGCGCTGCAGCGCGGTGCTGAAAGAGCTGGAGCAGGGCTGAGTAGCTCGATGGCATTTCGAGGCGGGCGCTATAATCATGCTCCCGTGAAATGGCGAAAACTGCGCACGTTTCTGCTCACCGTTCTGATTCTGCTGTTGATTCCGGCCACACGCTTCTATCAGATCGATGAACCCCTTCTGCGCTGGCTCAGAGGCAAACACCAGGTTGACCCTCTGGCGCTTCACGTCTCCGGAGAATTTGTCGAGAACAATCTCGGCACCGAACAAAACGCCGATGGTTCGGTCACTGTGCGCATGATTGCGCAACAGTATCTATTCATTCCACACTGCATACTAGTTCCCGCGGGGGTTCCTGTGCACCTGCGCATCACCAGCGCCGACGCGGTTCATTCCCTCGCTTTCATGAGTACGGATTACAACGTGAAGGTCTCTCCGGGTTCAATCAGTGAAGCGGAGCTGCAATTTCCGAAGGCGGGCGAGTACAAAACCGCGTGCCGCGAATTCTGCGGGGCGGGCCACTATGCGATGCGATCGGAAGTACGAGTCGTGCCGCGCGATCAGTTCCCGGCGTTGCGTGACGGAGAAAGGGGGAATTGTGCCGCGCAGTAGACCCAATTATGCATTCTCCCGCGCCAGATGGTCGGCTGCGCAATTAGTTGTTTTGACGCTGCTGGCACTCGCAGTAACAGCCTTGTTTGTGCGTGCAGCAGATAACCCCTCTGATCACGTTCCTTCGTTCGTGGAATGGACTCCGGAAACTATCGCTCAGGCCTCCAGTGGAGATCCTTTTCGCGGCATGCTGCTAGCGCGTCACTGCGAGCACTGCCACGGCACAGAAGGTTTCAGCGATAAAGGATCCACTCCCAATCTGGCGGCAATGGACCGGCTTGCCTTGTGGAAAGAACTGGAAGACTTTCGGGCGCACAAGCGAGTTGCCTTTCCGATGAATCCGATTGCAGAAGACCTTTCTCATAAGGATATGGTGGATCTGGCCGCTTATTACGCCAAGCTGCCGATCTTCTACGATCCTGAAGATAAGCGTGTCTTTCCTCGTCCTCTGCCCGGCCTGGCTCAGAAAAACATGGCATGGCGGCTGGTGACTTTCGGAGATGGCGAGCGCGGGATTCCGCCCTGCCAAGCATGCCACGGTCCAATCGCGTACCGGCCCGGAGCACCGTCGCTCATGACGCAGAATTCCGATTATCTTCTTGCGCAACTGGAAGCTTTCGCACACAGAACGCGAGCGAACGACATCAACGAACCCATGCGCACCATCGCAGACTTGCTGACTGACGAAGAGCGCCTCGCGCTCGCCGCGTACTACGGCTCAGGCCTGGGAATGCAGCCGGGTAGCTCCTGGCCCTCGAAGTAGAGCATCAAACCATCGTTAGCAGTACTGGCTCGTTAGCGCAGCTCTTCCATTGCGGCTTCCAGCGCTTCCCGGCCCGGGCGCACCAGCGATTCGGGCAGCGTGGCCAACGGTTCACCGATCATATTCAGCAATTCGAGGAACGTCGGTGCTTTCGTGTTCACATAAAAGAGCCCCGTCAGCACCTCGCCTTTGTCGTGAGCTTCAGCCAAACGCGTCATGGCACGGATGCGGTCGGTCGGATCGTAGTCTTCTTCCAGCTTACGCAATTGCAGGTGCGAACCGTCGTGCATGGTCACGTCCACTGTGGTTCCGGCATCGTACTCTACATCGATGTCCTCAAAATGAGGAACGAAACTGATTTCCTGCAAGATCTCGTCGTGATCTTTGACGTATTTGTAGGATTTGGTCGAGCCTTCGTGATCGTTAAATGTCACGCAGGGAGAAACCACGTCGAGCATGACTGTGCCATGGTGCGCGATGGCGGCCTTCATCATGGCGCTCAGTTGCTTCTTGTCGCCCGAAAAAGATCGGCCCACAAAAGTTGCGCCCAGCTCAATGGCAAGGCCACACGTATCAATTGGCGGAAGATCGTTGATCACGCCAGTTTTCAATTTCGATCCCAGATCGGCTGTCGCGGAAAACTGTCCTTTGGTCAGCCCGTACACGCCGTTGTCTTCGATGATGTAGATCAGCGGCAGATTGCGGCGCATGAGGTGAACGAATTGTCCGATGCCGATGGAAGCCGTGTCGCCATCGCCGCTGACGCCGAGAGCAAGCAAATTGCGATTCGCCAGCAGCGCGCCCGTTGCCACTGATGGCATGCGCCCGTGAACCGAGTTAAAGCTGTGCGAGCGGTTCATGAAATATGCGGGACTTTTCGATGAGCAGCCAATACCGCTTAACTTGACTACGCGCTCAGGCGGCACGCCCATTTCGTACATGGCTTCGAGAATTCGCTCGGAGATCGCGTTGTGTCCGCAGCCGGCGCAGAGTGTGGTCTTTCCGCCTTTGTACTCGATTACCGTGAGGCCGATGCGATTTGTTCGTGGTTCGGCGGTCGGGGTGGTCGCCATTTACTTCCCCTCCATGGTGCTGAGTTCGTCGGTGACGGAGCGCGCGTCGAGGGGCAGTCCGTCGAGATGAGCGATGCTGCGCAGGCGCGTGGTCAATTCCGGCTTGAGGTCCAGCTTGAGCAGGCTCAGCATCTGTGCGTCACGGTTCTGCTCGACCACATAGACGCGATCGTGCTGCTCTACGAAATCGTGCACTTCACGAGTAAACGGATAAGCTCGCATCCGCAAATAGTCGGTTTCGATGCCATACTCGCTGCGCAACTGGTCGCGGCTCTCGATGACACCCCAGTGCGAGGTGCCGTAAGCAATGATCCCGATTTGCGCGTTAGTGCCTTTTTGAATCTCAGGGCGCGGCACGAACGAGCGCGCCGTCTCAAACTTGCGGTTGAGCCGCTCCATGTTGTTTTCGTAATCGTCGGGGCGTTCGCTGTAACTCGACTTGTCGTTGTGCCCGCTGCCACGGGTGAAGTACGCCGCCGCGGGATGATCAGTGCCCGGCAACGTTCGGTATCCAACGCCATCGCCATCGAGATCTTTGTAGCGAGCGAAGCCCCCGAGCTTATCCAGATCGCCTTTGGACAGAATCTTGCCGCGCTTGATCGGAGTAGAGGGATAGTCGAATGGATCCGACATCCAGTTGTTCATGCCGAGATCGAGATCGGACATGACAAACACGAGCGTCTGAAACTGCTCGGCCAGATTGAACGCATCCTGCGCCATGCTAAAGCACTCTGCCACGGAGGACGGAATTAACATGATGTGTTTTGTATCGCCGTGGGAGAGAAACGCCGTCGATAAAATATCGCCCTGCGAAGTACGAGTAGGCAGGCCAGTCGAGGGCCCTACGCGCTGAATGTCCCAGATCACGCCCGGTACTTCGGCGTAGTAAGCCAGGCCTGCAAACTCTGACATCAGCGAAATGCCAGGACCCGCGGTCGCAGTCATCGAGCGTGCCCCAGCCCATCCTGCGCCAATCACCATGCCGATCGCCGCCAGTTCATCCTCCGCCTGGACGATGGCGAAGGTAGCTTTGCCGTCCGGGCCGATGCGGTACTCCTTCATGTACTCAATCATGGTTTCGACCAGCGATGAAGAAGGCGTAATCGGATACCAGGTGACCACTGTGCATCCTGCGAATACACAGCCAAGCGCAGCGGCGGAATTTCCATCGACGATGATTTTGCCCGCAGTCTTATTCATGCGCTCAATGTAGAACGCGCCACGCTTTACAAGATTGCCTTTGGCGTAATCGAATCCGGCCTGGGCAGCGGCCAGATTCAGATTGGCCGCCTTGGCCTTCTTTGCGAACTGCTTGCGAATCGCTTTCTCCACCTCGCCCATTTCGATTTCAAGCAACTGCGCGACCACGCCCACGTACACCATGTTCTTGACCAGTTTGCGCAGCTTGGCCTCCGGGCATACCGCGGCGACGATTTTGTCGTAAGGAACGTAATAAAAAACCAGGTCGTTGCGCAGCTTGTCGAGCGCGAGCGGCTCGTCGTAAAGAACCGAAGCGCCTGGCGCCAGTGACATGACGTCATCCTGCGCGGTTTCCGGGTTCATCGCCACCAGGAAATCAATTTCCTTTTTGCGGCCGATGTATCCCTCTTTGTTGGCGCGAATGGTGTACCAGGTCGGCAGGCCGGCAATATTGGAGGGGAACAGATTCTTGCCCGAAACTGGCACGCCCATCTGAAAAATCGCCCGCAACAAAACTGTATTCGAACTCTGCGAACCTGAGCCATTCACCGTGGCGACCTGAATGCTCATGTCATTGACGATGCGCTTGCGCCCCAATTGGCCTCCTGTGCCCTGGGGCGCAACATTCGTGGTGGACATCCCTACTCCTTCCTTATGAGTGCGGGTATTCCGCGTGAAATCGAAAATCAGGGGAACTTACTATTATACGGCGTTCTATGCGCGGGGGCAGCGCAAGATGCGCGCTGCAAGCGATGTGCAACCTTTCTTGTAAACAGGAAGAAATCAAACGCCTACTCGCCTTTGAAGAACTGTGCGATGGTGCGGAACTTATTATATCGTGACACGACCAAATCGGCAGGGGGGATTCTTTTCAGTTCAGCGAGCTGCCTTTGCAGGCTCACATCCAGCAGGTTGGCGGCCGCTTCGTGATCGCGGTGCGCGCCGCCTTCCGGTTCGGGGACGATGTCATCGATGCAACCCAGTTCCTTCAAGTCTGTTGCCGTAATGCGCATGGCTTCAGCCGCCAGCTCTTTTTTTGTAGCGTCGCGCCACATAATGGCTGCGCAGCCCTCGGGCGAAATCACCGAATATATGGCGTTCTCCATCATGAGAACGCGGTCGGCCACTGCAATGGCCAACGCGCCGCCGCTGCCGCCAACCCCGATGACCGTGGCGATGATCGGAACCTCGAGCCGCGCCATTTCGCGCAGATTGTATGCGATGGCTTCCGCTTGTCCTCGCTCCTCGGCATGAATGCCGGGATAGGCGCCGTCAGTATCCACCAAAGTGAAAATCGGCCTGCGGAATTTCTCCGCGATCTGCATCACGCGCATCGCCTTGCGATAGCCCTCCGGGTGCGGTGTGCCAAAATTGCGGTACACGCGCTGCTTCATGTCGCGGCCTTTTTGCGTGCCGATCACGAGCACTTCCTCGCCATGGAAGCGCGCCATGCCGCTTATGATGGCCGGATCGTCGCCAAAGCCACGGTCCCCATGAATCTCGCTGAAATCAGTGAAGACGCGCTCGATGTAGTCGAGCGACTGCGGCCGCTGTGGATGGCGCGCCAGTTCAGTCTTCTGCCAGGCGCTGTTCAGCGCGTTCATCTCCTGGCGAAGGGTATGGATTCGCTGATGTAATTGCGCGAGTTGCCGTTGAGTCTCGGCGTTCTTGCCGCCGTTGGCCTCGATCTGTGCAACCTGTTGCTCGATCTGCTCGAGTTCCTGCCTCGCTTTTGCGGAAGAGGCTTCCATGATTAGCCTGACTGTATACGACCGCGGGCCCTTGCCTGAGCAAGGTCGAGAGTTTTCAGCCTATCGCCACGGGTCCTCGTTCGCCACACATCGACATCGATAGCGGCTAACTGATTATGCGTACGCTGCCGCGCCCGCAAAGCTGCTCGACTCGCGCGATAAAGTTGCGGTCCGGCAGCACATTATATCCTTCCGCTTCCATCACCACCATGAAATCGCCGGTGCGCTCGACATCGAACAAGACGCGGGCTTCTCCTTTTCGTTCGCGGAAAAGGGTGTGCAAATCATCCACGGTATCTTCGCCGGAGGTTTCCAAGGGAACGCGAATCCGAATGGCGCGTGGCAACGGAACCTTGGCATCTTCGAGAGGCATAATTTCCGACGCTGTAATTTTCGGGTTTGCTCCCTCTTCAATTCTCACTCCGGCGCGCACCAGCACGGGAACCTCGAGCTTCACTTTATCGCCGAGCCGCTTATACGCTTCGGGAAAAACGATCATATCCATCGATCCCGACATATCCTCAAGCGTAGCCTGCGCATAGAACTCGCCGCGCTTCGATTTCAGCACGCGCACATTCGCGATAATGCCGGCGGTCGCGAGGGTTTCATCTTTGCCTGTCGATTTCGTCATCCCGCTCAGTTCGGCGACCGACAGTGCCTGAAGATCAAACAGTTTGTCTTTGAATTTCTCCAGAGGATGGCCACTGATGAAGAACCCGAGAATTTCTTTCTCTGCCGAAAGACGGACATGTTCATCCCAATCGGGAACGTTGGGCAACTTGTCGTTGTGGGCTTCGGCTTCTTCCTCCTGAAATACACCGAACAAGCCATGCTGGCCTGACTCCACGTCGCGCTGTGCGTTCTGCGCCCGCTCCATGGCGCGGTCGAGCACAGCCATTAATTGCGCACGCCGGCCAAGGGAATCCATAGCGCCGCTCTTGATTAAAGACTCTAGAACGCGTTTGTTAAGCAGCCGCAGATCGACGTTCTCGCAGAATTCGTAGATCGACTTGAAGCGGCCAAGTTTCTTACGGGCATTGAGAATGGATTCGATCGCATTGACGCCCACGTTTTTCACCGCCGCCAGGCCGAAGCGAATAGCTTCGCCATGCGGCGTGAAGTTCGCGTCGGAAACGTTGATATCCGGAGCCTCCACCGAAATGTCCATCTCGCGGCTCTCATTGATGTACTTAACCACGTCGTCGGTGCTGCCAGTGACGGATGTTAGCAATGCCGCCATGAACTCGACCGGGTAATGCGTCTTCAAATATGCCGTGTGGTATGCGAGAAGCGCGTACGCCGCCGAATGCGACTTGTTGAAGCCGTATCCCGCGAACTGGGCCATCAGATCAAAAATCTTCTCGATCTTCTTTGCCGGAAATCTCCTCTGCGTCGCGCCTTCGACAAACCTCTGGCGCTGCTGCGCCATCTCCTCCGGTTTTTTCTTGCCCATGGCACGGCGCAACAGATCGGCCTCGCCGAGCGAGTAACCTGCCAGCCGGTTGGCGATCTGCATCACTTGTTCCTGGTACACAATCACGCCAAGAGTTTCTTCAAGAATTTCTTTCAGCTCCGGCAGTTCATGCTCGACCTTTTTGCGGCCATGCTTGCGGTCGATGAAGTCTTCGATCATGCCGCCCTGAATCGGCCCAGGCCGGTACAGCGCATTCAGGGCAGTCAAATCTTCAATCGAATTCGGCTGATACTTGCGCAACACGTCCCTCATGCCATGCGATTCAAACTGGAAGACGCCGGAAGTCAGACCCTTGTGAAAGACCTTGCGATAGGTCTCCTCATCTTCCAAGGGTATCTGCTCCAGCGTCATCGGAGTACCGCGTGTCTGTGCGATCAGCTTCAGGGAGTCGGTAAGAATCGTGAGCGTGGTGAGGCCCAGAAAGTCCATCTTCAACAGGCCCATCTTCTCGATTGCGACCATATCGAAGGCGGTGACGATTTCATCGTTCTTGGTTTTGTGCAGGGGAACCAGTTCCGTCAGCGGCTGCGGAGAGATCACCACACCCGCCGCGTGCACACCCGCATTACGCACCAGCCCCTCGAGTTTTTTTGCCGTCTGAATCAGTTCGCGAATCTGCCCATCTTTCTCGATCGCCTCGCGCAGCGGAGGCGACTCTTCAATCGCTTTATCGAGCGTGATATTGAGCTGCGTGGGAATCATCTTGGCGATGCGATCGACATCGCTGTAAGGAATATCCATCGCACGGCCGACATCTTTAATTGCTGCCTTGGCCGCCATAGTGCCGAAGGTGATGATTTGCGCTACGTTGTCGCGTCCGTATCTCTGCGTGACGTAATCGATGACTTCTCCCCGGCGGTTCATGCAGAAATCGATGTCGATATCTGGCATCGAAACTCGTTCGGGATTCAGAAATCGCTCGAAGAGCAGCTCGTGCTGTAGGGGATCAAGATCGGTGATACCTAGCGCGTAGGAAACCAGAGACCCAGCGGCCGATCCGCGGCCCGGTCCGACAGGGATATCGCGCTCTCTGGCGTAACGGATAAAGTCCCATACAATAAGGAAATAACCAGAAAATTTCATCTGTTGGATGATGGCAAGTTCGCGCTCCAGCCGCTGCTCGTACTCAGCCATCGAGTGCTTGAGTTTGCCCTGTGCGGCAAGAGGACGCAGCGTTTCCAACCGCCGCGCGAAGCCTTCGCGCGTGACATGTTCGAAATAGCTGTCAATCGTGTATCCCGGCGGTACATCGAACTGTGGAAACGGTGTGGCGACTTTCTCCAGGCGCAGGCTGCACCGGTCGGCGATATCCAGTGTGCGCTGCAACACTTCGGGCGAGTCTTTGAATACACGGTGCATTTCGTCGTGGCTCTTGACGAAGAACTGCCTGCCGTCGAACTTCATCCTCTGACCGTCGTGGATCGATTTGCCGGTCTGAATGCAAATCATTACATCCTGCGCATGCGCGTCATCTTCGCAGAGATAGTGGCTATCGTTGGTGGCAACCAAGGGCAGGCTTAACTCTTTTTCAAGATGGAATAGGCTCGGATTGATCGTCCCTTCCATTGCCAATCCCTGGTTCTGAATCTCAAGAAAGAAGTTGTTCTTTCCGAAGATGTCAGCAAACGTGCCTGCCGCAGCGCGCGCAGCGTCGTAATTCCCTTCCATCA
>JASHQM010000203.1 GCA_030039165.1 Candidatus Sulfotelmatobacter sp. | reverse complement strand
TCCAGATTCGACAGCTTGAGGTGCTTGCCTTGAATCTCAACCGTCGAATCCATCGTGCGCGAGCTCCAGCAGGCATTGTGCCTGAAACCAGGCTGGAAGGAAAATGAGTCGCAATCCCTTTGGTTTCGAGCGCGGTCGTGAGGTTTGAATTGTCATCCTGAGGAAGCCTCTTTTGCGCAGCGAAGGACCTGGGCGAGCCGCGCGTTGCGGCGCGATCTTTGCGCCGCAATAACCTCGCGCGTTCGGCTCGCTTCCTTGTTAAACCTCACCACCACCTTCGAAACCTCCGTTTGACAACTTCCCTAACTGCCACGTAACGTCAAACATTGCCGCCCTATACGCCGATAATATTGCGATTTGCATGATCGGAACATCTTCGCGTCGGCCATTCTGGAGGTTCGATGAAAGCCTGCACGTTTAAGTTCTTGGCCGTAATCTTCCTGTTTACAGCTCTCGCCGCAGCCCAGGATGTCGCCTCTTTCGAGAAGCGCGTCACTGTCAAGAAACTGCCCAATGGTTTGACGATTGTCATCTGCGAGCGTCCCGAGGCGCCGGTATTTTCTTTTTTCACCATGGTCGATGCCGGTTCGGCGCAGGATCCTATGGATAAGACTGGCCTCGCCCATATGTTCGAGCACATGGCCTTCAAGGGTACCGACAAGATCGGAACAACTAACTACCCCGCCGAAAAAGCGGCCCTGGAAAAAGTCGAAGTGGCTTATGCCGCCTACATCGCCGAGCGCGATAAAACTGTGGGCCGCGACGAGGCAAAGCTGAAAAAGCTCGAACAAGCCTGGAATGATGACTCCGCAGCCGCCGATAAATATGTCGTACCGAATCAATTCGGCAAGATCATCGAACAGAACGGCGGTCAGGACCTCAACGCCTTCACTGATTACGACGAAACCGCCTACCACTATTCCCTGCCCTCGAATCGTCTGGAGCTGTGGGCGTACCTCGAATCCGAACGCTTTCTTCATCCCGTGATGCGCGAGTTCTATAAGGAGCGCAACGTGGTCATCGAGGAGCGCCGTCTGCGCACTGACAGTAATCCTACCGGCCGCCTACTCGAGCAGTTCAATGCCGAAGCCTTTGAAGCGCATCCCTATCATCGCCCGACCGTCGGATGGATGTCAGACTTGAATTCGTTTTCCGCCACCGACGCAAAGCATTTCTTCGACAAATATTACGTTGCCGCAAATATGGTCGTGGCGATCGCTGGTGATATCAAGGCCGCACAGGCCATGCCGATTCTCGAAAAATACTTCGGCCGCTTACCTGCCAGCCAGAAGCCCGATGAGACCACTACCGTTGAGCCCCCGCAAAATTCCGAGCGCGAGGTCACCCTGGAGGAGCAGGCTCAGCCGCTCTATCTCGAGGGCTACCACCGTCCCGATTACCGCAGCAAGGACGACGCTGTTTACGACGCCATCACCGACTTGATGTCAGAAGGCCGCACATCACGGCTGTACCGCGCGCTGGTTCGTGATAAGAAAATCGCCTCATTCGCCGCTGGATTCACCGGCCTGCCTGGAACCAAGTATCCCCACTTGTTCGCTTTTTATGCCGTTCCCATGCCCGGGCATAGCACAAAGGAAATCGGTGACGCCATCCACGCTGAAATCGAGCGCCTCAAAAAAGAAGACATCAGCGACGAAGAGCTGAAGATGATCAGGACTCGCTCCAAGGCGAACCTGATTCGCGGCCTGAACGACAACGAAGGGCTGGCAACTGACCTGGCAATCTATCAGACTCGTTATGGCGACTGGCGCGAGTTGTTCTATTCCGTCGACCGCATCGATAAAGTCTCGAAGGCCGATATCCGCCGCGTGGCAAATGAAACCTTCACCGATACCAATCGCACCGTGGGCGTGATCGAAACCGCGTCTCAAAATGGGGAGAAGTCCGAGCCGGAATCGAATCACGATTCGCCGCCTTCACAAGGCGCATCGGATCAAGGAGGTGCACGATGAAACTTCGCCGATTCTTTTTCGTCGTGCTTGCGGTTGCCACTCTCTTCGTACCCTCCGCCACGATCTCGGCCCAGGCGGCCTGGCAGCAAATTCCCATCCCTCCGCTTCCCGCGTTCAAACCGCAGCAGCCGAAGCGCATCGAGCTCGCGAACGGCATGGTTATTTTCTTGCAGGAAGATCATGAATTGCCGCTCATCGATGCGTTCGCGCGGATTCGCGGCGGCTCGCGCAATGAGCCTGCAAGCAAAGTTGGCCTCGCTCACATTTACGGTCAAGTCTGGCGCACCGGTGGAACCAAAGATCAAACCGGCGACCAACTCGATGACTTTCTGGAAGTCCGCGCGGCCAAAGTCGAAACTGGAGGCGGCCCTGATTCCACCAGCATCAGCCTCGACTGCCTCAAGGGCGACTTCGCCGACGTCTTCAAGATTTTTGTCGATCTCATGCGCAATCCCGAATTTCGTCCTGACAAGCTCGACCTTGCGCAAAAACAGGCGTACACCTCAATCTCCCGCCGTAACGATGAGATTGACGATATTGCCGAACGCGAGTCCACCAAACTAGCCTACGGATCGGATAATCCTTATGCCCGCGTCCCCGAATACTCCACCATCGCCGCCATCACTCGCCAGGACTTGATTGACTGGCATGAAAAGTATGTCCAGCCGAATAACATTATCCTCGGTATCAGCGGCGATTTTGACTCCGCGCAAATGGAAGCCAGGCTGCGCGCGGCGTTTGAATTGTGGCCAAAAGGCCCGGAGTTGCCGGTGGAAGAAATCAATTACGCTCCGGCCAAGCCGGGTTATTATCTCGTCGAGAAGACCGACGTCAACCAGAGCAACATCTTCATGGTGACGCTCGGTGTCACCCGCAACAACCCTGACTTCTACGCCATCTCGGTGTTCAACGAGGCTTTTGGCGGAGGATTCTCCTCGCGCCTGTTCAACGACATTCGCACCAGGCGCGGCTTGGCATACGAAGTTGGCGGTGGCATCGGTGCGAATTTCGGCCATCCCGGCATCGAGCGCTTCATCGTCGGCACCAAGAGTCAGAGCACGATTGAGTCGATCGAGGCGATCGATGAAGATATCGACCAGCTATCCACCAAACCCATCACAGAAGACGAGATCAAGCACGCGAAGGAAGCCATTCTGAATGCATTCATTTTTCGTCTGGACTCGCCCGACAAGGTTCTCGCCGAGCGCATGACGTATGAGTTCTATCACTATCCCGCTGACTGGCTCGACAAATACCAGGCCGAAATCCAGAAGGTCACCGCTGCCGAGGTGAACCGGGTTGCCGCTAAATATCTGCACCGTGATCAGCTCGCTGTGCTGGTCGTGGGCAACACAAAAGAATTCGACAAACCGCTCTCGACTCTTGGCTCCGTGCAGAACATCGACATCACCATTCCCCCTCCGCCCGGCGTAAAGGAAGCCGAGGGCGAAAAAGTCAGTAATTCGAATGATGCTGGCAAGGCATTGGCCGCAAAGGTCGTTGCCGCACTCGGAGGGGAAGATAAGCTGGCCGAGGTAAAGGCGCTGAAAGAAAAAATCGACATCACGCAGAAGACACCTCAGGGCGAAATTTCCATCCCTATGGAAACCACGATCGTCTTCCCCGATCGCCTGCACGTCGAGATGCATCCCTCGGGCATGACGATGGAAGTCGTGGTCACGCCCGACGCAGCTTTCATGGCCGCTCCCGGACAGGGCATGCACGACATGCCCGACTCACAGAAAGATGAGACGCTGGCCCAGATCAAGCGCGATCCCATCTTCATCGCCTCGCATTGGAAGGACCCCAATGTACTCTTTCGCGCCGGTGAAAGCGAAAAAGTCGGCGATGTCGACGCCCGCATCGTCGATGTGAACTCCGAGGGCGCTTCCTTGCGCTGGTTTGTCGATCCCCAGACTGGCCACATTCTGAAGGAAACCTACACAACATTAAGCCAGGGTGGGCCCGTGCCGGGAGAAACCGACTTTGAGAACTGGAAACCGCTGGGCGGTCTCAATATCCCTACTATCCGCCTCAGTAAGCAGAACGGCGAGGAAAACAGCCGCGCCGAATACACTTCACTCGAAGTAAATCCAACAGTCGATCCCAGGATATTCGAAAAGCCTTCGACGCAGCCGTAACTCATGGATTGCGGACAAAAAAACCGCTGCCGGAAAATGCCCCGGCAGCGGGACCACATTGCGTCGAACAACCTTGTTGCGCAGCCTAGACCTTGCGAAACCTGCGCCGCGCGATTCCACCTAACGAGCAGAGACCCGTACCCAGCAACGCGAGCGAACCCGGCTCCGGTACCGTGGAATACCCGATATACTCTTGCGGCAATCCACCTGAGCTCTGGGTACCCGCAATCGGCGTGTAAAGCACCAGTCCTTTGAAATCGATGGCGGTAGCGGTAGCGGCTAATCTCAAATATTCACTCTCAATTCCCGAGGCGCCGCTGGTCTGAAAATAGGAGTTGTTCTGGGCTGCCGTGGAGAACAATCCCCAGATCGCAAAGTTCGCCGCGTTGATGTTGGTGATGCTGCCATTAAGCATTCCCTTGAAGATCAGCCCCGCGGCCTTGTAGTCGAGGAGTTGATTGCCAAACAGTCCTTTGCCGCTGAGCAGGCCGACCACGTTAGCCTGCCAGGTTTCGCCGATCGTCACCTCGTTGTTGTAGTCGTCGCAGATCATCGCGACAGGTTTCGCACCGTTGATGGAAAAGTAATATGGATATGTGTAGACGCCGCCCGCGTTGTTCCCGCCCACGCCGGTGAGCTGCATGTTCACCGTGTTGGCCAGGGCTGTGCTCGTGCACAGACAGAGAGCGACAAAGATGAAAACTGATGCGATCAGACGCAGTCGACGCATGGATTGAATTCTCCGCCCAGAGGTTTGTCGTCTTTCGCGCGCCGATTTCTGCCTTAGCGCGGTATGCATACATTTGCAGCGGAGTGGCCAATTACGCCTCTAATGGAATGTTCAACTTGCGATGCCGACCGCAGATAACAGTGAAATGCATTTCACGTCAGGCAAGAAAGGTCGAGGAATTTTCCCAAGCGTACGTAATCAACCGAAGGTAACACCAGGTAACTTGCGGTTCTGGGCTGAATAATAATTTTGGTAACTGTCGCCGATGCGAACCATCGCGACCAGGATCGCATCAGCGCGAAACCGCTTTGTGCCCGGCATGCTCCGCCATAAAAACGATTCTGGGATGGAATAGCGTCCCGGCGACGCGCGTAGCGATAGCAATCAATTCCTTTTGCTCGTGGAAAACCTTCACCTGCCGGGCGCGGGAAAGCTCCGGCAGATTCACTGGCCGTCCACTCCTGATTCTTGCGGCCGTGGAATCATCCACCGAAACCGAAGGAAATTGCGGCAACAGTTGCCGAGGATGAATGAAGAGTTCTTCGATGGCACACCGCGCCTCCGCAAGCGTTTGTGAACGCTTGCTTGCCCCATCAATTTCTTCGAGAGTATGTGCTTGTGCAATATCGAACTCCGCAACGGCTGTCCGCCGGAGCGACTCGAGATGCGCCCCGCAGCCGAGCTTCTGCCCCATATCGTGCGCGACTGAACGCATGTAGGTTCCTGAGGCCACGCGGGCGCGAAACGCCGCCCGCTCGCCATTTACAGAGAGAATCTCGAATTCTTCAACCTTTACTTTAACTGGCTGCAGAATCACTTCTTTCTGTTTTCTCGCCAGCTTGTACGCCGGCACGCCATGAATCTTCTTTGCCGAAAACGGCGGAGGCGCCTGCTCGATGACGCCTCGGAACTCGCCAGCCAATTTCTTAAGTTGCTCCAGATTCAGGATGACCGGCCGGGACTCGCCCGCTGGCTCGCCTTCCGCATCGTAGGTATCGGTGGCAAAGCCGAAGCGCATGACCCCTTCATACGTTTTCTCGGAAGCCGTATAGAACTGCGCCAACCGGGTGAGATTTCCTGTCACCAGCGGCAGCACGCCGGTGGCGATAGGGTCGAGTGTCCCCAAATGCCCAACCGACCGCTGTTGCAGAATGCTGCGCGTGCGGTTGACCACGTCATGCGAGGTCCATCCCGCGGGCTTGTCGACGATAATCACGCCATCCATGAGAATCTGATAATTTTGTAATCGGGTAATTTGGTAATCAGACGAGCCGCCGTGCGGCCGGAGTTGATTGACCACATTACCCGATTACTAAATTACCAAATTACGAAATTCCTCCATGCTGCCCCTCAAAGACGACCAGCCACGCTACAGCACCCCTTGGGTTACGCGATTTCTCATTGTGCTGAATCTGGTGATTTTCTTCTTTGAGTGGACAATGCCCCCGCGTAACCTCAATCTTTTTATTCGTCAGTTTGGCGTGGTTCCATCACATATTGCGGCGTTCCTCGCAGGTTCGCCAAAATATCCTCTGCCGGCGGTAGTCGTTCCCTTGTTCACGTCCATGTTTCTGCACGCCTCCTGGATGCACGTCATCGGCAACATGTGGTTCTTGTTCATCTTCGGCGATAACGTTGAAGATTACCTCGGCCACTTCAAATATCTGGTCTTTTACATTCTCACCGGCCTGATCGCCATGATCGCGCAAGTGATCATCAACCTGCACTCCAGATTGCCTACGGTCGGCGCCAGTGGCGCCATCGCGGGCGTGCTGGGCGCATATTTCGTGCTTTACCCGCGGGCCCGGGTTCTGACATGGTTTTTCATCTTTGTGCTTTGGGTGCCCGCCTGGATCATTCTTGGCTATTGGTTCGCTTTGCAATTTCTGAGTGGCACGGCTTCTATGCTTGCCATGCCGGGCGGAGATATAGGTGGCGTAGCATTCTGGGCACACGTGGGAGGCTTCATCTCCGGCGCGCTGCTGGTCAAAGCTTTTGGTGAACGCCAGTTGAGATATCCGTATGCGCTGCAGTGAGCGAACGCAAGAGGCAAGACGCAAGAGGCTGGAGCGGTTGCGAATTTACTCCACAGGAGTGCGTGGCCAGTCCGAATGCTACAGGTTCTTACTCGTCCACTGTTCAACTCGGTCCAGCGCCTGCTGCAAATTTTCCAGTGAATTAGCGATGCTGAAACGCAGATAGCCTTCCCCGAACTCACCGAACGCCGTGCCGGAGAGAGCCGCCACTCCAGCCTGGTCCAGCAACGCGTCGGCTAGAGGCTTCGATTTCCACCCTGTCTTCGTGATGTTGGGGAAAACGTAGAAAGCCCCGTGCGGCATGCGGCAGGAGAATCCCTTGATCTTATTCAGTCCCGCCACAAACACGTCGCGTCGCCGTTTGAATTCGGCGCACATGTGATCGACCGAACTCTGATCGCCGCCCAACGCCTCGATTCCTGCCATCTGCGTAAAGCTGGCCGTGCATGAGTTGGAATTGGTCATCAGCCGCGTCATCTGCGCCGCCAGGTCCGGCCGCATCACGCCATAGCCCATTCGCCACCCGGTCATGGCATAAGTCTTCGAGAAGCCGTCCAGCAGAATCGTGCGCTCCTGCATCCCTGGCGCCGACATGATGGAAAAATGTTCGCCCTCGAACAGCAGCCGGCTGTAAATTTCATCCGACAGAACGAAAATATTCCGATCGCCGATCACGCGCGCGACCTGTTCAACATCCCGCCGCGGCATCACACCCCCCGTGGGATTATGCGGCGAATTCAGGATGATCGCCTTCGTGCGATCGCTTATGAGCGCTGCTAATTCGTTCACGTCAACCGAGAAATCGCGCTCCTCGCGCAGTTGGATCGGCACCGCCCTCCCACCGACATAATTGATCATTGACTCATAGATGGGAAAGCCGGGGTTGGGATAAATGACTTCATCTCCCTCATCAACAAGAGCAAGAATCGTAAAGAAAATAATAGGCTTACCGCCAGGCACAACGACTACTTCCTCGCCCGCAACCTTAACCCCCCGGGTACGGCTCACGTACTCGGCGATCGTTTGGCGAAGTTCGGGAAGGCCGGCAGCCGGCCCGTAGTGAGTCCAGCCGCTGCGCAGCGCGTTGACGCCGGCTTCGACGATATTGGCAGGCGTGTCGAAATCGGGCTCTCCGATTTCAAGATGAATAATGCTTCGCCCCTGCCGCTCAAGGGCGCGCGCTTTGTTCAGAACTTCGAAAGCGGTTTCTGTACCCAGCCGCGACATTCGTCGGGCTAATAACAACTCGTGCTGCGTTGTCGGTGACATGAGAAGGGGAGCTCCTGGAAGCCAGCCGCCCTTTATTATACGATGCCGCGCCGCGCCCGCACGGCCCAGGCGCGTGCCGGCA
>JASHQM010000202.1 GCA_030039165.1 Candidatus Sulfotelmatobacter sp. | reverse complement strand
TTGTCCAGCATCTGCTTGATTTCTTCCCAGCTAAGTTCGTGCACGAAGCCGACCTGGTTCGCGTCCATGAAGCATGGGTCGCACATCATGTTGCAGCGGTTGGTCAGGTCGATCGTCAGCACCGAGCCGCGGCCATACTTCACGGTTGATGAGCCGTGGTGGTGCAGCTTTTCATCATTGTGCGCGCGAATGTCGCGCCCCGGGAAGACGTCTTCCAGGTGCTTCGAGAATTCGGTGTCGATCGACATCACGTCTTCGAAGAGACCGTGTTTGGGGCACTCTTTCACCATCACGATTTTGCCGTCGCGCTCGATGATGGTGGCTTTGATCTCGCCCACCTTTTCGTTCATCAGAACTTCAAGCGGCAGTTTGCCGTCGAGGATATCCTGGCGAATCTCTGGGACACACTTCGGGCAGAGCGAATCGGTCGACCGCGGCCAGCCCAGCGGCGGCTTCGATTTTTCGTAGGATTTGAGCAAGGGCTTGTCAGACCACTTCGGCTTAGGCGAGGGGTTGGGATTGATGCGGTTCAGACGCTCAAACACGAACCAAACGCCCTTCGCGGCGGTAACGGCTGCCTTTTCTACGTATTTGACGGGCTTATGCATTTCTGCTTCTGGCTCCTAGCTGCTAGCAGGCTCGAAATGCTCGAGGCTAGCTATGGCTCTCCCATGGACTCAGAGCGGAGTGACCTGGGTTACACATTTCCCTGGGATGAGCTATGTCTAGGCTATAAGAGGCAAAAGACTCCTGGCATCGGGATAACAACGGACGGTGCAAAATCGGGGTTCAGTGGGGATTTACGTTAGCGAATGGAATGTAAGGCATTGAAAATAAAGGGTGTGAAATCGATGCATAGACGGCCGAACTAGCCGCAGTTTGGTGCGGACTATATGCTTGTGGCTTTATCCAGCGCATCAACCCCGCCTTCAATCTTGGTTCCAGCCAAGGAGCCGTTCCAAATTTCAAAATTCCTCTTGACAATTATACTGTGTGTCACATAGTATTTGCCATACACCATATGACGCAAGGCATCAGTGGCAATGGCAACAGCGATGAAAGATACGAAAACCTTCGGCAGGAGTTGCGCCGGGGCAGCCTCCCGCTTGCCGTGCTGGCGGCTCTGCGCATCGAGCACTACGGATACACCCTGCGCAAAACTCTCGCCGATCGCGGTATGGCGATCGATGAAGGCACGCTGTACCCCCTGTTGCGCCGCCTCGAGGGCCAGGGATTGCTGGTGAGCGAGTGGCGCGAAGAAGACAAGCGCAACAAGCGTTTCTACCACCTCTCGCAGGATGGCAAGGCAATTCTGAAACAACTGCTTGCGGAGTGGAAGAACATTCACACGTCGCTGGACGAAATCGTCTAGGTGTTTAAAAGGAGCACGTCATGGCACTCGTCGAACGCTATCTGAATGCAGTTAAGTTCTGGCTGCCGCGCGATCAGAAGGAAGACATCATCGCGGAGCTGGGCGCTGACCTCAACGCCCAGATCGAGGAAAAAGAATCGGAGCTGGGGCATACACTTTCTGACGCTGATGTCGAGGCCATCCTCAGGCGCTGCGGTTCGCCCATGGTCGTGGCCGAGCGCTACCTGCCGCAGCGATACTTGATCGGCCCGGCAATTTTTCCCATTTACCGCGTAGTCATCCGGTCGCTCATCTTCTATTTTCTGCTGCCATGGCTGCTGGTGTGGCTGGGGCTGGCGCTGTTCTCTCCCGACTTCCGGGCAGCCCATGGAGGCGGCCAGCTTTTCGCGTCGCTCAATCCGTGGTGGCTGGCGGTGACATACTCCCTTTTCTTCTGCACGCTGGCTTTCGCACTGGTGGAACGCTCGCAGTTCCGCACGCAGATGGTGACTTCGTGGAACCCGCGCTCACTTCCTGTGCTAAGGGATCCCAACAAGATCTCCCACGGCGGAACCATTGTCGAGTTGACAGCCTCGGTGGCATCGCTGGCAATCTGGTTTGAACTGGGAGCGTTCCGGCGCCAGTTCGACCTGATAGGCGTGACGCTTACGCTTTCGCATTGGTGGCCATATTTTTTCTGGGCGCTCGCAATATTCGGCATGGCCGGTATTGGCCTCGCTTGTCTCAACCTCATGAACCCGCGCTGGACCCAGTTCAGCGCCAGCCTGAAGCTTGGTCTCGACTGTTACATGTGGGCGCTGGCTTATTTGATTTGCCGGGCAAATATTTTCGAATCGCTGAGCGGCGGAGAGCTTTCGCCCTTGCGTGGGGCACACGTGGTCGCAACACTGGATTGGATGCTCAGGAACTGGGCGGTCTGGGTGGCGGTGATTGGGCTGGTGGCCGTTGCATTCGACGTCCGGCGAATCGTGCGCGTTGGAGCAGAGAGATTCACGAAGTGAAATATATCGCAAGGTCGAAAAGCCTTCATTAGGCGAAACACGGGCAGCGAGTGAGTCGAATGGAGACGGCTGGATCGCCGAGCGCCCCGGGGCCGGCCCGGCCCGACCCTTCCTCCATCCTGATTGGCTGCCCCGTCCTTGTCGCTCTCTTGCGACAGGGCAGGGCATTCGACTTTCTATCGTTCATCAGAAAAAGCGTGAGGACGGCTCACCGGGGGTCAAAGTCCTCGCCCTGTCTAGGCAAAAAAAAGCGCGGGGACAAAGGACGGCCGTACGCCACCCTCCGATATCGCAAAACAAAATCGCTCAATCACCAAATCACACAATCGCCCAATTTCTCAATCAATCCCCAGCTCTTTCGCCAGCGCTTTCCACTTCGAATCCACCAGCGTTCTGGTTTTCTCGTCCATCAGAATTTCGTCGGGCCAAGGACGCGTAAAGCCTTCGGTCGGCCATTTGCGCGTGGCGTCGATGCCCATCTTCGATCCGTAATTCGGCAGGCGCGACGCGTGGTCGAGCGAATCGATGGGGCCGAGCGTGAACTGAATGTCGCGCTCGGGATCGATGTGGTTGAGCACTTTTAGGGTGA
>JASHQM010000201.1 GCA_030039165.1 Candidatus Sulfotelmatobacter sp. | reverse complement strand
TACTCGTGGTAATACAAATTCGAGACGTGAATCAGCTTCGCCGCTTGCTCTCGAATCGTCTTCACAATCCGCGGATGCGCATACCCGAGAGCATTTACGCCCAGCCCGGAAACGAAATCGAGATAGCGCCGGTCTTCGAGGTCGTAAAGAAAAACACCTTTGCCTCGCGTCAACACAACAGGATAGCGATTGTAAGTACCCAGCAAATGACGGTGTTCGAGATTAGCGATTTCGTCGAAGGTTTTCATGGGAAGAATTGATTGTAACGGAAAAAATTGCGGGCATGCCGTGCTGAATATAAACGCGGCTTCCGAACATCCATCCTTTCCGGTTACACGGCCTTACTGCGGCGCAGTCGGAGGAGGATTGTTGGCGGGCTTGGCCGGAGGAGGAGGCGACGACTTGTCATCCTTGAAGATGCCAGCGATTTTGCCGAAAAAGCCTTTCTTCTTCCCATCCGTGTTCTGGTCCTGCGCGTCTTGGCCATTTGCTCCATTTGGGGGCGGCAAAACTTTCTCATGCGCTCCGAAGACGCGCGAGAAAAAACCAGCAATGCCGTTTTGCTGGTCGCAGGTTTCGCGCGGCTCGGTACCGGCGATGAACGCGGCAACATAATCGTCGGGGCAAGTTGGTGTAGCCAGGCGGTTGGTAGCTTTATCCAGTTGCACGTCGACCACGCCGGTTGGCTGAGAAAACTCCTTCATGTCGGAATACTCTGGCAGGGTGGCGGCTTTCTTCATGAACTCGGTCCAGATGGGAGCAGCCGTCATCGCGCCGCTCAGGCGCAAGTCGCTGTAATCGTCATACCCGACCCAGACGATGCAGAGCAGGTTTGAGGTATAGCCGGCGAACCAGCCGTCGTGCGAGCTGCCGGTTTTGCCAGCGGCGGGCTGAGTAAAACCGCGGAGCCGAACGGCCGTGTAGCCGAGTCCGTTGTTGATGACCCCTTCCATCATGTTGGTCATGACGTAGGCGATGCGCGGGTCGAGCACCTGCCGCCGGTCGATACTGAAGTTGGCGATGACGTCCCCTTTAGCGTTGCGCACTGAGTTGACGAGTATGGGCGAAAGCCGCTCGCCGTTGTTGGCGAAAGAAGTGTAAGCCCCGGCCATATCGAGTGGTGTGGCTTCATAAGAGCCGAGAGCCATGGCTGGGGTCGCTTTGACCGAGGCAATGCCCGCCGATTTAGCCAGCTCGGCGACCTTATCGTAGCCAACTTCCTCCGCCACTTTTACCGTGGCATTGTTCAGCGAAAAGGCCAGCGCGTAACGAAGAGTTACGTCGCCGCGGTATTCCTCTTTGTAGTTGCGGGGCTCGTAGATTTGATCTCCATAAGCAAAGCTGGAGGGCTCGTCGCTGACGATCGATGCGGGCGTGATCACCGTTGGCGAGCCATCGATGGCCGTGTTCATGGCCGTGGCGTAGACGAACGGCTTGAAGATCGAGCCTGTGGGCCGCCGGGCGAGCGCGTGGTTGAGTTGGCTCCAGCCGTAGTCCCGCCCGCCAACCAGCGCAAGAACAGCGCCGGTGTGAGAATCGAGAGCGACCAGCGCCACCTGGGCCTGCGGCCCCGGCGTCACTTGCGTTTCAATTTTCTTGCCCACCTTCACCCGCTTGGTACGCATTTTGGTGACTTGTTCATCCACCAGCTTGATGCCAGTTTCGACAGCCTGTGCGGCCGCTCTTTGCAGATCGGGATCGAGCGTGGTGTAGATGCGATAGGACTGATCGTTTAGATCATGCTCGCTGAACTTGTTGATGAGCTGATCGCGGACCATATCGACGAAATACGGGGCGTCGCTGGCCTCGACGTTGGGCGGAGCGAGCTTGAGCGGAGCGGCCTTCGCTTTCTCGGCCTGTTCCCGGGTAATGGCGTGGGTTTCCACCATGGAATCGAGCACAAGATTGCGGCGTTCGAGCGCGCGGTCGGGATGGCGATAGGGCGACAACCGGCTCGGCCCTTGAATAATGCCGGCGAGCAGTGCGGCTTCGGGGAGTGTGATGTCTTTCAGGTCTTTATTGAAATAAGCCCGCGACGCCTCGGCGAAACCGCTGATGGCAAACGATCCACGCTGGCCAAGATTCACCCAATTGGCATAGAACTCGAAAATCTGCTGCTTGGTGAACTTCTGCTCGAGTTCTTCGGCGATCAACATCTCGGTGAGCTTGCGGCGGATGGTTTTTTCCGGCGTCAGGAAAAATCCGCGCGAAACCTGCATGGTGATGGTCGATCCACCCTGTTCGTGCCGTTGTCGCACAACGTCGACCCAGGCGGCTTCAAACATGCGGATGAAGTTCACGCCGCCATGCTCGAAAAACCGGCGGTCTTCGATGGCGAGCACGGCGTCGACCATTACCTTGGGAATGTCGTTGTACTTGACGATCTGCCGTTTCGAGCGCTGCTCGGAATCGAACAGCGAAGTCACCAGTTGAGGTTCGAGTTCATAGGCGGAAAGATCGCTGCCTTTGCTGATGATGCGGTTGACTTGGCCGTCTTCGATCTCGATATGCGCCGGTTCGGGACTGTGATAGGACTCAGGCCCGGGGCTTATGTTGATTCCATCGTTGACCAGGTGGAAGCTGCCGAGCGGCGATTCGCCATTTTTCTCGGAGTGGGCTGCGTCAGAGTAGCCAGCCTGGCGCAACAATCCGGCAATCGATCGCGCGTCGATCTTTTCGCCATCGTGTACCGTGCGCGGCCGAGCGTAAATCTTGGCTGCATTACTGAAAATTGGCGAACTGAAACGCCGGGAGATGACGCGGTCGTATTTAATGTAATAATAGCTGAATGATCCCGCCAGGACGACCGTCCCTATTAGAAAAACGACCAACGCAGCGCGGATTACCGGATCCTGCGACCGGATACGGTTTTTCTTGCCGGCTTTGGCTCCGCTGGTCGGAATTTTAACTTTGATAGCCAAGAGAAACTCGACGAACCTCCGGAAGCTACCTTGCTCAAACGGTTAGATGCGGCAAAAGGTTTGACTGCTCTGCCAGTGCCCTCTGTCGGCCAGCGCACAGGCGCTCTGAAAAACGAGCCTTAGAATGCAGTTTCTTCTATTGTAATGCTAGGCGCATAGAGAAAAGAGGCCGGCCAGGGTATGAGTCTCCAGGGTGTCAACAAGGCAAAAGGCGCGTCTCGCTGGGCTGGAGCCGCGACGAACACAGGCAGAGACGCGGCCTGACTGAAGCCGTGCTCTGAATCATTTAAGCCTGAGACTACGGAACGTCAGTGACCGCCCAGAATACGTTGCAGGGTGTAGTCGTGCATCCCGAGGTTAGGTCTAGAGTCGCGATCGGCTGGCTCAGGACTCCATCGGTTCCGACGATGAGAGGCACCAGCTGCGTGACTAGCGCATCGCTCGAGTTCACGTAGCTGCCATAGTCCATAAGGTACGCGCCGCTCTGATCGAACTGGCCCCAGGTGCCCTCGCCGAGATTGCTAAATGGCGAACCGGTAAGCGCGGTGAGCGTTCCCGTGGTTGAGAGTGAATACCCTTCCGTGGGATTGAATGCGGTCCCGGCGTCGTTGAAGCCGAAGGAATATACGAGATCCCCGCCGGCGGCGGGCGAAACGGCGATGGTGAAAGGCGAATACTGAGTGGTGAAGGGCGAGCCCGTAACTTGTGTGATGGCGCCGGCACTCGCGCCGGATTGCGTGATGCTGAAGACGTAGAGATGCAGGTCATCGGACACGCCTGCGTAGGAGGCGTTGCTGCCGGTTGTGCCGATCAGGAAGTCGCCGGTCGGTTCTCCCTGTACCTGCCACATGTTATAAGGAGGGCCGATAAAGGGGCTGCCCGGCACGGCGGTCAATGTCCCACCGGTGCCAATCACATAAGCTGCGATTTCTGAGCCTTGATGCGTGTACCAGTCCCCGTCAATGATGTACAGATATTTTCCCATGCCGTCAGTCGCCAGATTCATCGGCTCGAAGCCGGCCGGAAGCGTGATAATGGGCGTCGCCGCAGCGCTCAGCGTTCCGCCGCTGCCGATCACATAGGCATAGACCTGAGCCGCAAGAGCATCGGAGATGAACAGGTAAGACCCCGTAGGGTCGGTAATAATGTTGTTCTGACCCACGCCGCCGTTAGAACCACCCAGAGCGGATATGCTGAGCGGAAAGCCGCTTATTGCGGTGAGGCTTCCGCTTGAGTTGATGGTCCATCCATAAAGCTCTTGGGCGGCGCCGAATCCTGCGTAAAGAAATTGACCTTGCGCAACGGCCATGCCCACGCCACCATCGTTAGTCGGAACAGTGGGCGCAGTGTAGTTGCTGGTTGAGCCAAACGTTCCTCCGCTTACACTCAGGGTGTAGCCGTCGATCGTACCGCCCTGGTCTACGGCAAAAACAAACGCCGAAGGCTGGGAACCACCACCGCCCCCTCCGCCCCCGCTTCCACCGGACGGTCCGCTGCCCGACCCGGAAGGGTTACAAGTGGAGGAACCGAAAGTCACGTTGCAGAAATAATGGCCGCCGCAATTGGCGAGAAACAGCGTCGCCAGTAGCACCAGCAGGCTAAGTAAGGCTCGAGACACCATTTTCATGAACTGCCTCCACCGGAGCTTCACGCGGATTTCGGGCTGGAAAGCGTCTTTTGCTCGCGAATCCGCCACGCGGACTGGGCGGCCAGCCGTGAAGAAACGCTTAATCTCTTGTGATAGTAGGGGCGCGGTAACGGGGTGACAACGTTACGAATGTCATGGGACGAAAGGAGAACAGAGGCCAGGGCCGCGGGCCAGCGGTCAGGGTTCGCCGGGCAAAGGTCACGCCAGTCAACATCTGGCCCCTGACCCCTTGGTGACCATCGGACGTGACCAATGGAACTCTTGTCGTAATCATTAGAAGCTGACAACATTCAGTTTGAAATTTTGGGGGAGGAGTCTTCCAGTGAAACCAATCAACTTTCTGGCCGTGGTGGTTATCACCCTGTCGCTGATCCTGAGCGGATGTGGCACTTCGGATTATGTGCAGTCGATCACGCTCTCGGCCACCGGTGCGAGCAGTTCAGCTTCATCCAGCAGCGGGTCGAGCAGCCAGACATTTTTCAACCTTGTAGGCATTGATGGGACGCTTCAGCTGGTTGCAACAGCGAACTACCACAGCGGCAAGACCGTCGTCGTCACCAACTCTGTGACCTACAATGTTACGCCGACCGGCACGGACGCATCTGGCGCCGCGTTGCCGGCGTACGGCCCAACCACAATTCCGATCAACAGCACCGGGCTGATGACCGCAGAGGTCGCCCTCTGCACATGGATTGACGTTCCTTCCGGCAGTCCGCCCGTCCTTCCAACGCCGCCGAAGTACAACTGGGAATACACCGGTTATTATCAGACCGTAGCTGTCTACAACGGCATGCAGTCGCAGCCAGTCGCCATTGGCGTAGGCTCGGCAGCCGGTAACGCGCCAGATGGCACTTGCGGCCCACAGTAACCTCCGGGACGATTGGCAACTGCAATCAACTTTTTCTATTTTCAAGGGCAGCCCGCTTTAGCGGGCTGCGTCTCTTTGCCTGTGGGTTTCTGCAAGCCAGCCGATCAGGAAAGTACGCAAGCCCTCAGTTCTGCGCTGGGCTATCCGGCTGAGACTTAGGCGGAGCTTTTCCTACACCCTTCAATTCCTGCTGCATCCTTTCTTTCCACTGGTCCAGATACTTGTTCATAATCGGCATCATATTCTGCATGCCTTGCTGCGTTACAGCGGGGAGTTCCTCGAGAACCTTCTGACCAACCGCCGAGGAGTAGAAGTCATTCATGGCTACGATGTCGCCATGCGTGAAATGCTGCTGGTAGGCAGGAATCATCGCCTGGACCAAATCGTCGACTGGCAGGTCTTTATAGAGCTCACTCATTAGCTTTTTCATTCGCGCATCTGAGTCGGGGGGCGGATCCTTCTCGTTAGCGAGCCGGTCGTGCATCAACTGCTGCACAGCCTGCGATTGCACCTGCATTAACCGCTGCACCATATCGTGCGAGTGCATGGTGCGCAGATAGAGGATGACGTCATCTTTCGTGGCCGGATCCGTGTCAGCAGTTTGCGCCAAGCAAGGCGCGGCCAGGAATATACATAGGGTGGCGATGCAGAGAGCACGCATGGGAACCTCCGTAAAGGCAACAGACTAACGTATAAAGATGGCTTTATCCAGCGTGAGAGAGTGGGTGTAATGCAGTTTGCAAACTGCACACTACCTTAGGACGCCTTCTACTAATCTTTGCTACTCTCTCCTTTCATGTTCATCTCTCCACAAATGACTGCGGTCTATGGCAGCGGTGCGGCTATGGCCTGGGGGATGAGCGATTTTCTCGGCGGATACTTTACTCGCCAGGCCAATGCTTTCTTATTCACGGCAGTTTTTAACCTCGGTGGTCTGATTCTGGTGGGCACGACTGCCGCCGCCAGCCATGGTGTTCTTCCTGGGGAGCACAGCGCGCTGTGGGTGCTAGCTGGAGGCATGGCTGGAAGCGCGGGAGTGGCGGTGTTTTTTCGCGCACTCTCTACCGGCAGGATGGGGCTGATTGCCCCCGTGGCGGCGGTTCTGGGAGCGGCCATTCCAGCCGTCTTTTCCATGTTCACCGAGGGATTGCCCGGCAAGGTCGCGCTTATCGGGTTTCTATTGGCAGCGGCGGGTTTGTGGCTCATTACGCGCACGGAGGGTGGCCACTCCCCGGAGGGCATTGGGCTTGCAGTTGCCGCCGGCATCGGGTTTGCCGGCTTCTATATTTGTGTTCGCCAGGCGGGCGAAGGTTCGGCCCTTTGGTTCGCGACACTGACTCGAACCGGAGGCTTGATCGTCACAGGGTTGATCGTTATGGTTCAAGGTACGTTTCGCGACATCACGGCGTCTGGTATTCGTGGGGCGGTGATCGGCGGTGGAATCGATTCCATGGGCACTCTGCTGTTCGTTCTCGCCAGCCAGAGCGGGCGATTAGACAATGCGGTTGTGATTTCTTCGCTTTATCCGGCAGTGACAGTCGTGCTGGCGCGCATCATTCTTCGCGAACACTTCAGCCGTTGGAGATTTGTGGGATTGCTGGCGGCGCTCGCAGCCGTGCCTATGATTGCGGCAGGATGACTCATTCCATGTTCTAGAATTCGAAACACACTTCCCATGGCGCTGGTCGAAGTTCGCAATGTCGGTAAACTATATGTAAAGGGTGAGCCGGGGCTTCTTGCCCAAGCAGGGCATGAAATCCGCGCGGTCGACGACGTTTCGCTCGAAATTCATTCTGGAGAAACTCTTGGATTGGTTGGCGAGTCGGGATCCGGCAAGAGCACGCTGGGCCGGTTGATCTTGCGCCTCATAGAGCCTACTTCCGGAAGCATTCGTTTTGAAGGCCGCGATCTGCTGGCTGTCAGCTCAAGAGAGATGCGCAGTCTGCGACGGAACATGCAGATTATTTTTCAGGATCCCTTTGCCTCGCTCGATCCCCGTTTCCGCGTCGAAGACATCGTCGCCGAACCCCTGATCATTCACGGGAGCATAAGCAACGAGGGTGCACCACCTTTCTCCGCTGCTGCGAAAGGTGGCAGTTTCAGCGTTGAAATTTCCAGATCCCTGCCGTTTTCACGTTCGGCGTCGATTCGTGCGCGCGTGGTCGAACTTCTGCGAGCTGTGGGCCTTGATGATTCCATTCTGCGGCGTTTTCCGCACGAATTCAGCGGCGGACAGCGCCAGCGCATCGGCATTGCTCGCGCCCTCGCGTTGCGCCCGAAATTCATCGTCGCCGATGAGCCGGTTTCGGCGCTGGATGTAAGCGTAGGCGCTCAGATCGTTAACCTGCTGGCGCAACTTCAGCGCGACTTGGGATTGACTTATCTTTTCATTTCCCACTCTATGCCGGTGGTGCGCTATCTTTCGACGCGCATTGCTGTGATGTACCGGGGAAAGATCGTGGAAATCGGAAGAACTGAGCAGATTACGGAACAGCCGCAACATCCCTATACCCGCAGTTTGCTGGAAGCGACTCCGGAATTCGCAACCTGAGATTCCGTGCCATACTTTTGTAATGGCCGAGATTCCCTCCAGCGGGACTCGTTATCTGATCGAGCTTTTCGTGGGTTACGGCGCGATCATAGGCACAATCTGGTCGCCCGGGCACTGGCAAAATATCCTGTCTCCCTTCGTGCTGGTTTTAACCCTGGGAATCATTCTCTGGCGCCGTCCCAGCCGTGACGACCTGGGTGTCGGTATGCGGGGGCTTTTTGCCTCGCTGTGGATTTTGCCCGCCGCCATCGGTCTCGCGGCCGCGAGCGTGTTTGTAGCCGCCAGGCTGGGCACGCTTCACCCGCTCTATCATGCCGATACCGGCCATGTCATGGGCTACATTCTCTGGACCATCTACCAGCAAGTGCTTTTGCAGGACTACTTCATGCCGCGATTGGAACCTTTCTTCACCAACGACGCCATAACGGTAACCGTCACTGGAGTATTGTTCGCCGCTGCGCACTTGCCCAATCTTGTCCTCGTTGCCGCCACGCTGGTCTGGGGTATTGTCTCCTGCGCGGTTTTTCGCCGCTATCGCAATTTGTGGATTCTGGGCCTGGCGCAGGGGCTTCTCGGGCTCTGCTTCGCGGTTTGCGTGCCCGATGCCATGCATCATCACTTGCGCGTCGGATTGGGGTATCTGCGTTATCGCGGGGGAAACATCTTGAAGTAGCGCAAAATGTTGCGGTATCTTGCCTCTTTTCTGCCAGCCTTGCCGGCGCAAGTCCTGCTAAAATCAAGAGTTTGAGGGCGCTGAATCTCTGTCAGGTGGTTGAATTCCCATGGCCTTCCCCGTTACGCGTCTCCGCCGTCTCCGCCGCACTCCGCAATTGCGCGATCTGGTGCGTGAAACTCGACTAACTCCGGAAGCTTTCGTTTATCCCATGTTCGTCTGCCCGGGAGAAGGAGTGCACAAAGAAGTCGGCTCCATGCCCGGCGTGTTCAACCTTTCTGTCGACGAGGCGGTCAAAGAAGCGCAGGATGTTCATGCCTTGGGCGTGCCTTCGGTAATTTTGTTTGGTCTGCCCGACAAGAAGGATGACGCTGCCACAGGAGCGTGGTCAGACAACGGCATCGTGCAGCAAGCGGCGCGCGCCTTGAAGCGCGAGATTCCTGGACTGATTTTGCTGGGGGACGTCTGTTTGTGCGAATACATGTCACATGGGCATTGCGGCATCGTGAAATCGACGGCCCGGTCACTAGGGGCGGCGGTTCGAGACCTTGTGGGAAACAACGCGGTGGCCCGCTTCGCGACGAAAGAAGAAGCGATCGAGAAAATGGCCGCACTCGCATCGCGCGTGGCGGAGTCGATGTACGAAATCGATAATGATGCTTCGCTCGAACTGCTGGCCCGCACCGCAGTTTCGCTGGCGCGCGCCGGCATCGACATCATCGCGCCCTCCGACATGATGGATGGCCGGGTAGCGGCGATCCGGCGCGCGCTTGACGGCGCAGGCCTGGAAAATACGCCGATTCTTTCCTACGCCGCGAAGTTCGCCTCGGGATTTTACGGCCCGTTCCGAGAAGCGGCCGATTCTGCGCCGCAATTCGGCGATCGCCGCTCTTACCAAATGGATGGCGGCAATCTCCGTGAAGCCATGCGGGAAATCGAACTCGATGTGGAGGAGGGGGCCGACATGATTATGGTCAAGCCGGCCATGCCCTACCTTGATGTGATCGCCGAGGCGCGACGACGCTTCGATCTGCCGCTCGCCGCCTACCAGGTTTCGGGCGAGTATGCCATGATCGAGGCTGCGGCGCGCAATGGATGGATCGAGCGCGACCGCGTCATGATGGAATCGCTGCAAAGCATCCGCCGCGCCGGGGCCAGCATTATCCTCACTTATCATGCGAAGGATGCGGCCAAACTGCTGGCGTGAGTTGGGTTACATCCCCTCCGTGCCAGTGGCGCTACTGGGCGAAAAACGGTCCTTAACCCGGCCGCCGATGTCCTGAACTTTCTGCCCGATCTGGCTGCGAATTTCTTCTCCGCTGGCGGGCGCGAACAGGATCGCAGTTCCAATGCCTACTCCGACGCCTGCCGTGAACAGCAAAACATTCCGCAGGGTGTGATTTCGTCCCTCATGAAACTCGGTTGCACGGTCGCGAATGTCGGAAACCGTATCGGCGGCGCGGTCCATGCCGTCGGAGACACGGTTGCGAACATCACCAGTGAACCGGTCTGTCTGGTCCAGAAAATACACCGCCGTCTTGAGAATCGACTTGATCAGATTGTTCATCGCACTCCACCTCGATTTCGAAATAAGCCGCGTGATTTTTAGTTGCACAAACTACACGAAAGGGCTTGCGCGAAGGCTGCTTTTTTCGGAACGCTCGATTTGGAATTTGGCGAGAAGAGCAAAGACCGCCTTGACAATGAGCACGGAGCATCTTAGAATTGCGCGCGGTTTTGGTCGGGGCCAAAACTTGTATCTTCACCCCTCTTCAGGCGACCTATATCAGATTTCACTCCGTTGGCTTTTGTTCCATGCGGGATAAGAGGAGTTGTAGTTCGTTTCCTGTTCCACATTGGCAAGCACGCTGGTCGGCGTCGAAAATCTAAAGAAAAAAAACGGCGAGGTTGGACAAATGCACTGGATTATCAGGAATCGCACCGGTAGAAGCTCCTGGAACAATTTTACTTTGACCTTAATTTTGGTATCGCTAGGCGTCGCGTGTGTTGCGGCCCTGGGGGAGTCGAACCCAATCGACAACGACTCGCCGGTAAGTCCAAGGGGCGTCATAACGGCGGCGAACTCCGCCGTCCCGAGTGCGCCAGTGAGTGCTTCCACCGAGAACAAGTCTCCCGTAGCAAAATCTGCGAACGCCCTCGCGACTCTCCCCGCAGACGCCCGGGGCCCCATCTCGGCGGCGTTAGGAAACGACGATCCTGCATATTGGGTTCATCGAAATGCTGAAGGTTTCCACGGGGAGAATCCGCGAGAGAGACTTTCGGTCGACTTCACAATACAAAGAGCCGAGTTGCGCACCGGCCACGTGCACTGGTCGCTCGCAACCCGCGCGTACGGATATGGCGCCGCTCTGCATTCGGTAAGAACGGTGGCCCCGCTGGCCGCAGCCAATCGCGTCGAGTATCGCCGCGACGGCATGACCGAATGGTATGAGAACGGCCCGCTGGGGTTGGAGCAAGGGTTCACTCTGGCCCATCGTCCAGGAAAATCGAATGGCCAGCCGCTGACGTTAGCGTTCGACTTGCGCGGTGATCTCTCGGCCGCATTGGCCGCTTCGGATAAGAAAAGCACCGCGCTCGAAATTCGCGGCCATGACGGCAAAGCCGCCTTGCGCTACACAGGTCTCGAGGCGCGCGACGCCACCGGACGAGAATTGCCAAGCTGGCTGGAGATAAAAGGCGATCGTCTGCTGGTGCGAGTACAGGATCAGGGCGCACGCTATCCAGTAGTCGTGGACCCATGGGTTCAGCAAGCGGAGCTGACAGCGTCGGACGGCGCGTCAGGCGACGAGTTCGGCTATTCCGTCGCCGTCAGCGGCAGCACGGCGGTGGTGGGGGCTCCCACTCACACGGTTGGCTCGAATACGCAGGAGGGAGCGGCCTACGTGTTTGTGCAAAGCGGCACAACCTGGAGTCAGCAGGCGGAACTGACCGCCTCTGACGGCGCGGCAAATGATGGTTTCGGTTGGTCTGTGGCAGTCAGCGGCGGCACGGCTCTGGTGGGGAACCCGGGACACACGGTCGG
>JASHQM010000200.1 GCA_030039165.1 Candidatus Sulfotelmatobacter sp. | reverse complement strand
TCTTCCGGCAGCATGGGGAAATTTCTGACGCCCGCATACACCGTAGTCGTCTCTGACGCAGCGTGGAGGTCCATGGCGCTGCCCTGGGGGACGTAACCATCCAGATCGGCGATTCCGACCATGATTTTCGTGTCGCCGTTCTGCACGCGCTGCGCGACTTCAATCTGATCGAGATCGCGCGAAGTATCGTTGTCGATTGAAGACCAGAGGAGATTGCGCAGATCGCGAACATCCTTCGTCACATCCATCTGCGGAGGATGGGCGCGGAGTGCCGCCAGTTGTTGCTGAACCTCAGGAGGGAAGTCAGGGTTGAAGCCGTGCTCGCGCATGACTTCTTTGGCCACTGCCTGCAAATCGAGATGCGAAGAGTTGGGCATGAAAAGTAATCTCAGCAAAAAATCGAACCGCATGGATTGTGCGCAGCGCGCCAGAGCAAAGTGAAGCGTGGAACGGCCTCGCTTCGCTCGACTGGGACGGACGAACGTGTCCGTTCCTGCGGAAGAGCATTCAATCCGCCTGCACCAAACTAACCAACACACCGGCATCGCTGCTTAATCTTCGCCATGCTACGCTGAATTCGTTCGGCGATTTTTCTGCACCCTTCGTGGCCGTCGAGACCAATAATTTCCGTCGGCTGTTGCGCACCGTCGAGGCTCTCTCCGATCTTGGACCGGAGCTGGCGGCTGAGCGCGATTTTTCCGAAAGCTCGCGGCGCATGTTATCGGCGGTCATGGAAGCGGCGGGAGCTCGCGAAGGCGCGCTGTTCCTGTTCAGCGACAAGCCTACAATGCTGACCTCGGTGGCGGCGCAGGGATTCGCCATGCTGCCCGAGCCGGCTTTCATTCCGCTGCTCCCGAAACACGCCCACGCGCTGACGGCCGCACGCTCGCCGATTGTGCTGAACGCGTCCACATATTCTGTCTTTCTCAGTTCCAACGGCAACGTCGCGCCCGAGCTCTTCAAGTGCCTGGCGCCGCTCAAAGCGGCGGGCAAACTCGCGGGCGTGATCGCGCTTGGGCGACGCCCCGGCGATGCTCCATACGAAGATGCCGAACTCAACGCCATGGACCTGCTGTGCAGCTACATCGGCCTGGCAGTGCAGAATCACGCTTTGTCGCAAACCCTGGCGCAGCGAGTGACGGAAAATTTGCGCCTGATGGCATCGCTACACGGATTTTACGATACCGCACTGGAAGCGTTCGCCACGGCCATCGATGTGAAACACGTGAACATTCATGGCCACTCGCTGCGGGTTGGCCGCTATGCTGCGGCGATCGGGGAGGCAATGGGGTTCGAGGCCGGTGAGGTGGCGGCATTGCGCAGCGCAGGTTACTTGCATGACATCGGAAAAGTGGCCGTGGACCGGCGACTGTTCGGCAAGCCCTCGGCACTAGACCCGGAAGAGTTTCGCGAAATGGCAGACCACACGGTGGTAGGCCATCAAATCGTCAGCAGCGTGCAGTTTCCCTGGCCGAAAGTTCACGAGTGCGTTCGCTGGCACCATGAGCGCTGCGACGGATCGGGCTATCCCGACGGGCTGGATGGAAAGGAGTTGGCGATGCCGGTGCGCATCATGGCGCTGGCCGATACGTTCGATGCCATGACCAGCGTGCGCCCCTATAGAGAATCGCTGCCGCTGGGCAGTGCACTGAGCGATCTGATCAAAATGACCCCGCAGAAGTACGATGCAGAAGCGGTGCAGGCACTGTTGATTCAGGTGCGGCGGGACGCGGTGGGAAGCAATCGAACGCCGTTGCTGGCCGACCGCATTGCGGTGAATATTGCGCCTGCGGATGTAGATCATCTCGCGGCAAGCCTGCAACACAAGGTTTCGAAGGGCAAGGCATATTTGACCTGAGCGGAACTGGGGTGACAAGGAGTCGGGGTTCCGGCTTGTAGTTCAGGTTGCTGTGTTTTGCGACGTTCCACCGGTAACCACCCCAGCAACCTTTTTTCTCT
The DNA here is from genome assembly GCA_030039165.1 of Candidatus Sulfotelmatobacter sp. GTDB lineage: Bacteria > Acidobacteriota > Terriglobia > Terriglobales > Acidobacteriaceae > Sulfotelmatobacter. The sequence continues at coordinate 3,399 of JASHQM010000200.1, read as the reverse complement.
ATCCGGGTTGATAATAGGGACAACTTGTCTCCTCTTCCGACCGGAGCTTTCATGCGCCTGGGCCGCAGCAGATTTGCAGCTTCTGTATTGTGTGTGAGCCTGATGTGTACGGTTCCGCGCGTGATGGCCGGGAGGAAGGACAAGCCTACCGCACAACCGGACGATCAGAAGCGCGCGCTGCACGCGTTGAATCGTCTGACCTTCGGACCCCGGCCAGGCGATGTGGAGGCAGTGATGGCGATGGGAGTCGATCGCTGGATCGATCTGCAACTGCATCCGGAAAAAATCGACGACAACGCGTTGAATGCACGGTTGGAACCTTTTCGAATTCTCCGCATGAGCACGCGCGAGATTGCTGAGAATTTTCCCGATCAGCAGGAAATCAATCAGGTAGCGAGCGGCAAGAAGGCGATGCCGTCGGATCCGGCGCGGCGAGCGATTTTTGAAGTGCAGATCGCGCGCCGGGAAGAGCGCAAGGAACTGCAAGAGCAGATCAGCAAGCAAGCGCAAGCTGCCAGCGCGGACAAACAGGGTGCTGGCGACGCTTCGTCTATGACGAACAAGGCTCCGGATGCGGAGGCAGACGAGCCAGGCAAGAACAAAGAGATGATGAACTCGGCTGCGCCCGACGCGATGAGCGGCACGAAAGATGACAACGACGCCAGCATGGCCGCGCCGCCGAGGCTGACGCCTGAAGAAAAAGAACAGGCGCGCCTGCGGGAAGGAAAACTGTACACCGATCTGGACGTGCAACAACTACCTAGCCTTCCTCCTGACGAGCGGTATAAGAAGATTCTCAGCATGGCGCCCGAGGCGCAGTACATCTTTGCGAACCAGTTGCGCGGAGGGAAGGGGCAGATATTTCTCGAGGGACTGAATCCTGCGCAAAAAGAGACCCTTCTAGCGATGAATAATCCAGCGACGCCGGTGACAAGCGAACTGACAGAGGCAAAGTTGTTGCGCGCCATCTACAGCCAGCGGCAGCTGGAAGAGGTGATGACCGATTTCTGGTTCAACCACTTCAACGTGTTCATCGATAAAGGCCTTGACCGAATCATGCTTACAAGCTATGAGCGGGATGTGATTCGCCCGCACGTGCTCGGCAAGTTTGAGGATTTACTGGTGGCGACGGCAAAGTCTCCGGCCATGCTGTTTTATCTGGACAATTTTTTGAGCGTGGGGCCGCACTCGCCGCAGGCACTGGGATTGCCGCTGAATCCTGGTCCGCGGGGGCGGCGCTTTCCGCCTCGCGCGAACCCGGGCAAGCGTTCCAGCGGATTGAACGAAAATTATGGCCGCGAATTATTGGAACTGCACACGCTGAGCGTGGACGGCGGTTACTCTCAAAGAGACGTCACGGAAACCGCGAAAGTCTTCACTGGATGGACGATCGATAAGCCCGGAGAAGGCGGAGGCTTCAAGTTTGAGCCGCGCATGCACGAGCCAGGACCAAAATTTGTACTCGGGCACAAGATCAAGGAGAAAGGCGAGGGCGAGGGTCTGGAACTACTGCATCGGCTGGCGACGAGTCCGCAGACCGCACACTTCATTTCACTGAAGCTGGCGGAACGGTTTGTTTCGGATGATCCTCCGCCTGCGCTGGTCGATCGCATGGCGAAAACGTTCCTCAAGAAAAAGGGCGACATTCGCGAGGTGTTGGAGACGTTGTTTCACTCGCCGGAGTTTTGGGATGAGGCAAGCTACCGCGCCAAGGTGAAAACGCCGCTGGAATTTGTGGTGTCGGCGGTGCGAGCCACGGGCGCGGAGGTCGATGATGCTTTGCCTCTGACCCGGCAACTTGCAAATATGGGGATGCCTTTGTACGGCGCGCAGCCGCCGACGGGATATTCGATGAAAAGCGAGACCTGGGTGAGTTCGTCCGCTCTGCTGAACCGCATGAACTTCGCGCTGGCGTTGACGAATGGGAAGATTAAGGGCGTAAGAGTAGACACCACGCAGGTAGCGGGGAACGCTTCGGCGCCGACGGATCCCGGCGATGCGCTTGCGACGCTGGAAGCCAGCCTGGTCGCTGGGGGCGTATCGAAGCAGACCCACGACTCGATTGTGGCGCAGATTCAAAGCACGAAGAACGACAGCAAAAATACGATTGCGGGATTACTGCTGGGTTCGCCGGAGTTTCAGAGGAGGTAGCCGAGGCTATTAGTTAGGCGGAGTACATATGTCGATCACACGTCGAGTATTCATTCGCAACAGCGCGCTGGCAGTCGTAGGCACGGCGGCGGTGCCGAGTTTCCTGGCGCGCGCGGCCATGGGCGCGGCCGAAACTGGCGCGCGCACAAAACGCTTGGTTGTTATCTTCCAGCGCGGCGCGGCCGACGGCTTAAATATCGTCGTTCCTCACGCCGAGCTGCAATATTATGCGATGCGGCCGAGCATCAACATTCCGCGTAAGACGGTGATCGATCTCGACGGATTTTTTGGCTTGCATCCGTCGCTCGCGTCGTTTCAGCCGTTGTGGGCGCAGAGGCATCTGGCCATTGTTCACGCGGCGGGTTCGCCCGATCCTACGCGCTCGCATTTCGACGCGCAGGATTTCATGGAAGCGGGAACGCCGGGAGTGAAATCGACGGAAGATGGATGGATGAACCGCTCGCTGCGCGAGCTGCCCGTGAGTGGCCAGAGATCGCCGTTTCAGGCGATTGCCATGGGGCCGTCGATTCCGCGCATTCTGAGCGGCGCTGAACCGGCCATCGCGATGAATAACATCAACGACTTCACGGTCGGCGGGCGCAATGCGAAGTCATCGCCGGTTGCAACCGCGTTCGAAGCCATGTATGACCACTCATCCGATGCGGTGCTGCACGGCACCGGCGAAGAAACGTTTGACGCGGTGAAGATGCTGCGGTCGGCCGATCCCGGGAAATATAAGCCTGCGCCGGGAGCCGATTATCCCAAGGGTCGCTTTGGGGACAGCCTGCGCCAGCTCGCGCAGCTAATCAAGGCGAATCTGGGTGTGCAGGTGGCGTTTGCCGATATTGGCGGATGGGACCATCACGTGAACGAAGGCGCGACCGAAGGACAGATCGCAAATGTGCTACGCGACTTTTCACAGTCGCTGGCGGCGTTCTGGACCGATCTCGGCGATCTGGGGGAAGATACCGTGATTGTGACCATGTCGGAATTCGGGCGCACCGCGCGCGAAAACGGCAACCGCGGAACCGACCACGGACACGCGAATGTCATGTTCGTTCTGGGCGGGCCGGTAAAGGGCGGCAACGTATACGGGCGCTGGCCGGGCCTCGATCAGTCGCAGCTTTATGAAGGCCGCGATCTGGCGCTGACCACGGATTTCCGCCAGGTGCTTGGAGAGGCGGTTGCGCAGCACATGGGGAATAAGAATTTGAGGGAAGTGTTTCCGGGGTATGAGAATCAGACGGG
>JASHQM010000199.1 GCA_030039165.1 Candidatus Sulfotelmatobacter sp. | reverse complement strand
TGGAAGATTGCATGTTTTGGGTGCCGGACGAGGATCATCCACCGTTTGGCCGCATCCAAATTGACCCCATCCTTTGCATCGGGTGCAAGAAGTGCCTCAGCAAAGGGCCTGACGGCTGCTTCCTCGATGGTTGTCCTTGGGACGCCATCGTGATGGTCGATACCATTGAAGTGGAAAAAGAAGTGGGGGCGATGGCGATCTAGAGTAAGGGCGATATTGCAGGGGCAATCCCCAATTTATTAGATTCTTCCTGATTACTTAGCTTTCCTCTGCGGCTCACCCGAATGCTCCGGATTTTCTCCCGGCTCGGGGAAATCAGTATCCGCCCCCTTAATCAGCGGATCCTGATCGCGATGACCGAGTTGCTCGGAGAGGGCCAGATTACCGTCGTGTTGATGTTCCTCAGCATCGACCGCACCTTTGCCGCGGTCGGGATCGTTCTTAAGAGGGCTGTTGGGCATGACGAAACCTCCTACTCCAGGAAAACTACATATAGGTAAGGCCTATTCGCCGGACCGGCTGGTCACACCGAGCTTGCGCAGGCGCTCGCGCGCTTGCAGGGCCTCATTCGACTTGGGATAGCGTTGAATCACATGCCGCAGTTCGGCGACGCCATCTTCCTGCTTGCCCAGTTCGATCAGCGAAAATCCCTTTTTTAGTTGCGCGGATGCGGCTTTGGTGCCGCTGGGAAAGTTCTGTAGAACCTGATCATAGTTCTGTGCAGCCTGCTGGTAATTGCCTTGGCGGAACTGAATTTCGCCGAGGTAGAAGTAGCAGTTTCCGGCGAGATCAGTATTGGGATAAAACTTGATGTAATCGGAAAATTCCTGCGTGGCGACGTCATTCTTGCCGCCGTTATAGTCGCGCAAAGCGTTGTTGTACAGCACATCGGGCGGCGGCGCCTGGGCGGCGGCCTGTTGCTGAGCCTGTTGCTGCGCCTGCTGGGCGGCCAGGCTCTGCTGCGACGACTGCATGTCGTCGAGCTGCTTGCTGACTTTGGCCAGCCGGGCCTTCAATTCGTCAATGCTGTCGTTGAAGGCCTGGATCTGACCCGAGACTTGATCAACACGCGCCGCCGAGTCTCCCTGCTGTTTTTGCAGGCTGGCTTGCAGGGCGGCAATCGAGTTGGCGAGCTTGTTGACGGTGTCGGTATCCTGCTCCACCAGATTTTTCATGACGCCCATACGCTCGTCGAAGCTGCGCTGCATGGCGGTCATCTGCTCCTGCAGCTGCTGAACCTGGGTTTGTAATTGAATCATGTCTTTGCTGGCGGCCCAGGCGGGAGCCAGGGTGAGCCAGAGCAGGGAAAGCAAAGCGAGCAGAGCGGAATAGCGTCGTGGTGTCATAGGCGTAACTCCCCTCGATCCATTTTAGATGGATTGATGCGGCGCGGACAGCAAGATTTGTCGCGAAAAGTGAAGGTCAGGGGCGAAGGTTCCGCCCCTGACAACAGCCAGTACTCAGCTACTTCTGATAAACAAAGTGACCGCGGCGGTTTTCCTGCCAGCAAGCCTCGGTGTGCTCCATGCAGAACGGCTTTTCCTTGCCGTAGCTGATGGTCTTGATGCGGCTGGCATTCACTCCAGCTGCAACCAGAGCGTTCTTTGCCGACTGAGCACGCCGGTCACCAAGGGCCAGATTGTACTCGATCGAGCCGCGTTCATCGCAATGTCCCTCAATCAGGAAGTTGATGCCAGTGTGCTCATTGAGGAATTGCGCGTCGCCCTGAATCGCTCCCTGCTGGTCGGGACGAACGTCAGACTTGTCGTAGTCGAAATAAACGTCCTTGACGTTCTGCCCGAACAGGTCTTCGTCCGTGGGCGAAGGCGCCGGCGCCGGAGGCGGAGGCGGCTGTGTGACCGTCAAGCGAGTGGTGGCTTCCTGCGTTCCGCCTGCGCCTTTCGCGGTCAAATGATAGGTGGTCGACTCGGTCGGGCTTACCTGCTGCGATCCGCTGGGCTGAACTGCGCCGATGCCGTCAATGGAAACATCGGTGGCATTGGAGGTTTGCCAGCTGAGGGTTGCCGACTGACCGGTTTGAATGGTGTCCGGGCTCACGGAAATCGAGGCGGTGGGAGCCGGCGGCGGCGGGGGCGGGGGTGGCGGCGGCGGAGCCGCTTTCTTCTTACATGCGCCGAGCATTAAAATGGCGGCCAGACATGCAACGGTTGCGACTGTCCTCAGAGTTTGAAGCTTCATATTCTTCCTCTCCACTTTGATTCCTCCTGCGACCGAAAAACCGTTTTGAAAAGACGAAGTGTTTATTTCCAACTCCAGTCGGGTTGGGTATTGCGTCCTGTGAAAGTTAATTGATGCAGTTTAGTACCGTCGGCCAACATCATCCAAATCTGTTCGCGGCCGCTGCGGCTGGACTGGAAAACGATATGCCGCCCATCGGGCGACCAGTAAGGAAAATCATTGTGACCGCCGTCATGGGTGAGCTGCACCCAGCGCTGACTAGCGATATCCATGAGGTAGATGTCGGAAGATCCCGGCTCGCCGGGTCCATATTTGCGAATCCACGCCAGGGTAAGAAACTGACCGTTGGGCGACCAATTTGGCGAGACCGCGTATCCCTGATCGGTCAAGCGCTGCTGGTTGGTGCCATCGGCCTCCATGGTGTAGACCTGCGGCAACCCGGTGCGCCCGCTGACGAAAGCGATTTGCGCGCCGGTTTTGCGGTTCCAGGCGGGAGAAACATCGGGGCCTTTATTGGCGGTCATACGATGAAGATTCGCACCGTTGGGGTCACAAAGATAAATCTCGGAGTCACCGGTGCGAGAGGAAGAAAAAGCCAGTTTGGTACCGTCGGGAGACCATGAGGGCGAGAGATTCGTGGCACCGAAGTGAGGAAACGTGACCAGACGATTCAAATCGGTGGAAAACATAAGGATGTCCCACCCACTTTTGCTCAGCGAACTAAAGGCGAGCCGGGTGCCATCGGGCGAGATGCGCGGAGAAAGAGAAATGGACCCCTGGTGCGTGAGTTGACGCTGATTGGCGCCGTCGTAATCCATTACCCAGATTTCCTTGTGGCCGGAACGGTCGCTCACGAAATAAATCTTGCTTTCGGCAATGCCGGGAATGCCGCCGCCGAGACGGAAGATGATTTCGTCGGCGAACTTGTGAGCAATCACGCGCGCCGCATCGTCACTGGCAGCGTCGGTGTACTGTTTGCCCAGAATCTGCGGCGACTGGGTGTTCTTGACATCGTAAAGCCAACCCAAAACCGTAAGCCTGCCATTCGCCACGCCAAGATTTCCGAAAGCCAGCATGGCCGCGTTGGGCGGGGGAGCGTTCCAGGCTTGGAAGGTGACGTCCGGCGGCTGAGCGGGAGTTTGCAGCGGGTAAAAGCTCTTAGAAACCAGTTCCACCACGCCCGAGTTGTCGAGATCGTCCCAGAACGTGTCATTAAAGGTCTTCAACAGAGCGGTGTTCTGAGGATCATTCGTGGACGGCTTGAAATCGGGAACGGCGAGGCGAACTTTTGCGACTCCAAGATCGGTGCCTGTGCGCACCCAGTCCTGGGCTTGAGACTGTGGGGCAGGTGCGCAGAGAACAAAGAGCGCGAAGATCAGGGCGCTGGGAAAATGTAAACGCGTCGGGGCGGCCGGAGACACCGCTATAACTCTTAAGTGCATCTTTTTGAATGCGCTACTCGGAAACGAAAAGATACATCCTATGAACGACAATATCGTACTCCGATATGTTTTGATAAGCAAGCTCTAATCCTTATCCGGCGTAACCAGGCGGATGCCTCGACTTTGCGAGCTCGACGGAGCGACGTACTAGATTTTCTCGAAGAAGTGGGCGACTTTTCTGCCGGCCTCTTGTGTCGAGTAAACGGCAATCTTCGTGCCTTTTGCAGTTCCCGAAACCAGTTCTTTTCCGGAATCTTCCGCCGCATGATCGGTGAGCCGGAAGGTATGCTCGGTGCCATCGGCAGTTTCCACCACCAGCTTCTTGCTGCCACGGTCAATTTCCTTGATGGTGCCTTCGGTTTTCTTGAGGCCGTTGTCTCCTACTTTGTCGACTTCGAGGGCAGTATCTTCGCTGCCGCGCGTAGTTGAGTGGGCCACGACTTCGCTGCCCTCCTTCAGTCCGTGCCACGAATCCTCAGCGGCGGCATCGGAGGCGCGAACGCCGTGAACGGTGGTTTCCTTGGTCCAATGAAATACGTGCTCAGTTCCATCTGCGGTCTTGATGGCGAGGGTCTTAGCAGACTTGTCGATCTTTGTGATAGTTCCGTGCGTGGCTTCGGCAACATCCTCAACCGCGATGGCAAATGCGGCCAGCGACAACACGACGAGAGCGATGCAAATTAGTTTCATGTCACCTTCTCCAGCGAACTGCGAATGTTTGGGTAGGCAAATAGTATACGTGCAACTAGCACGCAAGGCGCTAACTAAGTCGAGATGATGAAGCTCGGGTTTGGTTGCATGTTATGGATGAATTTTTTATTTCTTGTAATCGAACCAATACTCGACGGAAATCTTGTTTCCGCTGTAGTCGGAGGGCAGTGGGCCGAAGGTGTCGATGCGTTGAATGGCGCGGACGGCGGAAATGTCGAGCGAGGGCACGCCGCTCGATTGCTCGATCTTGACATCGTAGGGATGACCGTCACGGGCGACATCAAATGTGACGTAGGCACGATTGGCGCTGGTGATGCGCGGGTCGACCTCGTATTTCAGCCAGTTTTCTGAAACCTTGCGCTGAATGACCTGCACGTACCAGCCATAGCGGGTGCCGAAGTCGCCCGCGCCACCCGAGATGCCGAATCCGCCTTTGGCGCCGCCTGCGTCGAAGGTGCCATAAGGACCGCTGACCGGGCCGCCTTCGCCGAATGCGACCTGATTGGTTTCCGGTTCGGGTTCGGGCTTGGGTTTGGCTTTGGTCGGCGTTGGCGGTTTCTTGGGTTTGATTTTTGCGTTTTTACCCTGGATCTCGATGGCGTCAGGCTCTTTCTCTTCGACCTTGGGCTGCGAATGCGTGAGGCCCTTGGATTCGTTGGCTAAGACATTTTGTGCCGGCGCGGGGTTCGCTGGCAAAGGAACGGAACTTACGAGTGTGACGCCGATGGCGGAACCGCCGCCGCCCGATCCCCAGCCTTCACCATGCGCGCCGGTAAAAAATGTGGCGTAGAGAATGATGAATCCGGTCACCGCCAGGTGAAAGCCGAGGGACCACGCCAGGGCGCGTCCCCAGTGTTCATGTTCGAAAAAAATTTCAGCGTTTTGCGGCATTGCTTTCCAGCGGCTGGGTGACGATGCTGATGTTAGTGATGCCCGCCTGCTTTACTGCGTCCATGACAGTGGCGAAGGCGCCGAAGGGCACGTTTTCGTCGGCGCGGACAAAGATGAACTGATTGCGGGGATCGCGAATCTTCTGGCGCAGCAGGGTGGGTATCTGGTTGATGTTGATGGCATCGTTGCCCAGGAATACACGCTGATCTTTATTAATCGTAATGACCAGCCGTTCTTCCGTGATTTCTTTCACGGTGCGGGTCTTGGGCACGTTGACTTCGATCCCCGATTGGAGAATGGGGGCAGTCACCATGAAGATGATCAGAAGGACGAGAACCACATCGACCAATGGAGTGATGTTGATATCGGCGAGAGCAGATTGCGTGCGGCCGTTGGAAGTTGTAAATGCCATTACCGCCTCACTTCGGCCGCGGAGTGCGTCTGGATAGTTTCGATGGCGTTGAGAACTTCGAGCGCGAAATCGTCGCCGCGCGCCGCGAACACGCGGATGGAATTGCCGATGAGGTTATAGGCGATTACGGCAGGAATGGCAGCGGCAAGGCCGGCCGCAGTGGTGATCAGAGCTTCGGAGATGCCGGGAGCGACGGCGCGCAGGGTTGCGCCCCCGGCGGTTCCCAGCCCATGAAAGGCGTCGATGATGCCCCAAACCGTGCCGAACAGGCCGATAAACGGCGTAACTGCGGCGGTGATAGCCAGCCAAGGCACGTTGCGCTCAAGGCGGGTGATTTCTTCCGAGGCTCCAATCTGCATGCCGCGCTGAACGGCGGTCAGGCTGCGGAGAGAAGCAGTGGGTCCGACAAGTTGCCGCTTGTATTCCTGAAAGCCGCCTTCAAACACGCCGACCAGCGGGCTGGGACGAAACTGATCGGCGACAGTGGCAATATCCTGCAATCGCTGGGCTTTGCGGAAGGCGCGAATGAAACGTCCGCTTTGCATGCGCGCGCGGCGCAGCAGGCTCCATTTGGTGAGAATAATCGCCCAGGAAAGCAGGCTAAAGGCTAACAAGGTAAGCAGGACAAACTTGGCTACCGGTCCGGTACTGGAAACCAGCTCAACAATATCGCCACCAACAAAAAATGCCGACAAAAAATAAGATGACATTGGATTTTTGGGGATTCCCTTGGGCGATTATAGATGAGGAAAGCTCGCGATTGAGGCTGTGCATCCGAAACATCAACACCCGGACCTCATCGAACCTGCAGAAACGGCCGCGGAGATAATTCGTCACTATACGTGGCGCACGGTGGCGGCGAGTCCTACGCTTTTTCCAACAGACTCGGCCTGGTTTTCCGTTTTCCTTTTCATGCTATGCTGCGCAAAACTCCATTCGTTTGCCGAGGACTTGTGCTCATCGAGTTACGGCTGGAAAACTATGCCGTTGTGGACAACGCGGCGGTAGAGTTCGCCGCGGGGTTAAACATTCTTACTGGTGAAACCGGGGCGGGGAAGTCCATTCTGATCGATGCTCTAGCGCTTTTGCTGGGCGAAAGAGCATCCACCGAGATTATCCGTGGCGGGGCCGAGCGGGCGGTGGTTTCTGCGGTCTTTGAGTGCGTAGGCTCGAGCGGTGAATCCGTTCAGAAGCTGCTGGAGAGCAATGGCTTAAGTGAAGACGACTTCGATGGCTCGCTGATTCTGCGGCGGGAGATTGCCGCCTCCGGCAAAGGCCGGGTGTTCGTGAATAATCAGTCAGCCACGGTGGCCGTGTTGCGCCAGCTTGCGCCGCACCTGGCGACCGTTCACGCGCAGAACGAGTCTCTGTTGTCGTTCGACGCGGGGTCTCGTCTGGCACTGCTCGACGCGTTCTCGGGCAGCGAGCTACGACCGCTGGGTGCAGCCTACAGAGAGTGGAAGACGATTCGCGACCGCATCGAAGAACTCGAGCAGGGCGAGCAGGACACGTTGCGGCTGGTGGACTTGTGGCTCTTCCAGAAGCGCGAGATCGAAGAAGCGAAGCTGCAAGCCGGCGAAGACGAGCGGCTGGAAACGGAAAAACGCGTGCTTGCCAACGCGGAGAAGATTTACAACACAGCGATGCACGCGTTCGATTTGCTGTATGAGGGGGATGCGTCGACCTCGGCATCGCTGCGGGCGGCGCAGAAACAGATCGAAGAGTTATTGCGCTATGAGCCGAAATTCCAGGAGGCGCAATCCGCGCTGGAAAGCGCTCGCATCAGCATTGAGGATGTTGGGGCTACGCTGCGCGACTACGCGGGAGGGATTCAGGCCTCGCCTGAACATTTGTCGGAAGTGGAAGACAGGCTTGCGCTGCTGGACCGCTTGAAACGCAAATACGGGCCGACCCTGGAAGATGTAATTGGCTTTGGCGAGGAGGTCGCCGGCAAACTTTCGGAGATTGAAAACAAAGACGAGATTTTGCGTCAGTTGCGATCGGATCTGGCGCAAGCGGCGGCAGAATATCTGCGGAAAGCGCGAGCGCTTTCCAAGCAACGACAGATGGCCGCGGGCAAGCTCGAGAAGCTGGTGGAAGCGGAAATCAACGATCTGGCTATGAAGTCTGTTTTTCGCATTGAGCTGACGAACAGCCAGGAAGAAAGGAACTGGTCAGCGGAGGGAATGGATCAGGTCGTCTATATGATCGCCACCAATCCGGGCGAGCCGCTGCGGCCCTTGGAACAGATTGCCTCGGGCGGCGAGTTGTCGCGGGTGATGCTGGCGTTGAAGGTGAGCGTGGAGGCCGGGCTCGATGCAGCGGATCCTACGGTTCGCAAAAACCGCGCTTCGACTCCGTCCAGGGCAGGTTCCGGGTGGGGCACGCAGGGCCTGTCGGGCGCTCTGGGCAAGGGATCCGGTGCCGGCACAGCGGCAAACTCTCAGCGAACGCTGGTATTTGACGAAATCGATACCGGCATAGGCGGCCGTGCTGCTGAAGCTGTGGGCAAGAAGCTGAAAGCGCTGGCGCGGGCAAATCAGGTTCTGTGTGTGACGCATCTTTCGCAGATTGCCACTTTCGCCGATCACCATTATCTGATCGAGAAAAAAATCTCGGGCGGGCGCACACGCACGCTTATTCGCCCGGTCTCGGGAGAAGAGCGCACGGAGGAAGTAGCACGCATGTTGAGCGGGGCAAAGCTGACCGAGACCTCGCGCAAACATGCCGAGCAGATGATCAAGGCGAACGGGTAAATCCTGCTCCGTTCGCCACCTGGAAACCACCTTTCGCTGCTAGTCCTCGACCTTTCAGCCGCTTACGTTGACCATCGAGGCTCTTTCCGATAGCTTAATAGTAACTGTCCTTTTTGAGATTCATGTAGGCTAAGACTGCACATTTCCGACCGGATTGTGCATCTTACAAGTACGAAGTGGGTGCCGATAAAACAGGAGATTGAGTGTCACGGAAGAATCAGCCAAAGAAGCTGCTTTTGCTTAAGCCGCGGGGCTTTTGTGCCGGGGTGGTGCGGGCGATTGACGTGGTGCGCATTGCGCTCGAGGCTTTTGGGCCGCCCATTTATGTGCGCAAGGAGATTGTGCACAACAGCTTTGTCGTGGACGAGTTGCGCGGCAAGGGCGCCATTTTCGTCGACAGTGAAGATGAAGTCCCGAATGGCGAGCGCATCATCTACAGCGCCCATGGAGTGTCGCCCGAGGTGCGCGAACATAGCGCGCGGCGCGGCCTGCGGGTGATCGATGCGACCTGCCCGCTGGTCACCAAGGTTCACGTGGAAGCTGTGAAGTTTGCCAAGGAAGGTTATTCACTCATCCTGATCGGCCATCACGACCATGACGAGGTGATTGGAACTTTGGGCGAGGCACCTCTGGTGACGCAGGTTGTAGGTAACCCCGAACAAGTAGAATCGTTGACGGTGCCGGATCCTGACCGGGTTGCTTATCTCACACAAACCACGCTCAGCCTGGATGAAACCAAAGACATTATCGCCGCGCTGAAGAAAAAATTTCCGAACATCAAAGGACCGGCTGCGCAGGATATTTGCTATGCCACGGAAAACCGGCAAGTCGCGGTGAAAGAAGTGGCTTCGGAGTCCGATCTGCTGCTGGTGGTGGGATCGGAGAACAGTTCCAATTCCAACCGTTTGGTTGAGGTCGCGCGCAACCTGGGCACCAATGCGCATCTAATCGACAGCTATAAGGACATCGAATCTGGCTGGCTGTCAGACGTAAACACAATCGCGCTCACCGCCGGCGCATCGGCGCCGGAATGCCTGGTCGAGGAGACAATAAGGTTTCTTTCCGCCAAAGGGTATGACAATGTGCAGGAGCTCGAAGTGATGCCAGAAAATGTGCGCTTCGGGCTGCCGCCGGAAATTGTGGAAGCGATTGCGGCGGCGCCGGCCAGTGCGACTGCGGATTGAAGCGATGGGCGGAGGCGCAAGGTAAACAGGAAATCATTGCATGGATGCCAACTCGCCCAACTCTCATATAGCTTCAGGGCCGCAACTTCACTTCGGCAAAATCGACGATTTGGCCATTCGCGTGCGCGCCGCGGTGGATGGCGCCCGCAAGCGGCTGTTCGCTGCGCAGCATGAAGAAGGCTACTGGTGCGGTGAACTCGAAGCCGACAGCACGCTCGAGTCGGATTACATCCTTCTGCACACTTTGCTGGGAACGGGCGATCCGGAGCGTTTTCGGAAAGCGGCTAACTGGATTGTTCAGCACCAAAATGAAGACGGCGGATGGAGCATCTACGAGGGCGGGCCTTCGAATATCAGCGCATCGGTGAAAGCGTATTTCGGGCTGAAGCTGGCCGGATATACGGCCGATCATCCGGTTCTTCAGCGGGCGCGCAAGAAGATTCTCGAACTCGGTGGCGTAGTGGAAGTCAACACCTTCACCAAGATTTATCTGTGCTTCTTCGGGCAGTACGATTACGATGCGGTTCCCGCTATTCCTCCGGAAATCGTGCTGTTTCCCAAGTGGTTCTGGTTCAACATTTACGAAATCTCCTCGTGGTCGCGCGCGATTCTGGTGCCGCTTTCGATCTGCTACGCGAAAAAGCCGTTCAAAAAGATTCCGCGCGAATGGGGCGTGGAAGAGCTCTTTGTGGGCGGGATGTTGAAGTCACACATGCACTTGCGCTGGTCGAAGAAGCTGGTCTCATGGCGCAACTTTTTCCTCTGTCTTGACCGGCTGACGCATTGGTTCGAGCGGGTTCACATCCGGCCGCTGCGCTCGATAGCGCTGAAGAAGGCGGAGAAATGGATGCTGGAACGCTTTGAAATGAGCGATGGGTTGGGTGCGATCTATCCCTCCATGCTGAACGCGATCATCGCGCTGCGCTGCCAGGGATATTCGCTCGACGATCCACAGGTGATTCGCGCGCTCGACGAATTCGAGAAACTTGGGATCGAAGAAAAAGATACTTTCCGCATGCAACCCTGCATGTCCCCGGTGTGGGACACGGCGTATGCTCTGTTTGCGCTAGGGGAAGCGGGAGTTCCGGCTAATGATCCGCGGATGGTGAAGAGCGCCGACTGGATTTTGCAAAAACAGGTGCGTACGCCCGGCGACTGGCAATTCAAGAACAAAAAGGGCAAGGCCGGCGGCTGGTACTTCGAGTTCAACAACGAATTCTATCCTGATGTGGACGATAGCGCCATGGTTTGTCTTGCGCTGAGCCAGGTCGAGCATTCCAACGGGCGCTACCAGCGCGAGTCGGTGCAACGGGCCATCGACTGGATTTTTTCCATGCAATGCAAGAACGGCGGCTTTGCTTCATTTGACAAGAACAACGACAAAATGGTGTTCCAGTACATCCCGTTCGCCGACCACAACGCCATGCTCGATCCGCCGACGGTCGATATCACCGGCCGTATTCTGGAAATGCTGGCGATCTACGGTTACGACCAGAACCATCCCGCGGTGAAGCGCGCCATTCAATTCGTCCGCGAGGAGCAGGAGCCGGATGGAAGCTGGTTCGGCCGCTGGGGCGTGAACTATATCTACGGCACAGCGCTGGTGCTGCGAGGACTGGAAGCGATCGGCGTCGACAGCCACGAGCCGATGGTGCAGCAGGCGGCCGAGTGGCTGCGCATGGTGCAGAACTCCGATGGAGGTTGGGGCGAGACCGTAGGTTCTTACGACGACCCGACATTGCGCGGCCAGGGCGACAGCACTCCGTCACAAACGGCGTGGGCGATTCTTGGGCTGCTGGCCGTCGGCGACACGCGCAGTGATTCCGTGGCCCGTGGCATCGCTTACCTGCTGCGCATGCAAAAGGAAGATGGTTCCTGGAATGAGCGATTCTTCACCGGCACCGGCTTCCCGCGAGTGTTCTATTTGAAGTATCACCTGTATAGCCAGTACTTCCCGCTGCTGGCCCTGACCACGTATCAGAAGGTGATGGAGAAGGGTGGTTAATTCTGCCGGAATGCTAGTATCCTAATTTGTTCGCACCACAAGCCCTTCTGACCTAGCCACGATTGCCTGCTTTCTATCGAAGGTGCAAAACTCGTGCGTCTTTAGAACAACCGCTGAGGCGACATGGATGAGATCGGGGGTGCGTATGCCGAGTCTGGCCGTCGCTCGCATCGCAAGCTGACGTGAGTGCAAGAAGATTTCGCCACCGATAGGTCTCGGTTCGAAGACTCCTACATGCACATCTTTCTGAAATAGCGCCCATGAGGCTTGGATTTGCTCCTGGCTCGATTCTTTGCGGAATATTCGCAAGTAGAACGCATTAGCGATTTCTATTTCCAGTAGCGGGGTCAGTATGAGAGGAAAGGAAAGCTGACGAAGCCTCTGCGATGCTCGCTCTGAATTACTATCGAATACATAAAGCGAGACCAGGAAGCTTGTGTCGGCATATGTGCTCAAAATCGGTTCTCGCGGTCTTTAGAAATCAGTTCCGCTCCTGTAACCTGCAACGGCTTTTTATAGATCCGCTTTAGACGCCCGATGTAGTCGGGAATTTCGGGCTTTTTCTTCACGCGCTCAGGGACCAATGTGGCAATAACCCGCTTGCGCTTGGTGATTTGGATTTCTTCGCCCTGATTGAGCAGGTCTTCGACCTTGCGAAACTGGTATCGCAGATCGCGAACAGAGGCCTTTGCCATGTGATACATTATAGCATCACATCGAGTTAGAGCGGCGATAATGCAAACCTTCCTCACTGGCGCCACCGGCTTTCTCGGCTCTCACGTCGCCCGGGCTCTCGTTGAGCAGGGCGCCGACCTGCGTCTGCTCGTTCGCCCTACGAGCAACCTAAGAAATCTTGAAGGTCTGAAGGCCGAAACTGCCAGCGGCGATCTGCGCGATCGGGCATCGCTCGAAAGAGCCATGCGCGGCTGCGATACCGTCTTTCATGTCGCCGCTGATTACCGCCTCTGGGTGACCGATCCAAACGAAATGTACCGCTCAAACGTCGAGGGCACACGCGCGATTCTCGAGGCCGCGCGGAAGAATGGCGTCAAGGCCGTGGTCTACACGTCCAGCGTCGCGACCATGGGATTTACCGGTAATGGCCGGCCTGCCGACGAAGATTCTCCAGTTTCACTTGCCGACATGATCGGCCACTACAAGCGCTCGAAATTCATGGCGGAGCAGATTGCGCTTGAGGCCGGACGCAGCGGGATGCGCGTGGCAATCGTGAATCCAACGACGCCGATTGGCGAAAACGATATAAAACCGACGCCCACAGGCCGGATCATCGTTGATTTCCTCAAGCGAAAATTTCCCGCCTATGTTGAAACGGGACTCAATCTGGTAGACGCGCGCGAGTGCGCGCAGGGGCATATCGCCGCGCTAGAGAAGGGAAGAACAGGCGAACGCTACATTCTTGGCGGGGAAAACCTCACTCTCAAGCAGATTCTGGACAAGCTGGGACAAATCACAGGACTGCCATCGCCGAAAGTAAAATTGCCTTACATGGTCGCTTACGCTGCGGGCGCGTTCGATGAAACCATCACCGGACGCCTGCTACATGGCGAACCGCGCGCGACCATCGAAACCGTTCGCATGGGCAAAAAGAAAAT
>JASHQM010000198.1 GCA_030039165.1 Candidatus Sulfotelmatobacter sp. | reverse complement strand
ATCACCATGGATGAGCGTATCCGCAACCTGATGCGCGAGCGCGGCCATCAGGATTTGCTGATGACCGTGGACGATCCCGAGCTGGAAGAGAAGCTGCTGGCGGCACTGGAAAGGCTAAGTTGCGAGGGCGAGAGGATCGCCGACGGCATCGCGCGAACTGTGGTGCGCAATTTGAAGGTGATGGCGCGCATGGGCGTGTACTTCGAGGAAGAGGTGCGCCGAAGGTATCCGGAGTTCGAAACGCGGAGGGGAGAGTGGAGTTGGGAGGATTACCTGCCGCCGATGAGCTGCGGGCTGGAGGAATTGGTAGCGGCGTATAGTTGACACAGAGCCATTGAAGCCGGTTCCCATTCGACTTCTTCACTGCGCTCAGTCGCTCTGGGCAGGCTCTCACCGCGCCTTCGCCTGGTTCGGCATGACACGCGATTGGCAAACGGGATTTCAACATCAGATCTCGATACTAGATCTTGAGCACATTGATTCCATTTATCGGCGATATCTTCGCGCAGCTGCGAGCGGCCGCGGATGTACGGGTCCTCGCAGAAATTCGCGATGGTCAAATCACTGGAGCGACCGGTAGCGAGCTGCTGGAAATGGTGCGCAAGGCGCGGACGTTCATTGCCTCAAAAAGATTAAAGCCCGGCGATCGCTGCGGCTTGCTGGCAGCGAACAGCATTCGTTGGGTCGCCATCGATTTGGCGCTTACAGCCGAGGGATTGATCGTGGTTCCCCTGTATTCACGCCAGGCCCCGGGCGAACTGATTGGGATGATGAAAGACTGCGCGCCTGCGATGATCTGTTGCGGCGACGCGGCGTTGCGTGACGCGATCACGCAGAACTGGACTGACGCTGCACCGCAGTTTTTGTTCGACGAGATTCTTGCCGGAGTCGAAGGCGTGCAACTGGAGCGCCCGCAGGCGGGCAATCAGAGCACCGTAAGGATCATCTACACGTCTGGAACTTCGGGCGAAGCCAAAGGTGTAGTGATCAGCGCCGATAACGTCACATTCATGTTGGAGCGCACGGCCGAGCGGCTGGGCAAGCTGATGGCAAGCTCGACAGGGCAGGATCGCATCTTTCATTATCTGCCATTCACGTTTGCCGCCTCATGGATTGCGCTGCTGACGTTTTTGAAGCGGCGAAGCCTGGTTACCATCAATACTGATTTAACCAGAATTGCCAATGACATGCGAACTGTCGGCCCCGATTATTTTCTGAATGTGCCGCAGCTGCTCGAGCGTATGCGCCGCGCAGTGGATGAACAATTGTGGCAGACGGGCGGCTTTCCGCTCACGGTTTACTCCCGCGCCAAGGGTGCGTGGTCCCGAAAACAGGATGGGAAGCCGGAATCTGGAGATGCGGTGTGGCTGTGGCTGGCCAGCAAGCTGGTATTTCCTGCGATTCGTAAAAAGATGATCGGCAAAAACCTGAAAGCTCTGATTTGCGGGTCGGCGCCGTTGAGCACGGAAACGCAGCTTTGGTTCATGATGCTTGGCATTCGTGTGCTTCAGGTCTATGGGTTGACCGAGACGACCGCGATTTGCACGATGGACGACCCGAATCGCGTGGAAGTCGGACGCGTCGGGCCCGCCATCCTCGGCATGGAGATGAAGCTGGCAGAGAACGACGAAATCGTAGTGCGTGGGCCGAATGTTTTTCGCGAATACTGGAACCGTCCCGAACAAACGGCCGAAGCGTTGCGCGACGGCTGGTTTCATACCGGCGATCAGGGTGAAGTGAATGCGGCAGGGAACTGGCGGATTGCCGGACGCATCAAGAATCTGATCGTGCTGGGATCGGGACACAAGCTGTCTCCCGAGCCGATTGAGGACGCAATTACTACGCGGCTCCCTGCGAGCTCGCAGGTGGTGATTATTGGCAATGGCCGAGGCTATCTTTCAGCCATCATAACCGGAGACGTTTTGCCCGAGACAGCGCAGGCCGCGCTCGACTCAGCTAACGCTGGTTTGCCTCACTACAAGCAAGTGCGCGGGTTTGTAATACGCGAGCAGGCATTCTCGATTGAGGGCGGGACGCTTACCGTAAATGGCAAACTGAAGCGGGATGCCATTGCCGCGCAAATGAAGAACCAGATCGACGAATTGTATGCGGTGAGGGCCGCAGTGTAGGCGCTCGGCGAATGGAAACCACAAAAGCGGCAACAATGCGGGAAGGCGGCCAGACTCCTCGCTCCCGAGCCAGCCTCTCTTGGACGGTCAGGCAGCGCGTGATCGAGCTCGCGCTGCATCGCGCGCCTTGCAACGAGCTGGGTTCGCAGTCGCTGGCAGAGTTGGAAAGGTTCGCGACATTTTTGCAACAGCATCAAGACGAGGCTCATGCGCTCATCATTTATAGTGAGATGTCATCGGGATTTTGTGCCGGTGCCGATTTGCGCGAGCTCTATGAACGCTCCCAGGCAATGGAGAAAAATGCCGCGCTCAAGGGAGTGCGCGATTTTCTGGAGCGCATTCACCGCGTGCTGAACCTAATCGATGCGGCCCCTTTGACGACGATCGCGGCGGTGCATGGCGTAACCTTCGGAGGGGGATTCGAGCTTGCGCTGACTTGCGATTTGATCGTTGCCGACAAGATGACGCGGTTTTGTTTCCCGGAGTTGAGGCTTGGATTGATTCCGGGTTTCGGGGGAATCCCGCGGCTGAAACGCGATCTAGGCAACGGAGTCGTTAGAGACTTATTGCTTACCGGGCGAAGCATCAACGCCGCCAAAGCGCAGCAGATCGGGCTGGTGAGCCAGGTTGTGGGCGAGGGCGAGGCGTTTCGGGTGGCGCGTGCGACGGCGGCACAGTTGGGAAAGTTCGACCGCGCGACCTCAGTGGCGGCAAAGAAATTTATCAAGCCGATTCCTCAAGAAGAGTTGCGGAGCGAAATCGACATATTTTGCGAGTTGTTTGCGCAACCGGCGGTGCAGGCGGGATTGCGTAGGTTTGTAGAGAGCGCAGATAAGCAGCCGTATTTGCCGTAGGAGCGGCGAACGCTGTGCTTCGGGAAAGAGCAAATTTCTCGGCTGAAGTGGTTCGAAATAACCCAGAGTTTTGGGAATATGCCGACAACGGACCAGACCCTCGATGAAGTCATGAATCTGGCGGCGTCGCACTTCAAAGTGCCGCGCGATAAGCTGCGTCCGGATGACGATTTCTTCAAGACACTAGGAATCGACAGCTTGCAGACCCTGGATATGCTGACCAAACTGGAAAATCACTTTCACATCGAGCTGCCTGATTACGAGTTGCAAGGGGTGTCGGATTTCCGCACCCTGGCCGGGAAGATTCAGGCAAGACTTTAACCTTGAATTGATGGTTGCTGATTTTTGATTGTTGA
>JASHQM010000197.1 GCA_030039165.1 Candidatus Sulfotelmatobacter sp. | reverse complement strand
GCCGGACTTCGCGGCTGCAATCGAGCTTAACAATGGCAATTCGCAGCAAGTGCTTGGCTCTTTGGAAGCCGCAACGTTTGCCGGCGGGCGCATTCCGGGTGGAACTCCTTATGAACTGGGGATTGAGGAAACCCTGTACCCGGTGTACTTGCGTGGACAAGCGTATCTGCAGAAGCGGAATGGCGCCGCGGCGGCGGCCGAGTTTCAAAAGCTGTTAGATCACTGGGGCATTCTGGGCAACTTTGTGACGGGGGCGCTGGCAAATCTGCAACTTGGCCGCGCCTATGCCCTGGCGGGCGACACCGCGAAAGCGAAAGCCGCATACCAAGCCTATCTTGTCCTCTGGAAAGATGCTGACTCGGACGTCGCCCTCCTGAAGCAGGCCAAAGCGGAGTACGCGAAGCTGCAATAGTGACGCAAAACTGGTGTTGGCAATCGTTGCCTCAACAAGCGATTCTAACTATCGCAAATCGGCAGTCGAAGCGTGGTCTTAGCCTTCTCGATGTGTTGTGACGGACCGTACATTGCTTCCTAAGCCGCGCACTCAGTATGGCCTTTCGGGTTCGTGCTAAATTGTCTCGAAGCCGGTTGTTGTATCAAGCTAATCCGTCTCGTTCAGGCTCTCGTCCGATCCCTGTATTCCAGCACCCCCGTCGGTTTCGTCCGGTGCAGTTTTTCTCTTCTGCCAGTCTGTCTCAGACAACACTGCGATCGTCTCTATCTTCTTTTTCTTCAGGCTGCTGTTGATCGCCGTCAGGTTTTTCTCAGTGAGTTTCTCGAAATCGTCGATCACGTCTTGCAGTTCATGGCCGAGGGATTCAGTGCGGGCTACCTCATAATCGGTGGGCCTGCCGTCGTACCCGGTGACGCTGCCATAGAGTTCGCCGATCAGTTCGCGGATGCGTTCTTCGCCGGTAATCATGCCGCCTTCTTTGGTGGCGACGATCTTGGAGCGCAGCGCGTCGCAGCCGGTGGCTAGCTGCTGAAGTTGTCTGCGCAGCGGATCTTTTTCTGGCAACTTCGCGGCTCGTGCGTTAGCGGCGTTGCGCACACCCTCGATCGATTCGACGCCCCACGTCATATGCTCGAGCAGGTTGTAGATCTTCATGGAGAGATTGAATTCGGCTTTGCGGTCGGCGAGTGTGTAGGTGGCGCGCGGGTCCATTACGACGTTCAATTGCTCGGTATAGGTTTGATCTCCCTTGGTGAGCTTGACCGTGTAAGTGCCGGGGAGGACCTTTGGTCCACGCTGCGCTCCATTCAGAGCAGTTGCGGCCGGGGCGACCTCGGGCGCTTTCATCCGCATAGCCCAACTGGCGCGGTTCAGGCCGCGATGGGTGCTCCCGGACAACGTGTCGATGAGTTTGCCATCCTGATCGAAGATTTCGATTTTCAAATCGCCGAAGATATGTCGGCTTTTCTGGTAGTAGGTGATCTGGGCGTCCGACGGGCGCGGACGGCCGGAGAATGTTTCGTTCCCCTCGGACCATCCGCCACGAGCATTGAAATATTGAACTACGGGCCGGCCAGGAATCAGCGCCGCGTCTTTCGACAGCAGCTCGGGAGTGAGGGAGCGCAATGGAGAAATGTCATCAATGATCCAGATGCCACGGCCATGAGTAGCCAGCACCAGATCGGATTCGCGCGGGTGGACGGTGATGTCATCTACGGCAACCGCTGGAAAATCAGAGCCCTTATATTGTGCCCAATGCTGGCCGCCATCGACGGAAATCCATAGCCCGAATTCTGTGCCGAGGAAAAGAACGTTGCGATCGACCGTGTCTTCTTTAATCACATGTGCGAAGCCGCGAACGCCGTTTTCCTGAGCAGGGAGCGCGGTCCAGGTTTGGCCGTAGTCGGTAGTTTTGTAAAGATAAGGTTTCAGATCGCCGTACCAATGGCGGTCAAAGGTGGCGTAGGCCGTCGCTTCGTCGAAGCGGCTGGCTTCGATGGTTGAGACCCAAGAACACTTGCCTAGCCCACTGACGTTGCCCACTACGTTCGTCCACGTCTTGGCGCCGTCGCGTGTGATCTGCACGTTGCCGTCGTCGGTGCCAACCCAGATGATCTGGCCATTCCTGGGCGATTCTGAAATCGAATAAATCGTGGTGTGCATTTCGGCGGAAGAATTGTCGACGGTAACGCCGCCCGATTCTTCCTGCTTCTGTTTTTCAGGATCGTTGGTGGTGAGATCGGGAGAGATGCGGTCCCAGGATTGGCCGTGATCGCGCGAGCGGAACAGGAACTGCGCGCCAATATAAATCGTACCCTTTTCGTTGGGGCTCATGTGAATGGGCGTGTTCCAGTTGAAACGAAGTTTCTTCTCGCCATAGTTCGGCAACGGCTTGATGCCGCGCCCTTCGTGCGTATAGCGATTCACGCGGCCAATTTCTCCGCCCTGGGCTTCGGCGTAGATGTAATCGGGATCTGAAGTGTCTTCGAACATCCAGAAGCCATCGCCGCCGAACATGTTCTCCCAGCGCGAGTTGGTGATGCCGCCGGGATACGAGGAATCTCCGACCCACGAACTATTGTCCTGCAAGCCGCCGTAAACGTGATAAGGATCAGAGTTGTCGAGGCTCACGTGATAGAACTGCGACACCGGCAGGTTCATGAAGTGCTTCCAGCGGTTGCCGCCGTCTTCGCTGCGCCACAAGCCGCCGTCGTCGCCGGTAATCACGATGTTGGGATTTTTGGCATCGATCCAGATGTCATGAAAATCGCCATGCACAGCGGCGGAGACGTCGTTGAAAGTTTTCCCGCCATCGGTGCTTAACAGCAGCATGAGATCGGGTTTAAAGATTTTGTTTTCATTTCGGGGATCAACGGTCAGATTGGCGAAATAAAACGGCCGCCAGACCATGAAAGCGCTGGCGTCGAGCCTGGTCCAGGTTGCGCCGGCATCATCCGAGCGATAGAGGCCGCGGCCTTTTTCAGCTTCGATATTGGCATAGACCACGTTCGGTTTGGACTGCGCCACGGCCAAAGCGATGCGGCCGTATGGTTTCGGAGGCAAGCCTTTCGCGCCGGCGTCGGTGATTTCGCTCCAGTGCGCACCGTTATCCGTGGATTTGAACAAACCGCTGCCAGGGCCACCCGAGCGGAAGGTCCAGCCCTGGCGCCGGAAATCCCACATAGCGGCATAAACCGTGTTCGGCTCCTGCGTGCTGCGGGCGAGCATGGCGCAGCCGCTCGAACCATTGGCCCCGGCGAGAACTTTGTTCCAGCTTTTGCCGCCGTCGGTGGTCTGGAAAACACCGCGCTCGTCGTTGTCGTCCCACAGATGGCCGGTGGCGCAAGCGAGCACGTTGCTGCTGTCGCCGGGATTCACCAGAATCTTGGCAACGTGTTCGCTGTCTTTAAGGCCGACATTGGCCCAGTTGTCGCCGCCGTCGGTAGATTTATAAACCCCGTCGCCGACCGACACGCTGTTGCGCACCCAGGACTCGCCGGTTCCCACCCAGACGTTTTTCGGGTTCGAGGGATCAATCGCCACTGCACCGATAGATTGCACGTCTTCGCGGTCAAAAACCGGTTTGAAAGTGGTGCCGCCATTGACTGATTTCCACACGCCGCCGCTGGCCGCACCGACGAAAACAGTAATGCGTCCTTTTTCGTCGACGGCGTCGAGCGCAGCGATGCGGCCGCTCATGGTGGCCGAGCCGATGTTGCGTGCCGGGAGGCCGGAAACGGTCGCCGAGTCGTAGCGAGGGCTCGCAGATTGTGCTCGCCCGGGGATACACGTGACCAATGAGATCACCAGAGCGGTCTGCCAGGAATTGCGGGCGGGAGTTTTGATCATCGCCGGTCCTTTTCACGGGTTGTTTTTTCAAGCTTCGCAGGTTTCAGTGGTTTCATGGGTCTCTTTAGTGAAAGCCGCTTGCTGGGTTCAGCCTCGAAAGGTCGAGCACACGTGCTTGATGGCGGTTGTTATGTCATTTCTCGTCTCACGATCTGATCGCATGACAGCGCTGTTTAGCCGGCCCGTGGCTGCTTCCCCGAGGCGACCAGCCGGCGTCAGCCTATCGACGATCGCGAACAAACTGTTCCTGCATGTGTTTTCACCAACGGCCTGCGCTACGTAACCGAGGTATAAGAATGGACCCTCGTGCGTCGGATCGCCGATCGAAAGCTGCAAGAGAATGGATCGTATCCACCACATCACGGCATCTCTCACGTTGCTTCTTTCGAGTTCAATTTTGGCACGCTGCTCACATAAATAGGTCTTACTAATAGCATTCCTTAGTCCCTCGTCGATCACCCTCGTTGCAAGATTGATATCGCCCTGCTTCGCGAGAATGATCGCCTTCCACGCGTATACAAAATCGAAATCTTTATACTCGTCCCACACTGTCCCCAGCTTATCGAGAGCTGACAAATAATCCCCTCGATTCCCGAGTTCCGTGATCGTCACCAAAGCAGGAATGTTCCTATAAAATCGAGGCTCAAAACCCTCGGTCAACCCGTGGCCAAGGCAATCGTTGACGAATGTATTATCGCTATGAGGTCGAGACGAGATCTCGCAGCGCGGGGAAGCAGCAAGGCCGCCCGCCTGACGCGCCTTCGAAATGTAGGCCATGTATACGGATTGCACCCTTTTGTCCGAATTCTCTCTCAATTCCGCGGCATC
Organism: Candidatus Sulfotelmatobacter sp.; assembly: GCA_030039165.1. Taxonomy (GTDB): domain Bacteria; phylum Acidobacteriota; class Terriglobia; order Terriglobales; family Acidobacteriaceae; genus Sulfotelmatobacter. The sequence goes on along the minus strand of JASHQM010000197.1, from coordinate 8,427 downwards.
TCCGCCAGCGCCCAACAGCGTTTCGAGCAGCTCGACATTAGGGGAAGAGACATTATTTGCGTGAAGCCATACCGCGGTTTTTCCATAGTTGTTCTTTGCTTTTACATTCGCGCCAGCGGAAAGCAATGCCTTCACTGCGTGAAGTTGATCGCCCTTTGCTGCGCTCTGAAGCGGGCACCCGCCGTCTTTGTCTCTTGCCTCTATGTCGGCGCCGTGCGACAGCAGCAGTTGGATCGCCTCTAGCCGACCTTGATGCGCAGCTCTATGTAATGGAGTATGCCCAAAACCATTTGGTCGCTGCACACTGGCGCCCGATTTCAGCAGCAGCGACATCACAGGGATATTTCCACGTTCAACGGCCTCGAGAAGAGGCGTAGCGCCACCCCCGGTGTACCCTTGCTCGGTCCTGGTTTGGATATTTATGTCGGCTTTCCCATTGATTAGGTACTCAAGAATTGACAGCCTGTTGTAGCGTACCGCCCAGTGTATCGGGGCATCGAAGGACGAATCCTTCGGGCGCAACGTTAGAATGTTCGCTCCCGCAGGAACGTTGCTACCAACGAGAGCAGAAAAAGTGGACAGGTCGTCTGTCACAATTGCAGCAAGTAAGGCAGGTCCAGTGTCCCTTGTATTGCCACACTTCCTGCACTTCGGTCCGTCCCATTCGTGCCCTTCATCACGGGTCGTTTTGCAAGCCGTACATGTGCAGCCATTCCATGCGTGGGGATTGCTGCGCGTCGAGCCACAGCGCGCACATGCCTCACAGTCCTCGCTCCAGTCGTGTTCCTGGTCCCGCACCCTACCGCAAGCCCTGCACCTGCAGCCCTCCCATCCGTGCAGACCAATCCAGCACTTGATGTTCATCCTTCACCTTCCAGAGTGCCCGCCCGTCGCCTACCGCCCTCCTGCCGCACCTACAAGAACCAATCCGAGCGGAGCACGTCGCCGCCGCAGGCTACCCTAGGACTGCGTGCCTTGTTTCATTTGTCTCGAGCACTTGGAAACCCGTGAAACCTGCTCGAACCTGTCGAATCATTCAGTGGACAGAAACGATTCCGGACTTTCTTTCCTCCGTCCTCAATGTTTCGGGCACGGCAAAATCAGCGGGATCGATAGGCACGTTCACCTCGATTTTCTGCACTGTGGTAGTTTGCGCGTCGGGGTTATTCCTTGGCCCGGCAGCTATGGCAAAGGGGAACATGACCCCAGCGACCGGCTTGTAGGAACCGAGGCTTTCCACGCGCTCGCGCACAGAACCGCGAATGAACTGTTGGATTTCCCGCCGAATCTCGATGAAAGTATCGGGATCGAGATAGTCGTAGATAACGTCGCCATTCTTGAGTGTGACTTTCAGGCGCAGGGCGTCGTCGCCGTCGACCATATCGTGTCCCAGATATTCAACCGTACTTCCTTTCTCTTTGTAATCGACCAGCGGGCCGTCGAAGTCTGCCGCGAGCAAAAGATCACGCAGGGAGTCTTCGCCCATGAGTTCGGGATCTTTTTTGCCGCCGAAGGGCTCGACTTGCCAGCCGGTAGCGCCGTCGTAGGCTTCAATGGCGGTCATGCCTTGCACGGTGGTGTTTACGCGGACGAGATCAGGGCGAGCATTTTCTTGCCTCATAGCCAGAACCCGTCCGCCGAAGCCTTTGATCTTGCCAGTGACGCGGATGGTCTTAATGGCATTGATTTTCTCGAGGCCGCCACGCGCCTCGATGTTTTTGGCGATCAACTCATCCGCTGTTTGGGCATAACAAAGAGCGCCGATACAAGCGAATAAGATCCCGATAAGGAAGACATAACGCATCGAAATTGGCTCCTGTCGGTGACAAACTGAACAGACTGGGTCCGCGGAAAGTAAATGTACTCGCGTTGGGAAGCTGAGTTCAAGTGGATGCTAGCCGGTAGACGACGCTTTTCTTAAGATTTATGCAACCCGTGGATCCGGCGCTGGGCGGCAGAGAAGGCCCTGGCACTCCAGATGCCGCGAGGCAGTTCCGGAAATATCCCGCCAGTTTTGCGAAAACCGTGTGTCTCGGTTCTGCCGGGCCAGTAAATTAATTCTGCGGTTGAAAAAAACAGCCCGTGTATGTCAAAACTGCTAAGGGAAATTCCAATTGAGGCGAAGAATGTTTAATCAAATGTGTAGGCGCGGAGTGCTTCTGGCAGGTCTTGCAGTGATAGGGCCGCAGACTGCCACAGCCCAATCGAAGGGCATCGATCTCGCACAAGCGAAACAGTATTTCGATGAAGCTCGCACGATTTGCGAGAACGACAGGGGCAAGTTGTGGGGCAAAAACTTATGCGCGCCAATGATATTCGCAGATCCGCAGACGCGCGAAGTCATCGCCAGTCAAGCCGACGCTGAATCGCGATTGAAAGAGCAGGGCGGCGTCTTCGCGGGCGAACTTCCGCCGGAGGTCAACCCCGCGAATACAGCCATGACCTGGGCGGGAACGAGATGGACCATGATTATCTGGCCGCTTCCGGCGAGTCCCACAGCGCGTGCCCGGCTGATGATGCATGAGCTTTTTCATCATTTGCAGGATGAGTTGGGCTTGCCGGGCTCAAATCCAACCAATGCGCACCTTGCAACCCTGCAAGGGCGCATTTGGCTCGAGCTTGAATGGCGCGCGTTGCAACAGGCGCTGGCACGGCCCGAACAGCGTCCACTAGAACGCAAGCGCGCAGCAGAAGATGCGTTGCTGTTCCGTTTGCAGCGTCGATCCTTGTTTCCGAGGGCGGCGGTAGAAGAGCGCGAATTGGAAATGAACGAAGGTCTCGCGGAATACACTGGGTACAAACTTCGCGGCACGGTGGATTCTGCCACGACTGAGGCAGTCATCAATCGCTTGGGCTCGGCAGCAGATGATAGTTCTTTTTCGCGATCGTTCGCTTACGTGAGCGGCCCGGCCTACGGGATGTTGCTGGATCTCGCCGGCGCTTCATGGCGAAAAGGATTAACGGCGAGATCGGATTTAGGGGAACTATTGAGACAAACATATGCGATTAAATTGCCGCAGGACATAATGGCTGCGGCGAATGCAAGAGCGGCAGAATACGACGGAGACGCGCTACGTTGGTCGGAAACACGCCAAGCCGAAGAAAGGCAAGCGGCTCTCGACATCTACAAGAAGCGGCTTATCGATAGTCCTGTGCTGACGTTTCAGGCCATGGAAAAATTCAATTTCAGCTTCGATCCCAATCAGGTTATTCCGCTCGACGAGAACACCACTATTTATCCCACGCTACGCGTGACGGACGTTTGGGGCGTGCTCGAGGTAAGCGATGGAGCGCTAATGAAACGCGACCAGGAAAAAGTTGCCGGAGTTGCTGTGGAAGCGCCGAAAGATGCGGTAGGTAAGTCGGGCGTCGTCGAAGGGCCGGGGTGGAAACTCACTCTTTCGGATGGCTGGCGGTTGGCAGAAAGCGAACAAAAGGGTAACCTCGTCGTTACCAACAAAGAATGATCACCACAAAGCCCAGGGTGCCAGGTTGAAGCCTGCCACTTAAGAAGATTTCCTCACTGCTGGAAGATGCCGACCCCGACATTCCCATCAACAAGAAGTGAAAACGGAATACGCAAAGCTGCAATCGTCACAGGAAGTCTCAGGGTATGCGGCGCCGCTATCGCCGAAGCCAAGACCCCAGTTCTTCGAGCGATTTCACGCGTGGCAGATCGCGATTATCGTACGTGCCGGCCACGTCAAATAAGATGGCATCCATTCCCGCATTGCGGGCGCCGAGATAATCGACGGAGTACACGTCGCCAACATAGAGGCTCTCTTCGGGACGGATTTTGATGGTTGCGAGCGCTGCGGCAAAGATTTCCGCGCAAGGCTTTTCGAATCCTACGTTGCCTGAATCCGTTACGCTTTCAAAACAATCTGCGATGCCGCAGCGAGCGAGCGTGCGACCGACTCGCCCGTCAGCGTTGGAGATTACGGCAATGCGGAAGAATCGGGCGAAGCCGTCCAGAGCCTCGCGAGTGCCGGGCACAATCTGATCCCACAGCGCCGAATTGTGCGCATTCTTGACCAGGTCCTGACGGAGTTCGACGTCTTCTCGAAGCTCTTCCAGCAGGTGAGTATGAAAATTCCACCAGAAGCCATGATTCACGCGGCCTGACTGCACTTCTTCATCGAATTCACGTTTCGTGCGGCGTTCGATGGCCTGCCACTGCCCAAGTGTGGGATGCCGGTCGAGCGCAATCGGAGCCAGCATTTTCGCACGATTAGGAAAAAGCAGGGTGTTGCCCACGTCGAAGAAAATGGCGCGTGGATTGGGCATAGATTCAATGTACAGGCGATGGGAGATCGACCGCTACTCGCTCGTGACCTAGGGCGGGAAAAAATGTAATATCCAATGACTTGGAGCCGTTACTGCGGGGCGTTACTTATGTTTTTGCTGTCATCGTCGCTGCTTTCCGTTTTTGTGCGCGGCGGTATTCTCCTCTCGTTCCGAACCTGGATGCGAATTCAATCGGCGCCTGCCACGATACTGCTGCTTCAGCGCCACACTAGTCGTCGCGGCGACATCTACAACATTCTTTGGATTGTAGTTTTCGGCTTCGCCACCCTGAACATCCTTGCGCTGGCGGCGAGGCGCTTCGAACCCCATCGCCGCGGCCTGAGTTTTGGCGAACTCATGGCTGTCCTCGTGGTTTTTCTTTCCATCTTCCTGTTGGGATGGGAACTGTTGAGCGTTGTGCATATTTTTCCGATTAAGCTTCAACGGTATTAGTCCGTCGGGGCTGCGCGCCGCTCAATTTTTGCGCTATGATTCCCACAACGGCAATGGCAAAGAGTTCCAACACCATCGAAGTTACCTGCCCCTGTTGCAGCGCCGTTCTTAAGGTCGACACCAAAACTGCCGCTGTGATCGCTCACACTGCCGCTGTGAAACCACGCATGTTCGGGGACATGGAAGAAGCCGCTCGGGCGATGAAAGAGCAGGACAGCCGCCGCGAGTCGATTTTCCGGCAATCGGTCGAGGCGCAAAAGCACGCGTCCGAACTGTTGGAAAAGAAGTTTCAGGAGGCTATCAAGAAGGCCAAAGAAAGTCCCGATACTGGCAAGCCTATTCGCGACATGGATTTGGACTGATCGTCGGTTTCATTTCTCAACCAGTAGAATCTAAAGCAAATGCAAAACTGCCCGCTTCTTCTCGGACACCGGGGTGTGCGCGATCATAAGACGATCCGCGAAAACACGCCGGCGGCTTTTGATTTCGCGCTCGCGCAAGGCTGCAATGGATTCGAGTTTGATGTGCGCCTTACGAAAGACGGGGAAGCGGTGATTTGCCACGACGAGATGCTCGGCCGGCTGCGAGTTGCAGCCTGTCCGGCAAAGAGATTGCAACTGCCGTCATTACGGGAGGTTTTGGCTCGTTACCGCAGCGGCGCCTTCCTTGATATCGAGCTCAAAGTCACCGGATTGGAGAAAATCGCCATTGCCCTGTTGCACGAGTTGCCTCCAGAACGCGGTTTGGTGGTCTCGTCATTTCTGCCACCTGTCCTGCAAGAATTCCGCGATTTAGATCGGGTCATCTCGTTGGGGCTGATCTGCGAGACGCATTCACAGTTCGCGCGGTGGAGCGAGTTGCCGGTCGAATACATAATCCTTCAATCCAGGTTGTTTAAGGAGCGGTTGCTCTCACAGGCGCTTTCTCAGATCCGAAAGGCAGGAAAGAAAATCTTGGTATGGACGGTCAATCAACCGGCCGCGATGAGAGAGTTTGCCGAACGGGGCGTGGATGGGATTATTTCTGATTCGCCCCAGAAGCTTGCGGCGACACTGGGTCGGCGAGGGAAGGCGCAAAACTAAACATTTACTTTGCGGCCGCTTCCAGCGCGTTGGGTATCTGACCGACAGGCCGCAGAAAAGCGGTACGCTCGAGTTCAAACGCCTCCAGGTGCGCGGCCGTCGTCCTTTCATTCCAGCCAAGAACCGCGCCGATACGCAAAGCGGCTTCGTGGCTGCACGATTCCGACCAGCATGGTCCCAGCGCCACCGGGACGCGTCGCAATAACACATCGCCCAAAGTAACAGCAAATTCGTTGCGGTAGGCCTCGACCGCTTCGGCAATCACGTGCGAGGTATGCGGGCAAATCGGTGCGCGCAGTTCTGCGCTCACTAACGCCATGCGGGCAATATCTCCGGCACGTTTACCGTGCCACTCCAGGATGCCGCGGGCGGTTTCCTCCCGAACCGAGCCGATGCGAGCGATCTCAAGCACAGCTTCATCGAGCAAGGGATCGAGGGCGGGGCCACGCGCTATCGTTGTTCCTGACGGCTCCATGATACTCAACCCAATCGTTTTCGCGCACTCGCGCGCCACGGCCGCCGCAGTGGTCAGCTTGCCGCCGATCACTGAAATCATGCGGGTTGCGCCATCCGGTTTGTGATCGTGAAGAATGTGGCGGCGGGTGACGGCTGAGGCGCGCTGGCTGGGCGAGAACGGCAGCGGGCGGATTCCTGCAAACGCATGTTTTACACTTTGATGCGAAAGCCTAGCTTTGGGAAAAAGTTGTGCCACAGATTGCAGCAAATAAGTAATCTCATCGTTCGAGGGTGCAGCTGCTGCGGGGTCGCCGTTGTCGGCAATCTCTGTCGTGCCTGCCAGAATCTGATCGTTCCAGGGCAGAATGAAGATCGGCCGACCATCCCCCCCTTCGGTGTAAAGCGCTGTCCGCGGCGCGCCGGCAAAGCGTGGCAAAACAATGTGCGATCCACGCATACCGCCCAGCATTGATTTAGACAGTCGGATGGAAGAGCGCTGGCATACGCGATCGGCCCATGGTCCTCCGCAATTGATGACCCAGGCAGCGTCAACACGGTATTCCTTCTTCACGATATGATCCCGAAGCAGAATCCCCGTACAACGGCCGTGCGCCACATCGACTGCCAGCACTTCGGCGTGGTTGCGAACCGTAGCGCCGGCTTCCACAGCTTCTCGCAGCCACTCGGCAACCAGCCGCTCCGGGAATTCGCACTGCGCGTCGTCATAGTCGAAAAACGACCAGCGGTGTCCACTATCGAGGGCGCGCTCGAACTGCTGCACATCCACTTCGTCGCACTTGGGGTCCGGCAGCTTTCCTGCAAGCCGCTGATAGATCCATAATCCCAGCCGCACTTTCAGGGCACTGCGGCTGCTTTTTTCGTTGAGTACGAGGAGAAAGTGCATGGGATGCACAAGATGCGATTTCTCGCGCAGCAGTCGCTCACGTTCGCGCAGCGATTCCCGCACCAGGCCCACTTCGCCGTGCTCAAGATAGCGCAGGCCGCCGTGAATGATGCGCGTGGAACGGCTGGTTACGCCGGAGGCGAAATCATTCTGTTCGACCAGCAGCGTGCGCTTTCCGGCGCGGGCGCATTCGCGTGCCACGGCCACTCCGCTAATGCCGCCACCGATCACGATTACATGAAAATGTTGCGCTTCCAGAGAAGCTCGCGGATTTTGCGCCAACGCCATTGTTAGTCTGATGCCGAATCGAAAGGAGTTAGGCACTGCAGATCGTTCTTGCAGTTGCTGGATTTAGTTTGCCCTCACGAGTTGTCGCCTGAAAGTAACGTAAGTGTGGGGGCAAGATTTGGCCTGAAGAATGCGCAAAACGTTGAAGCGGTCCAGCAAGAATCTGGCTCGGCTCGACTCCGGGCCGAGCCGGAAGGTTGGTTGCCAATCCTATGCCCACCTTGCGCTTCGTGCCTGCGCTTTTGGAGAATAGTTCGATCATCTCACGGTTGAATGCAGGAATATCGTCAGGCTTACGGCTGGTGACAACTCCGTTGCTCACGACAACTTCCTGATCAACCCACGTGCCGCCGGCATTCGCAATGTCGGTCTTAAGCGACGGCCACGAACTAACGGTTCTTCCACGAACTTCATCAGCTTCCACCAGCATCCAGGGCCCATGGCAGATTGCGGCTACCGGTTTTTTGTGATCGAAGAAATGCTTCACGAAGCGCACCGCATCAGGATCCATAGGAGCTTGTCCGGATTCATGACACCGCCCGGTCGGAGGAGAGCGTCAAACTGATCTGGCTTGGCAGATTTCAGTTCCATATCAACTGGAACTTCATTGCCCCAGTTCTTCATATTCCACCCCTTGATTTGCCCCTTTGAGAGACACGACTTTCGTTTTCGCTCCAGTGTGCTCCAGAGCCTGTCTTGGTTGCAGCAGTTCGGATTTGTTCGAAGCCGTCGGTTGCGAGAATTGCAATGGTCTTGCCTTGCAGCGAATGCGGCATGAAAGTTCTTCTCCTCGGAATGGTTCTGTATTAAAAGTTCGATGCCGCCCCCGAGCGCGCGGTTTTCAGCAAGCGGACCGGACGGGCCGAGATTGCCCGATTCACGACGCCTCATTTAGAGTGATTGCCAATGTCCAAAACAGGAGAGCGTTTCGAACGCGCCGTCGCCATCATGGAGCGC
>JASHQM010000196.1 GCA_030039165.1 Candidatus Sulfotelmatobacter sp. | reverse complement strand
GGCGGCTTTCGAAAAATCTCCGGCAGCGAGTTCGGCTTCGCCAAGTTGCCGAAAAACGACCGGCGATGTCGGGTCGAGCTGCAGCGCCTTCTCCAGGAACTGTCGCGCGTCAGCCGATCGATTGTCGTCGGCGGCGAGCATCGCACGGTGCAACAGGTTCTGCACATCAATTTTATCTTTGGGATCCGGCAAAGCTTCCGCCGAGTTGCCGGCGTTTCTTGGCGGGAGCCTCGCCTCCCACTTTGCGATTTCGGCGCGCATGCTCTCTGTCTTGGGGCTGTCGGGAGCGTAGAGATTCTTCAGTTCCTTCGGGTCAGCGTGGAGGTCGTAGAGTTCGGGACGAGGCGCTTCAATCAACTTGGTGTCCTCGGTGCGCAAGGCCCGCAGAGGAGCCCATCCCCAGCGAAGAGGATAGTCGGTCTCGCCGAAGAGCACGCGATTGGAGGGCGGTTGCCCACTGGTACTTTGCCGACTGGCTTGCTCGACGAGAGGAACGAGCGACTCGCCGTTCAGTTCCGCCGGCGCAGCGATGTCGGTAGCGGAGAGAATGGTCGGCAGTATGTCGATGGTGCGCACTTCGGCATCTACCACGATTCCGTGATGCAGAACAGCTGAAGTGTTCACGGGCATTTTTAGAATGAGAGGAATGTGGAGGGTCGAGTCGTAAAGAAATAGGCCGTGAGTTTCTTCTCCGTGTTCGCCCAGTCCCTCGCCGTGATCACCCGTAACAATAATGATGGCGTTGTCGTAGACGCCAGCTTTTTTCAGAAATGCAATCCAGTGGGCAACCGCTGAATCGGCATAGGCAATTTCGCCGTCATATAGATGATCTTTGTATTTCTCGGAGAACGGGGGCGGGGGCTCGTAGGGATCATGCGGATCGAACAGGTGAACCCAGACGAAGTGAGGTCCGTTGCGATGTTGGTCGAACCAGGTTTCAGCGTGTTCGACGACCTCCATTCCACGGCGCTCGACGCGGTCCCAGCGCTCCGTGTTCTGGCTATGAGCAGGAAAGTTGTCGTAGAAATCGAAACCGCGATCGAAACCGGGCGCGAGCGTATTGCTGTCGAGAATCACGGCCCCGATGAAAGCTGCGGTCTGGTAACCGTGCTTCTTGAGCAGTTCCGCGGCAGTCACATGTTGGGGCGAAAGCGGGACTCCGAAATCGGTGACGCCATGTACGCTGGGCAGAAGACCGGTCAGGATCGTAGCGTGCGAAGTGTTGGTAATCGGGCTATGAGTAAAAGCTTTCGTGAAGCGGACGCCATCGGCGGCAAGCGCGTCAAGCGCGGGAGTTTCAACCTGCTTGTAGCCGTAGCAGCCGACATGGTCGGCACGGAGCGTATCGATGGTAATGAGAAATACGTCGGGAGAAGAGCTGCGTGCTGGGGATGATTGGGCCCAGGAGGGCGATGCGAACTGGATGATCCCGGAAAAGAACCCGATGATCGAGAAAAGAATGGCCGACCATCTCATAAAGCTTCAGCCTACCACAGCTCTTCTGTTGACTTGAGCTGAGAGGTTTCAATAAGGATGAACCGCCATCCAGCCGTACCTCGGAGAAGAAAGGGTATCGCACTACTTCATGCGGTTGCGATACAAGTTTGTATCCACTTGCCGAACCATGGCCTTGATGTCGAGCGGAGCCTGTAAGAATGCGGCTATTTCTTCGGTAACTGCCTGAGGTTCGCGCAGCACGCGATGATAGTGCACCCGCAAGACCTGTATGTTCGCCTTGCCCGCAAGCCACTTGTTGACCTCGATTAAATGACGCTGAAAGGCCGGTTCGATCGCCGATGAGTCGGTATTCGAGTCCGCATTACCGCGGCGTCGCAACATTTCGTCCTGTGACTTCAGCACCTCAGGTAGCGGCCGCTGCATGAAGATAACGCGGTATTCGTGATCGGCGGGCAACGACAGGACCAGTTGCGAGATGACCTTCACAACTTTGCCTTCGCCCTCCGCAATCAAATTGGGGTTTTTCGGAAGCTGCTTGATGCGCTCCCACTCGAAGTATCCCTTGGGGTTGTCGGTATCGGATTTGCGCTCGCCGTCGGAGAGAACCGGCAGCCCGCCCGCAGCGAGCATCTGCATCATCAACGATGTGCCCGATCGCGGCAGTCCAGAAACAACAACGATCATCGGAGCCTTTCAACGAAGAAAGTTCAGACGACAAAAATGCGAAGCGGGTTATCCGCTCCGCTTTGACCTCGAATACGGGCGTAATGATATACCCTTCTGCGGCCCGCTTTTCTTACCGCACCGCCGAATGAGTTTCGATTGCTCGTGCGCGTTCCCGTTTCGCGTCCTCGGTCCGGTTCATATGGTCGTAGGCTTCGGCAAGCGCGAGGTGTGCGGGGGCAAAGCCGGGCAGGTGGCTGGCGGCGATTTCGAGGTGCACGACAGCGGCCTTGAAGTCGCCCGTCTTTAGCAGGATTGCCCCGCTTTCATAATGCGCCCAGGCGGAGTCCGGTTGCAGTTCAACCGCTTTGTGCAGATGCTTCGCCGCCTCGGCGTATTGCCCTTTGCGGGCCAGCGCCGTTCCCAGCGTGTATTGGGCCAAGTAGAGATTGGGGTCGGCAGAAACGATAGGATTGAGCGTGGCAATGGCGCGCTCTGGCTTCGACTGTTCGCGGGCAGTTGCTTCGATCACTTTATTCGCCTCCGCTATTTTGTCGTTGGGATCGATTCCTGTAACCGAGGCGGCAGCGCCCGAGGAGTGTTGCAGTCCAACATATCCGAGCGATGCCAGCTTCTGCATCTCGGAAGAGCTCAACTCGGCGGAAGACTTGCCAGCATCGTGGCTGAAACTGCGGTCGAAGGCATCGAGTTGCGACGCCATCGTGTCGAGCGTGGCCTTCGAACTCTGGGCCAAGTTGTGTGTGGCTCCCGGATCTGCGGTTAAGTCGTAGAGCTCGGGCCTGGGAGCGCGAATGTAGAGATACTTGCCGGCGCGCCAGGATTCGAGCGGGCTCCAGCCGAACCCGATTTGCGGCAGATCGGCCCGGGAATATACGGGGTGATCGCTCGTACCACTACCGGCTTTCGCGATCCGCAACAGCGACTGTCCTTGCATTTGGGAGGGCACCGGGACCTGTGCGATTTCAAGCAAAGTAGGAGCGATGTCGACAAGCCTTACCTTGGCGGCGACGCGGGTCGCTGCAGGCTTGGTAGCGGGTTCGCCTTGAGGAAGTTTTACGAGCAGCGGGACATGAATAGTCTCGTCGTAGAGAAAAACGCCGTGTGTGTCTTCGCCGTGGGCGCCCAGGCTCTCGCCCTGATCGGCGGCGACGATAACTGCGGTATTTGCGTAGATTTTTTTCCGTTGCAGGGCGGCGATCAATTCGCCGGCGGCTGCATCGGCTGCCGTGATAGTGGAATTATAGGAACTAGCGGGTGCGCGTGCATCGCTAATATGAACCCACAGAAAGAACGGCGTCTGTGCATTGTGGTTCAGCCAGGCGACGGCGCGCGCGACCACCTGCCTTCCGCGGCGTTCAGTTACCGGAAGACTAGCGTCACCGGGTAGCACAGGCCGGAAACCAGCGTCATAGGTCTCGAAGCCGCGGTCGAATCCTTGCGCTGGCCCGTTCTGGGGATCGAGGTCAATCGAAGCAACAAACGCAGCCGTGCGATAGCCTTGCAACTTCAACAGGTCAGGCAGGTAAGGCATCGATGGCGATAGCCTGCCGCCAATCTCGCTCATGCCGGTCGTCTGCGGGTAGGCCCCGGAAAGAATGGTCGCGTGCGAAACCACGCTGCCCGGAGCCTGGGCGTAGGCATGTTCGAAGACGACGCTTTCCCCCGCGAGACGATCGAGGTTGGGCGTAAGCGAACCCTTGGCCCCGAGGAAGCCCATACGGTCGGCGCGGGCGGAGTCGAGGGTAATCAGTACCAGGTTGGGTTTGGATGCCGCTACGGCGGCAAAAGAAGAAAAACAAAGAACGATTGCACTTATGCCCCTAATGACTTTTCGAATCATAAGAACTAAGTGTAAAGGCCGCGCAGCCATTGATCAAAAATGGCCAAGATCGCTTGGCGGACCACAAAGGACACAAAGGGACTAGGAGTATACCCCGCCGCAGCGGCCTTCGTGCCCTTTGTGGTTGCAGAATTTGAAACCCTATCCTAAGATTCGCAGCTTTGATGTCTCTTCAAGTCGTTGTACAATCTGTTCAGTCGCCCCAGGGGCTCCCCCCAATCTCATTAATTATTTGCATAATTGCTCGCGTTTGACCGTGTCCTCCAGAAGACGTGTTCCATCGGTGTGCCTGCTGGCTTTGTGCGCCGCAAGTCTAAGCCTGCTCATTTCCTGTCAGCACGCGAAGGGGGGAGCGGTTGGGTCCAGAAAAGTCATCGTCCTCGGCATCGATGGGCTCGATCCTGACCTGCTCACCAAGTTCATGGCGGATGGCAAGATGCCAAACTTCGCCCGCCTGGCCGCGCAGGGATCGTTCAAGCGTTTGACCACGAGCATCCCGCCGCAAAGTCCGGTGGCGTGGTCGAACCTGATCACGGGAATGAATAGCGGCGGCCACGGAATTTTTGATTTCATTCACCGCGATCCAAAAAACTTTCAGCTTTATTTTTCCACGTCGCGGGTCGAAGGCCCCAGGCACAACCTTCGTCTTGGGAGTTGGGTGATCCCGCTCGGTAGCGGCTCAGCAGAACAGTTGCGGCACGGCAAGGCCTTCTGGGAAATTCTGGATGAACAAGGCGTGCCGAACTATGTTTATCGCATCCCGGCAAATTTCCCTCCCGTCGCCGCGAAAGGAAAGACCCTTTCCGGCATGGGAACACCCGATCTGCGTGGTACGTACGGTACGTTTACTTTCTACACGGACGATCCCACGGCGGGACTGGGCGAGGTCGAAGGCGGAGAAGTGGTGCTGGTCGACGTAAAGAACAATCGGGTTGCATCCAATCTGATCGGACCAGACAACACATTTCGCAGGAACTCTCCACCCTCCGTCGAGCCGTTCACGGTTGACGTAGATCCGCTGGAACCGGTGGTGCGCATCGCCGTTGAGGACCAGCAGTTCGTTCTGAAAGAAGGCGAATGGAGCGGATGGGTTCCGGTGGAATTCAAACTTATGCCGTTGATAGGCAGCGTAAAGGGAATCTGCCGCTTTTATCTCAAGCAGACCCATCCCCGTTTTCAACTCTACGTATCGCCAATTAATATTGACCCCAGAAATCCCGCTCTGCCCATTTCCACGCCCTCGGATTACTCGAGCGATTTGGCGAAACAAATCGGCGAATTCTACACGCAAGGCATTGCCGAAGACACCAAGGCGCTTACCGCCGGCGTGCTTGACGATAAAGAATATCTGCAGCAGGCGCACGAGGTGCTCTCCGAGCATCGGCGTGCATTCGACGCTGAGTTCCCGAAATTCCATGACGGAGTCTTCTTCTTCTATTTTTCAAGCCTCGATCTGAACGCGCATATGCTGTGGCGGTTGACTGATCCGCAGAGTCCTGCCTATGACGCCGCGCTCGCTGCCCAGTACGGTTCGTCGCTGGAGGAGTTTTACCAGCAGATCGATCAGGTGCTCGGCGAGGTATTGCCTAAGGTCGACGATAATACGACGCTGCTGGTGCTTTCCGACCACGGATTTGCTCCGTACCGGCGGTCATTTAATCTGAATACGTGGTTGTTGAACAACGGCTATATCGCGCTCAAAGAGGGCGTCAGCGAAAATGCGAGCGAACCACTCGCCAATGTGGATTGGAGCCGTACGCGCGCGTATGGGCTGGGTTTGAACGGGCTTTATCTGAATCTGCGCGGACGCGAGCGTCAGGGCATTGTCGAGCCGGGCTCTCAGGCAGACGCGCTGCTCAGCCAACTCCGGCAAAAGCTTTTAGCAGTTCGCGATCCGAAGGATGGTTCTCAGGTGATTACGCGAATCGATCTGGCCAGCGAAGCCTATCAGGGGCCCTACGCGCGCGCCGGGCCGGATGCGCTCGTCGGCTACAACCGTGGTTATCGCGCAGGATGGAAAACGATTCTGGGCGCGTTCCCGGCTGAAGTTCTCGAGGACAACACGAATCCCTGGAGCGGCGATCACTGCATCGACTTCACGAAAGTGCCAGGAGTGCTGCTGAGCAACCGCAAGATCGAGGCGCAGGCCCCGGCGCTGACGGACATCGCCCCTACGATTCTGGCGGAATTCGGAATTGCGAAAACGAGAGATATGATGGGGCAGTCGGTGTTTCAGTCGCGCTAGGCGGTCCGCGTTACAGGAGAAATTATGTTTGGCTCACACAAAGTGAAAATCGAAGGCGAACTGCTCGAGAAGGTCAAGCAGTGTTCCGATGCCGCTGGATACGAATCGATCGACCAGTTTGTAATCCATATGCTGGAAAAAGAAACCAAAAAAATCCTGCCGGACGAGAGCAACACTTCGAAAGAGGAGATGCAGAAACGGCTGCGCGGGTTGGGGTACATCGAGTAGTTGACCGTTCTCTCGAATCCGATGGCGAAAGCGTGCCGGGGCATGGCAATCGCGGCGTTCAAGTTTTTTCTGCTGACCAGTCCGCTGGCGATTGTGGTGGTGTTGTCGGTAGCGGTCGGGGTGCTGATGGTGGTCCTATTCGGTTACACGTCGGATCAGGAAGCAATCGGCCTAACCAAGGATCA
Organism: Candidatus Sulfotelmatobacter sp.; assembly: GCA_030039165.1. GTDB lineage: Bacteria > Acidobacteriota > Terriglobia > Terriglobales > Acidobacteriaceae > Sulfotelmatobacter. The sequence continues at coordinate 20,967 of JASHQM010000196.1, read as the reverse complement.
AGTAAAGGCCCACTTGCTGGCGGTGCGTCTGTATCGCGACCAGATTCCAGTGGTGATGAGCTCTTACGGCAAGATTCTGCGCGGCACCGGCCGTTACCTGAAACTCAGCTTTAAGCCGCTGCTGTGGGTCATCATTCCCATTACTTTTCTGGTGGTGCAGGTCGATCGGTACCTCGGCGCGGCCCCGTTGCCACCAAACCGGCCTTTCCTGCTGACGGTGCACCTCGCCGGACAGACAAGCGACGCGCCGAATGATGTCACGCTCGTCCTCCCTTCCGAGATTACGATGACCGCGCCTCCGGTTCATGTGCCGTCAGAGAATGCCATTGTCTGGCGGCTGGTTAGTTCGAAAGAGGGAAAATATGAAGTGAAGATTGCCACGCTCGGCCGGAGCGCAACGAAGGCGGTTCGCGTGGGAAGCGATTTGACGCGGATTTCTACCGTTCGATTGCGGGGACAGTTCTGGAATCGCATGTTCTTCTCGGCAGAGCCGCCGCTGCCGGAGAACTTTCCAGTCGAATCCATTTCGATCAACTACCCGGAGCGCGATATCCAGATCGCGGGCTATGGCATGAACTGGATTTGGCCGTTCTTCATCTTGTCGATGGTTGCGGGGTTTATTTTCATGAAGATTGCGGGCATCCGGATATGAAGAGAATGTGTTGGCAGAGTTTCACGTGGGGGGGCGGGCGAAAACGCCCTTCGCTCCGTTGGTATTTTTTTCTGCTGCTCGCGGTCGTCCTGTTTCCGACAGCGAGTCACGCATACGCCGGCCCGGGGGCGGGATTCGCAGTGCTGTCGTCGTTTTGGGCGCTCTTTGTTCCCTTCCTTTATTCATTCTATGCGCTGATCACGTGGCCATTCCGCCAGTTGGTGCGGTTTTTCCGGCGACGAAATGCCTATGGAAAAGCGACGTTTCAGAGAGCCGTGATTTTGGGATTCGACGGAATGGATCCTGAATTGGCCGATCGATTTATGAAAGAAGGCAGGCTGCCGAACCTGGCAAAGTTGCGGCAGAGAGGAACTTTCAGCAAACTGCGTACGACGTTTCCTCCCATTTCTCCGGTGGCATGGTCGACCTTCATGACCGGCGTGAATCCCGGCAAGCACAACATCTACGATTTTCTGGCGCGCGATACCAATAACTATCTCCCTTATCTTTCCTCGGCCGAAATTAAAGGACCTAAGCGCCACATCAAGATCGGCAAGTATTCCATTCCATTTGGCAAAACAGAAATCAAAGCGATGCGCAAGGGTACTCCGTTCTGGCATTGGCTGGGCAATGCGGGAATTTTCAGTTCAGTGATTCGTGTTCCCGTCACGTTTCCGCCGGAGAAGTTTCAGGGAGTGCTGCTTTCCGGGATGTGCGTGCCAGACCTGAAGGGCAGCCAGGGAACGTTTTGCCTGTGCACAACCCGCGCGTCCAATGGCAAGTTTCGCGAAGGCGGCGTGCGCGTGCCCATCGAGCGCAAGAATGGTGTTTTCCGTTCCTACGTTCCGGGACCGGAGAATCCATTAGTGGAGAAGGCCGGCGAACTGCGCGTGGATTTTGAGATTCGGCCTGAGCCAGGATCGAAATTGGCCCGCTTCGTATTTGGCTCAGAGAAATTCACGCTGAAAGTCGGGGAATACTCCGAATGGATTTCAGCGGAATTCAAGGCTGGCATGGGCGTCACGGCGCATGGTATCTGCCGCTTCTATCTCAAGGAAGTTTCGCCCGAGCTCGAAATCTACGTCACGCCAGTGAACATCGACCCCGGGCGTCCCGACCTGCCTATTTCGCATCCGATCACTTATTCCATCTACCTGGCCAAGCTCTACGGGCCCTACGCCACGCTTGGCCTGGCGGAAGACACATGGGCGCTCAACGAGCACGTGCTCGATGACGATGCCTTTCTGGCGCAGGCTTATGGCAATCACGAAGACCGCGAGCGCATGCTTTTTGATGCTCTGGACAAAACCAGGCAGGGGCTTTGCACGTGCGTGTTCGATACAACCGATCGCGTGCAGCACATGTTCTGGCGCTACCTGGAGGAAGACCATCCGGCGGCGCGCGATGTGCCGCACAGTCAGCGCCGTCTGGTGATTCAGGATCTCTACGAGCGCATGGATCGCCTGATCGGGCGCGTGATGGAAAAAATTGACGACGACACGCTGCTGATGGTGATCTCCGATCACGGATTCAAGTCGTTCGCCCGTTGCATGAACCTGAATGCATGGTTGCACCAGAATGGATATCTCGCACTGAAGGATGGCAAGAGCGAGAGCGGCGATTGGTTCGAGGACGTAGATTGGTCGCGCACCCGCGCTTACACGATGGGCCTCAACGGACTTTATCTGAACATCAAAGGCCGCGAGAAGCAGGGAATTGTGGATCCCTCCGAAGGTGACGTGTTGAAAAAGGAACTGCAAAAAAAACTGAATGGGTTGGTCGATCCTTCCTCAGGCAAGGTGGGAGTCACCGGGGTGTTTATTACCGACGCAGTTTATCGCGGACCCTACGCAGAGAACGCACCCGATCTGCTGGTCGGCTACGGAGCCGGCTATCGCGCCTCGTGGGATTCGGTGATGGGCAAAGTTACCGGGCAGATATTCGAGGACAATATCAAGGCCTGGAGCGGCGACCACTGCATCGACCCGCGACTGGTTCCAGGGGTCCTGTTTTCGAGCCACAGATTTGTCGAAAAAGAGCCCGCGATTGTGGACGTGGCGCCGACGATCCTGAAACTGTTTGGCCTAGCACTGCCTGCGCATTTTGATGGCAAGCCTTGGACGCTGGCGGCCCAGAAGAATTCCTGACTACAGGCCGAAGATGGCCCAGCGTCTACCGGAGAGCGAACTATAACCGCGCGTCAGCGGATGAAGCTCCTTATAACCCTACTGCTCGATGCGGCGAAATAAACCCGAATCCCCGGACGCTAATCAGCCCGTTTAGCTGAGTCGCTCATTAAGACCAAAATGGCGCCCCTGTTGTCAATGCGATAACAGGGGTGCCAGTGAAAACTAATTCGGACAGTTGCACTTACAACAGGTTGTACAAAAATGGATGTTCGGACCGCAAGCAGGGCAACTGACCCCGAGACAAACAGGGTCTCCTGCGCTGGCATATGCATACATGCCCGCAAGCGCCGACAGCAAACAAAGCTTCAGGATCAACCGTTTCATAGAATGCTCCTTCCGCTGTTAAGTCTGGGTCTGGGACCCAAACGGCTTTTATTACTTCCGCAGTTGAGCGATCAACGCATCCGATTTGGAGGCGTCCAGCTCACCAACCCAGCTTTGGCGGAGCCGGCCGTTCGCGTCAACCAGCAGAAGTGTTGGGGTCGCCGAAACTTTGATATTGATCAGTGGCGTATTGGTAATAGCCTGGCTGGTGATTCCTTGCGATGACAACACAGCAGTCGCGCGGGTTGAGTCGTCAGGCATGATCATCAAAATATGCGCCTTCAAGTGGTTCTCCTGTTCCAGATTTTGGAGTCGCCGGTACAGCGGATAACTGCGCTCGCAATACGCGCAGCCATCCCGAACCGCAATTACCAACGTCGGCGCAGTACCATGCCAGTCATACCCAGGTGGGGCGTTGATCGATTCACCGACCGATGGGTCCTCCTCGTGGTGGCCAAAGTGAGCTTTCAGGTAGGTGCCCCCAATTAAGAGGACTACGAGAATGATCAAAATATTGGTGGCAATTTCCAGTTTGTCCTTAAACGACATATGGCCTTCTGAATGGCTGCATTTCGCAGGCCCCAGCTCAGGACAATCGAAGAGGAGCCAATTCTAGTTCGCGCTCCGACTGAGGGTCAAGACTTGGCGGTTGACTCTGCGGAACGGAAAACCTCTACTACATCGGAGCACTAGATTAGAGTTTCCGTGAATCGGCTACCGCGATTTAAGAAATGGGCGAGCAGATTCCGGCCCGCACCATTTCTCGAATCGCCTTGCATTATCAGTAGTAGCCGCAAGTGTCAGCTACCGAACCGCCGTTCGAGCTCACGCCTCCGCTCGGATTCATGTTGAAGTTCAGGGTCACGCTAGCGGTGTCAGGATCGCCAATGCTAACCGATGCAGAGGCAGTAAACGCCAGCTCATAGGTGCACTTGCTTTCCGCGATTCCTTTACCGGAGCTTCCGGTCGTACCAATGGCGCCGTCGTTGGCACAGGCAGTTGAGTAGCCGAGGTTTCCGAAAGAACTCGACGAACCGCTGGTCGCAAAGGGAGCGGGAGAGCAACTTGAAGTACAACTCATCCCAGCGGTTTGCTGTGCGAGGGAAAGCTGAACCAACGTTATGCCGAAGATGTCCTTGTAAGTGACGGTATAAGCGGGCCAGGTTGTAGATTCATAAGTGGAGCTAGGGTCGCTCGCCAGACCGCACGGGTCACCGCCTCCTCCGCCACCACCACCGCCGCCACAGCAAATTACGTCGGAGTCGCCGTCAGCCAAATTTGAATTTGGGCTCTCAGCTCTCCCTTTGTAGGTAGTCACAGGAGCCCAATTAGCAGCGGTCAACTGCCGTATGCTCTCAACTTTGGATTGCAGAAACACAACCACTGGATCGAGCAGAGCACAATGCAGCTGCGCGGGAAAACAGAACTCGAGGGCCTCATGTTGGCGGACATCGCCGTTGATCGCAACCTGGACGCCCAGTTTGCGATAAACACCGCCGCTCACGGGAAGGCCGACCTCCGTAAACTTATCGGCGGAGGTGCTCATTTCCGATCGGCCGTATGCCAGATCAGTCGGCAGGTAATACTCCGGATGGCGAAGCGCAGTGCCAACCTGCGTTGTCACGACCCGGTGCGGGGGCGGGGTGAGGAGATTGCTGAATGGCGTGGCCGAGATCGCCGTGAGCTGATCTTTCTCCAGCGTGCGCACCTGGAAAGTGATTTTTCCGCCGGTGGCGGCGGCATATTCTCTGTAGAGATTTTCCGCCCAATGATTGATCTCAGCTGCAGTTGTGTTGACCGAGGCAGCAGCTGCTTTGTCCTGCGCAAAAGCTGAGAGAGAAACAGCGACAAAGGTCGCCACAAACACGAAAGCTCTGTTCTTCATGATGCTTCCTCCTTCCGAGCCGGCGGACTCCGACAAACCGTGAAAAATGGGACTGGCGAAGGCCCCACGCGAAGTCGCAGACGACCGGGTTTTTGGTTTCACTGGTTAACGCGATACCGCTCTGGATTTGGGGTCACGCGCTTTGGGCGGCCAAGAGGGACTGCGCGGCATTGGCGGCGCATGTGCGTTGGAAATCTGAAACCGAGGTTATAATGGCTCCCATTCCGGCAACAGCCGGGACAGGGGTGTCGCCATGGAAAAGCCCGCCGACGTTACGGCTCTGCTCAGAGAGCTAACCAAGGGTAATCCGGAAGCGGGACCTAAACTGATTCCTCTGGTGTATGACGAACTACGCCGACTAGCCAATGGCTACATGCGCCGCGAGCGCACCGGGCACACGCTACAGGCTACCGCTCTCGTTCACGAAGCCTACCTTAAGCTGCTGGACCAGCATTCGGTGGAATGGCAAAATCGAGCACATTTCTTTGCAATTGCTGCGCAGGTGATGCGGCGAGTTTTGATCGATCACGCACGGGGTCGCGTTCGCGAGAAACGAGGCGGCGGTGCCGAGGCCGTGCCGCTCGACAAAGCGCTGGTTTTCTCACCTGGGCGATCGGAGGAGTTTTTGGAGCTCGATTCTGCTTTAGAGCGACTGACAGCACTGGACCCTCGCCAAGCCAAGATCGTGGAGATGCGCTTCTTCGGGGGGCTGACCGTTGAGGAAACTGCCGAAGTCTTGGGAATCTCGCCCAAAACCGTAAAACGCGATTGGACCGTGGCCAAGGCCTGGTTGCACGGCGAACTAAAAACCAGCTATGGAAGTACCGCCGAGCAAGTGGGAAACCGTTAAGACCCTTTTCGAGGCTGCCCAGGAACTCGCTCCCGAGGAGGTTTCGCAGTTTCTTGCCATAAATTGTGGAGATCGGCAGATTCGAGAAGAGGTTGAACGCCTGCTGCGGGAATATCGGGAGGCGAAGAGTTTCCTGTCTACACCTGCGCTGGGCCGTATTTGCCCTTCTGATGCAGGAAGCATGGCAGAGTTCTCGCCGGGTGAGGTTCTTTCCGGGAGATACAAAATCATCGAATTTATCGCGGCCGGAGGTATGGGAGTCGTTTACAAGGCCGAAGACCTCGACCTCCGCCGCTTCGTCGCCTTAAAGTTCGTTTCGCTTGAAGCAGCCGACTCGCAAGCCCAGGCCCGGCTTCGACGCGAAGCGCAAGCGGCATCTGCGCTCAATCACCCGAACATCTGCACTATTTACGAGATCGGCAGCCATGATGGGCGCCCGTTCATCGCCATGGAATTTCTCGAAGGGACAACGCTCAAGCAGCGTCTCTCAAATGGGCCTTTGCCAGTCGATGACTTGCTTGGCTTAGGAAGCGAGATTGCCGATGCTCTTGCCGCTGCGCACACGGCCGGCGTTTTTCATCGTGACATAAAGCCTGCCAACATCTTTATTACCGCGCGTGGCCACGCAAAAATCCTGGACTTCGGCATCGCCATGGGAAGTCGTGTAGTGCGTCACCCCGATGATATCGCCGCCGGCAAAGGTGGCGAAGGGAATGGGACAACACCGGGGGCAATTGCGGGAACAGCTTACTATATGTCGCCGGAACAAGTTCGCGGCGAGCCTCTTGATTCGCGCACAGATCTGTTTTCGCTCGGCGTCACACTCTATGAAATAGCCACAGGTCATAAGCCGTTCGAAGGCGAGAATGCGGCCGCGACATGCGAACAGATACTGACAACTGTACCCGCGCCGCTGTCGCAGGTTCGTTCCGGGATCCCAAACGAAGTTGCCACGATCATTCAAACTTGCCTTGAGAAGGACCGCGACTTGCGTTATCAGAACGCCGCTGATCTGGCGACCGTGTTCGAGCAATTCAAGCGAACGCGCGATTCGAGCGTCCAGGTTGCTATCCTGAAGGCCCGCAGCCGCTGGTTCGCTGCGGGATTTATATCGGTTCTACTGCTGGGGTTGGGATTGGGTGGACGATGGTATTGGTCCCGGACTCCGCGCTTGACTGAGAAGGATTCAGTCGTGCTGGCGGATTTTGTGAATACGACCGGCGATCCCGTATTTAATGACGCTCTGCAGGCAGGCCTGCTGGCCGATCTGGGACAATCACCCTTTCTAAATATTCTTCCTGAAGACGAAGTGACCAAACAACTGCGCTTCATGGGGACCCCTGCAGACTCGCCGCTCACGTCGCAGGTGGCGCGCGAGGTTTGTCAAAGATCCGGCAGCAAGGCCATGCTTGCTGGCGCCATCGCCAATCTGGGCTCGCATTACGCGATCACGCTCAGCGCGTCCAACTGTGAAACCGGAGGCTCGCTCGCAGTCGAGCAAGCCGAGGCGAGACGGCGCGAAGAGGTTTTGTCCCGTTTGCACGACGCTGCGCGGCGGTTGCGCGGCAGGTTGGGTGAGTCGCTGGCCTCCGTTGAAGAACATGACGTTCCACTCGAGCAGGCCACGACGTCGTCGCTCGAGGCTTTGCAGGCCTTTAGTCAAGCGCAAAAAGTATTTCGAAGTCTGGGCGAGAACGCAGCTATTCCCCTGTTCCAGCGGGCGCTGGCATTCGACCCAAATTTTGCTGTAGCGCTCTCAGATCTAGGAACTCTCTATTGCAATCTCGAGCAAGCTGACCTTTGTGCGCAATATGCCGCTCAGGCCTATGCCCTTCGCGATCGCGTAAGTGACAGAGAGCGGCACGTCATCGAGTCGAACTATTTCATGAATGTGACGGGAGAACTGGAGAAAGCGGCGCGGGTGTTCGAAGAATGGAAGCAGCTGTATCCGCGGTCACTCTACCCCTACGTGCAACTGGGAGTGGTTGCTTCCGCTCTCGGACGGCTAGAGGCAGGTCTCAGCAACGATCTGGCCGCCTTTGCGCTGCGCAAGAATACCGCGGTCGTTTACCGCAATCTGTCGTTCGATTACATGGTCCTAAACCGGTTCGATGAGGCACGTGCAATCCTCGACGAGGCCCACAAGAACAAGTTGGACGGTTCTCTCTTACAGAATTATTACCAGCTGGCTTTTCTGCGCGACGACGCGAAAGAAATGGAGCACTGCCTCTCCGCCGCAAGTGGAGATCCAGAGGACGAGTCTGCAATGTTATCCGGCCAGGCCGATACGGAAGCCTATTACGGCCGTTTGTCGAACGCCCGTGAAATCACGCGCCGCGCGGTTGAGATAGCGCTGGCTGCGGGTTCAAGAAGCAGTGCGGCGAACTGGGAGGCCACGGCTGCGCTCCGGGAAGCGGAATTTGGCAACCTGAACGAAGCTCGAAGCCGCGCACAAGCTGCTTTATCCTTAAGTTCTTCTGAGCCAGTGCAGATCGCGGCGGCATTGGCTTTTGCCAGAGCTGGCCAGATGTCACGGGCTACTGCAATTGCAGCCGCGCTATTGCGCCGGTCCCCGAAGGATACATTGCTCATCAACTACTGGATTCCCACGATTCGAGCCGCAATCGCTCTCAATCGCAGGGAAGCCACTCAGGCGCTCCAGGAACTCGAGCGAGCCGCGCCCTACCAGTTGGGTGGTAACACTCCGCCCTTTACGTCGGGAGCGACGTTGTATCCAATTTATCTCCGCGGGGAGGCTTATTTGAGCGAAAGAAACTTTACCGCGGCGCAAGCAGAATTCAAAAAGGTGATCGATAACAAGGGCCTGGTGTGGAACTTCCCGACCGGAATATTAGCCCGGCTTCAGCTGGCGCGCACGTTCGCTGCAGCCGGAGATATGACCCATGCTCAATCCGCCTATCAGGATTTTTTCCAGCTTTGGCGCCGCGCAGAAGAAAGCTCGCCTCTGCTTCAGCACGCGCGAAGGGAATACGCTCGCCTAAATAAATAACTCGCTATGTTCCAGGCGATCAAGGCGCAATTTTGGGAGCGGTCTGGGGAGTTCACTAGAGTAAATCGAGCGTTCCTTTGCCCGAAGTCCCGCCGCTGCTTAACGGCAGCATACATCCCGAAGTGCATTGGCCCTTGCCTCCGACCATGGGATCCGTCGGCGCATCTTCCGGGGGAGTTTGAAATACGACTATTCCTGCAAGGGGGGTTCGTCCTCCGTTCGCGCCCGCAAAGTCGAATAGCGTGTATTCGCTCCAACCTGTAGCGCTGCCGCATGAACTGCCTGCACTGCACAGCTCAAAGGCGGTGCCGCAGCCAGTCGATGGACAGGTACCTCCGATCATCCCCGCCTGACTTGCTGTTCCGAATAGAAGGGGGCTTCCAGTTTCGTCGGTTGTTAATGTAAGATCACCTACCGGTGCTGCGCCGTCAGTAGTGCCCATAAAAGAATAGAGAACATTCTCTTTGTAGCCCTCAGTGGCCTGAAGCTCAAAAACTACGCCGCACCCGTCAGCAGTGAATGAGCATTCCGCGCCTGCCTTCGTCGTTCCAAAGACATCTCCAAGACTGTCCAGTATTACTGCGCCATTCGGCCTCGCGCCATTCGGCCCCTCGAACGAGTACAGAAAGCTCTCGCCCCATGCGCCCTTGCTTTCGCTCAGCTTGAAAACGGTTCCCAGGCTCGTTGTTCCGCCCGTGGAAGTCGTACCCCACAGATTGCCGCTTGCGTCCCAAACTACTCCGGCCCGCGGGTTCGATCCATTCGAGCCAGTGAAGGAGTAAAGAACTGTCTCAGTTCCGCTAGCGTCCAGTTCAAATACTGTACCTTTATTCTTGGTTCCCCCTTCGTATGTCGTGCCGTAGAGATTGCCTAAGGAGTCGAAAACGAGCTTCGACAGGGGATGAGCACCATCACTGGGGTGCCCTACGAAGGAATACAGAAAAGTTTCCGCGAACTTGCCGCCGCCAATCGGACTGAGTTTGAAAATGGTGCCTAAGTTGTGCGCACCGCCGTTATAAGTCGTGCCATACAGGTTCCCCGATGCATCCGCGACCAGGCCAGCCTGCGGATTGGCTCCGTCACTCTCCGCGCCCTGAAAACGATACGCAACCATGTATCCCGAACCGTCGGACTGAATCGAGAACACGGTGCCGCAACCGTCTGCGCAGGCCGTTGCCCCCCCTCCTTTATTAGTTGTACCGTAGATGGTAGTGCCGACGGAAATCAGATCAGCAGTGGGGTCGGCTCCATCGGTCCCACCGGCGAAGTTGTGCAGTGTGCTTTGCGCAAAAACCGGTGCCGAAGCGGCGATGACAATCGACCAAGTGAGAATCGAGATTTTCCGCATTCGAATTTCTCCGGGGACGGACAGAAAAGAACAAATAAAAGGACGAACAGAAGCGAAGCTGCGGTCCCCTGCCGCATCCCGCAGCGAGACGGTACACGAAGCATACCTCGCGCAAAGCAAATGTCAACTACCTTCCAGATACAATCTAGCGACATTTGAGCCCGCGATACTCCAACCTCCGAGAAGTCATGTCAGCAGGTAGATTCCTTCCACGCCAGCCTCAATAATTCAAAATCGTAAAGAAAACTCAGGCGAATTGTCGCATTCCCTCGCCGACTTCGAATTCCGCAAAATTAGGGCGCAACGTTCAGTTGCGCCCCATTTCGCATTGTCAAACTGGTTGGTCTGACTAGACTACAATTTAGTGTCAATATCCTCTACTCGCTACTGGTGCCGTACAGGCCAACTGCCGGTAGAGGCCCAGTCTGCAACTCCCATGCGCTTCCGTTGTAGATGGCGTATGGTCCCTCCGTCATCTCGTAGTTGTAGTACCACCCGCCCCAGAAATTCGGCTCGTTGGGGTCGGGAAACACCACTACCCAGTATTCCTGTCCTTTGGTCAGCCAATAGGGCGGCCACGGCGTTACGGCCCAGCAAATGCATGGCCAAGGAGCGATCGGCACGGGCAGTTCCCAGAAGCAGTTGGGATAAAAGAATCCCTCGCCAAAAGGAAACAGATTGTACACAACCACGCATTCGATAAGTGAGCCGGGCAGTCCGTCGGCGTTGCTGTAAAGACATACGTCTACGCTGTTCAGTCCACTGCGCCACCAAAGTGGGAGTTCCATTCCTTCCAGGTATTGACCCTTGCTGGGAGTGAAGGGAAACGCAACCGCCTGTGTCCCGGTACCAGAACTGGGGCCTGAGACGGGCAAACCACCACCTGCGTTGAACAGCTCCGTTCCTGTGCCCAGGTTGCTGAAGATGGTTTTAGCCTTGACCTGCGCCGTCGCGTTTGCTGCTTGGCATTGTTCTGATTTACCCTGCGCGACGTCGCTTGGCGAACAAGTAGCCGTTTCTGTTTGTCTGGACACCGGGGAGGTGTCGATAGCCTGCGCAGAGGTGCTGACGGCCAAGACAGCCGTACATAGGAAAACCGTTATCAAGAGCGTAGACGGGATCGGCAAGCGCAATCCCCTCGCGTCCACTCTCTCTGCCTCTGACTGCAAGCCAAGGGACGAAACTTCGATCTTGCTATAGTCTTTCTCCGCCTTCAATTTCATGCGCGCCACCTTCCTTCCGAGCTGGAGGGAGTCCGGATTCGTGATGGATAGAACTAGCGGACTACCCTCACGCAAAGTCCCAGACGACTCCTGGTTTTTACCTTCACCAGTTAACGCGACGCCGCGCCGAATCTGGGGTCATCGTTTCAGTGATCCTGGGCGAGGTTCCCTTCACGGTCAGGTGTGAGCGCCGAGCACCGTGGATGGCATTACCGCCATTCTCCTTGCCGGGGTTCACAGCTTCGGTGATTGACGCAGGATTAGGCTGACGATTACTCGACGGCTGGCCCATGGCGAGTCAATCTTTGCGCTGAGGCAAGAGCGTCTACTGAACTTGTGAGAACCGAGCTATCTCCACGGGCCTATTATGGCTGTCCCGGGCCGAAAGCGGCGGCTTCCTCGCAAATGCGACACCAGGCGCGCTTGACATGCTTTTGCTGCGTGTGAGTTTGCCCTACGCACAAGCGCAAGGTGAGTTTTCCGTTGAGTTTCGTGTGAGTGAGGAAAAGGTGACCACTGCGGTTGAGCCTGTCCATAATCATCTGATTGGCCTCGTCGCCGGCTTTGTGGCGGAAGCAGACGAGGTTCAATGGCGCCGGCGCGGCGAGTTCAAAACGATCGTCGTTGCGGACGCACTCGGCGAACTGCTGCGCCAGACGTACATGCTCGCGAATGTGATGCTGCAACCCCTCAACACCGTAGTAACGAATCACAAACCATAACTTGAGCGAGCGGAAACGCCGGCCGAGCTGGATATGCCAGTCGCGGTAATCGATCACGGCACCCGATTCCGTGGCCTGGTTGCGCAGGTATTCGGGAAGAATGCTCAGGGTTTGAATCAGAGCTTTGCGGTCCGCAACCCAGAAGCAGTTGCAATCGAAGTTGGTGAACATCCACTTGTGCGGGTTGAACGTATAGCTGTCGGCAAGCTCGACTCCACTTTGAAAGTGGCGGAACTCGGGGCAGAGCATGGCGGTACCAGACATGGCGGCATCGAGGTGCAACCAGAGATTGTGCCGGCGGCAAACTTCGGCGATTTCGGCGATCGGATCTATGGCATTCGAAGATGTGGTGCCAATCGTGGCGCACACCATGCATGGAAGCAGTCCGGCGCGCTTATCGGCTTCGACTTGGCGCGCGAGAGCCTCAGGGCGCATGGCAAATTTGTCGTCAACTTCGATGAGTCGCAGATTTTGGCGGCCGATGCCCGAAATCATGGCGGCTTTTTCCAGGGAAGAATGGGTCTGAGTGGAAACATAGGCTGTGATGCGGCCGTCGCATCCCTTCTGATTGCTCGTGTAGTTCGTAGCGCGCTCGCGTGCAGCCAGCAGCGCGCAGAGCGACGCGCTTGAAGCTGTGTCCTGAATCACGCCGCCGCCGGTGCTCGAAGACAAGAATTTCTCCGGCAGGCCGAGCATGGGCACGAGCCAGTCGAGCACATGAGTTTCCAATTCCGTGCAGGCCGGGCTGGTGGACCACAACATGCCCTGCGCTCCGAGGCCGGAAGAAAGCAGATCGCCGAGTATTCCGGGTCCCGAAGCGTTGCAGGGGAAATAGGCAAAAAAGTTTGGCGATTGCCAGTGCGTGATGCCGGGAAGAATCAACTTCTCGACATCTTTGAGCAATGCCTCGAAAGGCTCGCCCTGTGGGGGTGCGCCGGCAGGAAGAGACGCGCGAATCTCGCCCGGTTTCACCTGCGAAAGTACGGGCAAAGATTCGAGGCGTGAGTGATAGTCGGCGATCCAGTCGATGACGGCGTGGCCGCAGCGGCGGAACTCGTCGGGAGTCATGTGGAAAGATTTTTCGTCAGGCAAGGCCATACCTTTCGCGATTATTCATTCGTGGACCTTCGGAGCGTCTCTCGTTCACCAAACCTCAGACCTTGAGGCACGAAGGCAAACGGGAAAATCAATTCAGTTGATCCGTCCGTAGTACAAGAGCGTCTTGTATTCGAACGCGACGCGGCGCTCAACGGCGTGCGCGTCGAAGATGCGGCGCAGTTCGTGCAACATCGGCCTGTGTTGCGGATGCTCCGGCCCGGGCGCATAGGAGGACGACAACAGACGGCCCTTCAGCGCCTCATAGTCAAAGACTTGCCGCATGTCAAAAACGAGTTTCCGGTAAGGGGCAGGCTCAAAAAATTCGTTCACGGATGCGGTCGCACGCTCGTGGCGAACTTCGTTGTAATCGGTGCCGTATTTCAGCAGCAATTGCTCATACTCGCGCAGGAGTTTGGTGGAGTCTGTACGGCGCTCGTTCCACAGCAGCACCAGCCATCCCTTAGGCTTCAGAATGCGAGTGAACTCTTGCCTTGCCTTCGCACGATCGAACCAGTGCGCGGCCTGTGCGGCACTGACAAAGTCGACGCTTTGACGGGGCAACGTGGTATTTTCGGCGGTTCCAGGGATGCTTGTGAAGTTTGGAAAACCTGCCAACAGGCGTTCGCCCGCCAACCGCATCTCCGCGTTGGGTTCGACCGCTAGGACGCGATTGCCATTCTCCAGTAACATGCGCGTCCAGATGCCGGTACCCGAAGCGATCTCGGCAATGACGTGCGCCGAAGTAAGGCCGCATCGCTCTTTTATGGCTTTGAGAGCTTCGGGAGGATATGCCGGCCGGTAACGAACGTAATTTTCGACACGGTCAGAGAAGCGGCTGGTGGCGTCGCTGGCTGGCATAATAATAAGGAGGCGGCAAGTTTTTGAATCTTGCCAGAAACTCATTTTAATTGGAGGATGGTGGTATTGTCCCTCCCCGCGGTCTTCCTAAAGCTCGGCACGTCTGACCCGGCCAAATGAAAAATAAAGACGCGTAGCTCGCCAGCGCGCTGCTGCTAACATGAAGTTCTTAAGAACATGAGAATCGTTATTAAAGTCGGCACCAGCCTGATCGCCCCGAATGGCCAAATTGACGCAAATTTACTGCGCGGGCTGGTGGACCAGTTCGATCTCAGCAAGAATGAGTATCTGATCGTCACTTCGGGCGCGATTGCCGCCGGAATGTCTGGCCTGGGACTGCGCGAGCGGCCAAAGGGAGTTGAGGGCATGCAAGCCTGCGCCGCAGTGGGACAGAGTAAGCTCATGCATACCTACGAGCGGTTGTTCTTCGGCAAGAAGGTCGTGGCTCAACTGTTGCTTTCTAGCGATGATTTCACTTCACCGGTCCGCTACCACAACCTGCAAAATACTTTGGCGGAATTGCTCTCGATGGATGTGGTTCCTATTGTGAATGAGAACGACAGCGTCTCGGTGCGCGAACTAGTGGGCGCTTTTGGAGACAACGACGAGTTGAGCTCGCTCTTGGCTACCGCCGTCAAGGCTGACTGGCTCTTGCTTTTGACCGACGTGGATGGATTTTACATGCCGAATGGCCGCAAGCCGAAACTGGTACGCGTGGTGCGCAAACTTACTCCCGCCCTCGAGGCCCAGTGCAACGGCAAGAGCACGCTGGGACGAGGAGGCATGATTTCCAAACTGCGCGCCGCAAAGCTGGCGAGCGAAGGCGGAGTCCACGTGGCCATCGTGAACGGCCGGCATCCGCATTCGATAAAACTGGCTATGGAACGAAAGATCGGAACCTATTTCCCGCGGCGAAATGGTTGAAGTTATGGCAACGACGATCGCCAATCCGGTCTCTACCCAGGATAAGTTGCTGCGCGCACGGGTGGCTGCCGCAAAGTTGGCTGGGCTGAATCCCGACGACAAGAACGCGTTACTGCTGGCGATTGCGGAGGCGGTAGAGGCAAACGCGGATTCTATCCTGGCTGCGAACCTAGCGGACGTCGAAAAATCCGGCCTCGAAGGTGCGATGTGCGACCGGCTGGTGCTGACTGCGGCGCGAATCAAGGAAATGGCTCGCGGAGTGCGCGATGTCGCGGCGCTGCCCGATCCAATTGGCGAGACGCTGGCCGAGTGGACGCGCCCGAACGGACTGCGCATCCGAAAAGTCCGCGTTCCATTGGGAGTTGTTGGAATCATCTATGAATCGCGGCCTAACGTGACTGTCGACACTGCCGCCCTCGCTCTAAAAACTGGCAACGCGATTGTATTGCGGGGCGGGAAGGAAGCGGCGCAGAGCAATGAAAGGCTGGTGGAGATTTTGCGTTCTGTGCCGGGCGTACCCCAAGGCGCAATCGAGCTTCTGGATTCGAACACGCGCGAATCAGTGCAGGAATTAATTCGCGCTCGCGGCATCGTCGATGTCATCATCCCGCGCGGGGGAGTTGGCCTGATTTCCTTTGTCACCGAAAACTCCGTAGTTCCGGTAATCGAAACGGGCGCTGGAAACTGCCACATTTTTGTCGACCAGTCGGCCGACTTTGAGATGGCTGACGCGATCGTGATCAACGCCAAAACGCAACGGCCCTCGGTTTGCAATGCGGCGGAAAAACTGCTGGTGCATGAGCGGATCGCAGCGGAGTATCTGCCGCGAATCGTGAAAAAGTTGCTTGAGGCGGGCGTAGAAGTCCGGGGCGACGAAAGGGCGCGAAGTCTGGCCGTGGGTCTAAGCGTTTTTCCAACCGTCGAGCAGGATTGGCATGAAGAATATTTGCGGCTGTGCATGGCGATGCGCATGGTTGCGGGCGTCGATGAGGCGATCAGCCACATCAACCGATATTCCACCAAGCATTCGGAATCGATCGTGACGCGCGACGAGGCCAATGCGCGGAAGTTTCTGCGCGGGGTGGATTCCGCCGCAGTCTATTGGAACGCGTCGACTCGATTCACCGATGGAGGCGAGTTTGGGTTCGGCGCCGAAATGGGCATCAGCACCCAGAAACTCCACTGCCGCGGTCCCTTCGCGCTGGCAGAACTGACATCTTCGAAGTACGAGATTATCGGGACCGGACAGGTGAGATAGAGAACGTCGACTATGCCCCACTTCCCGCGCGGAAGGCGCGCGAGAATTGAGTCACCCGAACACCGGTTGTTAGACTCGCTATCCTGCTAAAATCACGCCATGAGGAAGCCACGACTGGCTAGCATTAAGCTCGCTGCGGTGGCCGTGATCTTTTTATCGGTGAGCACGCGTTCGGCGAATATTGCCGCCGCCCAGACAAAAGAGGCCGGCCTTAAGGAAACCCCTCCCGACGTGCCGGATGCGATTCAGGCTGCTTCCGGAGAGGAAGTCGTACTTTTCGCACACGCAACCGGATCGCAGATCTACACCTGTCAGGCAGGCGCCGAGGAAAAGTTTACCTGGATTTTGAAAGCTCCTCAAGCCGAGTTGCACGATCGCAACGACAAGGTCATCGGCGAGCATTCAGCCGGGCCCTCCTGGAAGCTGAAAGATGGCAGCGAGGTCACGGGAAAGGCTGCGGCGAAGGTCGACTCGTTGGATCCTGGCTCGGTTCCTTGGTTGCTGCTGAAAGCCGTCAGCCATTCGGGAAGCGGCGTGCTTGCGAACGTGACGAGCATCCAACGGGTTCGCACGCACGGCGGACAACCGCCCGCCGATGGCTGTGATGAAGGGCATAAAGGCGCGGAAACTAAAAGCAGCTACAGCGCCGATTATTATTTTTATGCGCCGGCAAAATAGGGGAAGCGAACCAATGCGCGTTTCTTGCGGCGTAAGAACACTCGGCACCGCGCGGCTCGCCCAGATCTTCGCTGCGCAAAGGCGCCTTGCTTGGGATGACGCGCAAGGTTCGTTTAAAAACCTGATTATCTACATCACTATCTAAAATCATGCGTGAAGCCGTTATCGTTTCTTCCGTCAGAACGCCTGTGGGACGTGCCTACAAGGGGATGCTACGCGCTACGCGTCCAGACGAACTGGCTGCGGTCGCCATTAAAGGTGCGCTCGGCCGGGTTTCGCAGGTCGACCTCAAAGAGATTGAAGATGTCATTCTCGGCTGCGCCATGCCGGAGGCCGAGCAAGGGATGAACGTAGCGCGCATCGCCTCCCTGCGCGCCGGATTGCCGGTCGAAGTCTCGGCACTTACCATCAATCGATTTTGCTCTTCCGGGCTACAGGCGATCGCGTTGGCTGCCGAGCGCATCATGAGCGGAGGCGCCGAGGTAATCATTGCCGGCGGTACCGAATCCATGACCATGATTCCTATGGGCGGGCACAAGATTTCGCCCAATCCCTGGCTGGTGGATCACTATCCCGACGCATACCTCAACATGGGTCTTACCGCGGAGCGGGTCGCGCAGCGCTTCGGTATAGCGCGCGAGCAGGCCGATGAATTTTCGCTGCACAGTCATCAGAAGGCGTTGGCGGCAATTCAGGCAGGCAAGTTCGAAGATGAAATCGTGCCGGTCCCGGTGAGCTTCACGACTCCCAATGGATCGAAGCCCAAGCACCAGGAAATAATTCTCAAAGTGGACGAAGGCCCGCGCGCCGATACTTCGCTCGAGGCGCTCTCCGCGCTGAAACCTGCATTCCATGTGAAAGGCACGATCACCGCGGGGAATTCTTCACAAATGTCCGATGGCGCGGCGGCGGCTGTGGTCATGAGCGCCGAGCGGGCAAAGTCGCTGGGCATCAAGCCGCTGGCGCGATACGTTTCGTTTGCCACTGCCGGATACAAGCCGGAAGAAATGGGACTCGGCCCGGTGTTTGCGATCCCCAAGGCGCTGAAGCTCGCGGGACTGCAACTTTCTGATATCGATGTGATCGAATTGAACGAAGCCTTTGCCGCGCAATCACTGGCCGTAATCAAGGAGGCTGGGCTTAACCCCGAAAGAATCAATCCGAATGGCGGGGCGATCGCGCTGGGCCATCCACTCGGCTGTACCGGCGCAAAACTGACGGCTACCATCATCCGCGAACTCAAGCGCCGCAAAGGACGCTACGCCATGGTCACCATGTGTGTGGGCGGGGGCATGGGTGCGGCGGGTATCTTCGAAAACATCGATTAATCCCACAAGCTAAATCGAAGGACGCAGAGGCGCACCGTCTCTATTGCACGAAGTTCGCTTCACGGTACCCGTGTGCGGCAGGAACCTTAGGGATGACGTTTCGAAGTAGCGGGGGCATTCCCGCCCCTATTCCTCACTTCCGGTGAATCGACACAAGAGTTTCTTAATTCATACTGAAAGCAATGGACTTGTTGGGCTGGGGATGGCTGGCGTTATCGGGCGTTTACGCTGCTGGTTATCTAAACGAAATGGCCATCGCCATCACCGCGTCGAACCCGACCCCCGTGAAATCCGGATTTGTCAACAAGCATTGTTCCATTGAGCCATCATTTGAATAAGTTGCCCATACACTCGGCAAGATGTATCGTTCGCAACAAGGAGGTCCACATGCGCCGTCTTGCTCTCCTACTGCTCTGCCTATCTCTACCGATGTTCGCCCAGAACAAGTCGGCTGATGAACTCAAGGCTGCCATCACCCGCATGGCGCGGGTCGGCCGGTGCGGCTCTCCCACTTTTTCCCCTGACGGGAAAACCCTCGCTGTGGTTTGCGACATGAGCGGATTGCCCCAGATCTGGACCGTGCCGGTCGAGGGCGGCTGGCCGACACTAATCAGCGCGTTCGATGATCCTGTGGGCGAGGTGAACTGGTCGCCGAACTCCGACTGGCTTGCGTTCAGCATTGCCCCCGGCGGCGGCATGAATTCGCAAGTCTATGTCGCGAAGTCGGACGGCAGCTCCATCAAGCGGCTCACTGCAGGCGGCAAGGACAGCAACTGGCTCGGCGACTGGACGCTCGACGGCTCGCGTCTGACCCTGGCGTCCAACCAGCGGTCGCCCGACACTATGGACGCCTACCTCCTCGATCCAGTCGGCGGTAAAGTTGACCTCGTCGCTGAACTCAACGGTGTCGGCGGTATCGAAGGCGTCAGCCGCGACAATCGCTATGTCCTTATCAGCCGGCTCGCCAACCGTGGCAACAACAACCTTTACCTCGTCGATCACAAAACGGGAAGCGAACAACTCCTCACTCCGCACACCGGGCCGGGCGAATTTAACGGAACCCTCTCGCCCGATGGCAACACCGTCTACCTGGTCACCAACAAAGACCGTGATCTGACTGCGTTCGGGCGTGTTCGCATCGGTGCGGACGGCAAGCCCGGCCCAATCGAAGTGATCGCGGCGCGCGATGACGCTGAACTTGAGAACTTTGTTATGAATGATCAGGGAACTCAGGTCGCACTGATCTGGAACAATGCCGGACGTGATCAACTTGCATTAAATGATCTCGCCTCCGGCAAGTCGACCGAGGTGAGTCATGTCCCTGCCGAACTAATTGGGGGGACCGCGTTCTCACGCGATGGCAAGAAGCTCGCCTTGGTGCTGAGTGGAGCCGCCGCGAACCCGGATGTCTGGGTGATGGATGTGGCCACTCACAAGTTCGCGCAGGTCACTCATAGCCCTCACGCCGGAGTCGTCTTCGGCGACCTAGTCAAGCCCGAACTTGTCAGCTTCAAAAGCTTCGACGGACTCCAGTTGAGCGGTTGGCTTTATCGACCAAAGAATGAAAGCGGCCCGGGCGCCTACGTAATCAGCTTTCATGGAGGACCCGAAGGCGAAGAGGTCCCGTCTTTCCGCAGCGACTACCAGGCGCTGTTGCTCGCGGGCATTGGAGTGTTCGCTCCCAATGTGCGGGGCTCCTCCGGCTTCGGCAAGAAGTTCGTGAACCTCGACAATGGCCCATTGCGCGTGAATGCGGTGAAAGACATCAAGAGCTGCGTGGACTACCTCGTCGACAACCATATCGCTGACCGGAAGCGTATCGGCATCACCGGTGGCAGCTATGGCGGCTACATGACGATGGCCGGTCTCACCGAGTACCCGGACTCCTTTGCGGCGGGCGCTGACCTTTTTGGCATCGTCAACTTCAAGACGTTCTTCGAGCATACCGAGCCCTGGATGGCGGCCATATCCACCGTGGAATACGGCGATCCCAAGACTCAGGGCGAGATGCTTGACCAACTTTCGCCGATCTACAAACTCGACCGCATCACGGCGCCGACGATGGTTCTTCACGGTGCCAACGATACCAATGTCCCGGTGATCGAGGCCGAGCAGATCGTTTCCACGCTCAAGAAACGAGGGGTTCCCGTCGAGTACGTCTTGTTCCCCGACGAAGGGCACGGCTGGCGTAAGGTTAACAATCGCATTCGCTCAACCGTGGAGATTACGCAGTTCTTCGTCAAGTACTTGAATCCTGAAGGAGCTGAAGCCAGAAAGTGACACTGAAAACCCGCAGCCGCCGGGTCAATGAGCGCTATCCGGATTTTTCACTAACCACGGAGCCGAGACCATCAGAACAAGAAGTTGCCTTGTGCAGCCGTCAAACATCGCTACCGAGACGCCGTGTAGCTGTAATCGTTGTATTGCCATTGTCCATTCACAAAGTAGTACCAGCGCACCCAGACCGTGCTGCTGTCAGACGGGAGCGAATCAACGGTTAGTGAAAATGTGGCATTGGAGAGCCTGCCGGAACTGTAATACCCATGCCCCCCTTGTTCCTTGCCTGCGTCAAGGCGATAAAAGGTCGCTCCGGCGTCCGGGCCGGTGGTGGCGCTATCCC
>JASHQM010000195.1 GCA_030039165.1 Candidatus Sulfotelmatobacter sp. | reverse complement strand
TCTTGCGGCAGGATCTGGGATAAGTCATGCTGACGAAATACATCCCCTCCCCTTTTCTCTTGAAAACTCCACGGATGCGCCATCGTCTCTATGAGCAAACATGAGTCAATTTCTGCGGTGAACATGACTGGAAGCGCCCCTCGCATCCGGCAGATCGAAGGCCGGGAATGGTGGTTATGGGGATTTGCGGTCGCAGTTACACTGATACTGACCTTCGGCATTCTCTCCCTGACCTTTCCCGGTTTTCATTTGCCGACCGACAAAATCTATGTCTTGACACTGCGCGAGTGGGTTCGTGCCCTGGCTGCTCTGGTTCTTCTGTTCGATATCTACACGATCTACCAGAACCTTCAACTGCAACGAGTGCGCCGGCAGTTGGCCGAGCGTGACCGGCTGTTTCAATTGATCAGCGAAAACGCCGCCGACATGATTGCCCTGGTGGATCGCGATGGAAACCGCCTATACAACAGCCCCGCCTATTCCAAAGTTCTCGGCTACAGCGAGGCAGAGCTGCGGGCGACGTCGCCGGTCGAGCAAATTCATCCTGACGATCGGGTTCGGGTTCTGGAAGCGGCGGAGAAAGCGCGACGAACGGGCCGGGGGGAACGCCTGGAATACCGTATCCGGCACCGGGATGGTTCCTGGCGCGTTCTGGAGTCGACAGCCAGCGTGATTCTGGGAAGCAAGGGCGACAATGATGGATTGGTCATCGTCAACCGCGATATCACAGACCGCAAGCGCATTGAGGAAATGCTGGCGCACAATGCTTTCCACGATGGTCTTACGAACCTGCCGAATCGCGTGCTTTTTCTGGAGCGCGTGGGCCGGGCGATCGCCGTTTCGCGACGCCACAGCAAGGTGAAGTTCGCCGTCCTGTTCGTCGATATCGACAGCTTCAAAATCTTCAATGACAGCCTGGGCCACGCAGCCGGTGACGCGCTTCTGCTGCAAATCTCCCAGCGCCTGACGGCTTGTCTGCGCCGCGCCGACATGGTTTCGCGTACCCAAACCGACTCGATGGAAACTGCAACCGATAGTACGCTGGCACGCCCGGGAGGGGACGAGTTTGCTGTTCTGGTCGAGGAACTTCGGGACCCCAGCGACGCGGTGCGCGTGGCCGAGCGCATCCAGGAGAAGCTGGCAGCGCCTTTTGAGGTCGCGAATCAGCAGATCGTAGTTACTGCCAGCATCGGCATCGCTTTTGGCGGCAGCAAGAGCTGCGGGGCCGAAGATCTGCTGCGGGACGCGGAGATCGCCATGTACCGGGCCAAGCACGCGGGCAAGGATCGTTGTGAAGTGTTCGACAACGCCATGCACACCGGCGCGTTGCGCCGCCTGCAACTGGAAACCGACATGCGCAAAGCCCTCGAGTCGGGCGAATTCCATGTGTACTATCAGCCCGTGGTTTGCTTGCGCAGCGGGCAGATCGTGGGCTTCGAAGCTTTGAGCCGCTGGCAACGCAGCGGCGGGGTGGTGATGCCGAACGATTTCATTCCCGTGGCCAATGAAACTGGCATGATTCTAAGCATCAACCGGGAGTTGTTGCTGCTGGCCGGCCGCCAACTGCGCAGTTGGCAGGCGCAATATCCTTCCCAGCCGCCATTGCGGCTGGCCGTGAACGTCAGCCCGAAACAATTCGCGGAGCCGGACCTGGCCGATCAGATCGGTGAAGTGATCCGGCAGAGCGGCATGGATCCCCAATGCGTGGATCTTGAGATTACCGAAACAATTGCCATGGCCGATGCCGAACGATCAGGCACAGTGCTGACTCAACTGAAAGCTTTGGGAGTGCATCTCGATATCGACGATTTTGGAACGGGATACTCTTCCTTGAGCCGCCTGCAGCGTTTTCCCGTCGATACTCTAAAGATTGACCGTGCGTTCGTTTCCAAGATGGATACCGACCGCGATACGCATGAGATCGTGCGCATTATCGTCACGCTGGCTCACAATCTTGGACTGAAAGTTGTCGCGGAGGGAATCGAGAACAAAACCCAACTCAAGTTGCTGAGCAAGTTAGGCTGCGAACTAGGGCAAGGGTATCTTTTTTCAAAACCCGTGGACTCGCAAACGATTGAGATGCTCCTGGCAACCAACCGCGCGTCGGCCAGCCCGTGGCTGCAAGCCTCGGCGGCGCATTGTTAATGGCTGTTTTGTCACAGGAAGTTTCCAGTACTGTCGGCTACTTCGCCAGAATTTTTAGCGAGATTGCATCGGCCACCTGCTGTACATATTGCCGATCGGCGCGATATTCACACTCGAGCTCGGCCGAAGGCGCCCCAGACCCGCCATCGAACCCGGCAAACGCCAGTCCGCAAAGATTTTTCTTGTATTCCCGCCACGCGCGGTCAGCGTTGTTCAACAATTCCGATTCTTTTCCCTTGCCAGCCGCCTCTGCGCCTGGCGGGAGACCGTCCTCACCGGCCAGAATGCCGCGAACTGCTGCCAGGAACGCGTTCATGTGGGTTTCGGTGAATTTCACTTCGTTCCCAAGGCACTGATCCCAGCCGAGAGTCGTCGATTCCTTGGCACATGGGTTGTCGTCATGAGAAAGCACTACCGCATACTCCCGATCCGCTTCAGCTACATGCGGATGCTCCTTCGCATCGGCCGCCCCGATCAATGCCAGAATGACTAATCCACTGCTCAGGCATTTCGCGTAACCCGACATGGCTACCCCCAGAAACCAGGAATAATTCGTGAGCATACTCAGGCGGCTTGCGGGACTCAAGGATGTGTTTCTTCCCAATGCACGCCCGGTTTGCGCTTCTTCCGGTTACCTTGGTTTCAGCAAATCGCGGTGTTCTGAGGGCTGAATAAAGTCTGGAACACAGACAGTTGCTTTTCGATCATGGAATCCGCAAGCTGAACAATCGGACTTCCTAAGTCATAGATTTCAGCTACGTTATTGATTCAGTGAGCTTCGTTCCCGTTTTGGCACGAACCCTGCATTCTCTTCCTCCGGTGACTCGCTAGCAGCTTTCTCGCGCAATTCGAACCTAGGGGGGACTCGTATGCGACTCAAATTTCTAACTCGGATGCTTCTAACGTCACTCGCTGCCACGGCCCTGTTGTCCGCGCAACAATCTGCGACAGCGCCGATGTCTTCGCTGAGCGCGACAGGCGGAGCGATTTACGGCAAGCTTCCGATGACGTTTGAAGCAAACCAGGGGCAGACCAGCGCTCGAGTCAATTTTCTCTCCCGAGGCAAGGGCTACACGGCATTTTTGACCACCGATGGAATGACGCTCAACCTGCGCGCCAAGGCAGGGTCGAACGGACAGCCAGTCTCGGCTCAGCAGGGCACGACGCTTGTGTTTCGTCTGGTCGGGGCGAATAAGAACCCCGTCGCTCTGGGCGAGGATATGCAGCCGGGGCGGGTGAATTACTTTATCGGAAATGATCCGGCGCAGTGGCACACCAAAGTGCCGACGTATGCGAGAGTGCGTTACAAGAATGTTTATCCGGGCATCGACCTGATCTATTACGGCAATCATCAGCAATTGGAATATGACTTTGGGGTTGCTCCCGGAGCAGATCCCCGGCAGATTCAATTTGAGATTCAGGGAGCGTCGGAGATTCATCTGGATTCCGACGGCGACCTGGTTCTGACCACCCCCGGCGGCGACCTGCACTTCCAGAGTCCGCTTGTCTATCAGGAATCGAATGGGCAGCGTATTCCTGTGCGAGGCGGCTATGCGATGCAAGACGCAAGCCATATCGGCTTTCAGATCTCAGATTACGATTCGAGCAGACCGTTGGTGATCGATCCGGTGTTGCTGTACTCGACGTATCTCGGAGGAAGCGGCGCGAATCAGCCGACAGGGCTCGCCGTGGATGCCAGCGGGAATGTCTACGTAACTGGCTACACGGATTCTGCCGACTTTCCGCTGGCAAACCTGGGCACGCTCCCTGCAGGCAACAATCACGTGTTTGTGGCCAAGCTGGACGCGACCGGGTCGAACCTGGTTTACGCCGACTATATCGGCGGCAACAGTCAGGATTATGGCTACGCGCTGGTGCTGGATAGCGCGAACGAGGTCTACGTTACCGGAAGCACCCAATCGAGTAACTTTCCGAGCGTGCAAGCGTATCAGAGCCAGCAGCCGGGCCCGTTCAGCGGGTTCGTCAGCAAGCTCTCGGCTGACGGGTCGTCGCTTCTGTACTCGACTTATCTGGGAGGAAACACCTTCGATGTGGCGGCCAGCATCGCCATCGACAGCCTCAACGAAGTGCATGTTGCCGGCTTCACCATGTCGACGAACTTTCCCGTGGCGAATGCTTATCAGTCCGCAGCACAACCCAACTCATATGGGTATGGTCTCTACGGATTTCTGACGAAGTTCAGCGCCAATGGTTCATCGTTGGTTTATTCCACTTATCTGGCGGGAAACGATAACACCTCCACCACCCCGATTAATACGATTTCAGCCGTGGCGCTCGACACAAGCGGCAATGCTTACGTCACCGGCGACACGAATGCCACCAACTTTCCGGTGACGAGTAGCGCATATCTGCAGAGCAACACTGCGCCCGCGGGCAATGAAGTTGGCTTCCTGAGCAAGTTTGATACGACGGGCAGCCTTGACTATTCGACTTATTTCTACGGATCGAGCGGAAACCCGGTAAACATCAGCGCCATTGCCGTCGACACTTCGGGATCGGCGTATGTGACAGGCACAGCGACCAGCGACGGAACCTTTCCGATCACTTCTACGAGTATTTGTGATCCCAGTGTTTACTCAACCGCATGCGGCACTGCCTTTGTGACAAAGTTCGCCCCCTCGGGCTCGACGCTGGCCTATTCGACATTCCTCGGGCCCAACAACTCGGCCAGCCCAACCACGCTCGCGCTCGATGCAGACAACGACGCTTACGTGGCCGCCTCAACCAGCAACTCTGCATTCGACACAGTCAACGGCATCGAAGCGTACAGCAACGGAGCTGATGTTCTTGTGGTGGAAATCGATCCCCTGGCAAGCACTCAATTGTTCGCTAGTTTCATGGGAGGAAGCGAGGACGAAGTGCCCACGGGGATGGCGGTTGATAGCAGCGGAGATATTTATCTCGCGGGCTGGACATATTCCCCCGACTTTCCGACCATACCGGGAGCTTTTCAGACGGTTACCGGAGGAAGTGTCGATGCCTTCGTAGCAAAAATTGGGCCAGCATCGGCGCCAGCGGTGTCGCCTACCCCGAATCCCCTGCAATTTGCCAGTCAGTCCGTTGGCACAACCAGCCCGTCACAGACGATGTTGCTGAGAAATATGGGCAGTACATCGCTTTCGATCTCTTCAATCACGGCAACCGGCAACTTCAGCCAGACGAATAATTGCGGAAGCGGCTTGCCGGCGGCAGGCAGTTGCACTCTGTCGGTAACTTTCGCGCCGACGGTGCCGGGAACTCTCGCGGGGGCGCTCGTGATTCAGGATGATGCCGCCGGTTCACCGCAGAGCGTCAGCTTAAGCGGTGTCGGGTTGGGAGCGACGGCTGGCTCATCTCCCACGAGCCTTACGTTCTCGGGCACACCACTGGGAAGTTCAGCTACTGCCCAGACCGTAACCCTTTCAAATAGCGGAAATGTGGCGCTCACCATCAGCAGCATTCAGATTACCGGAGACTACTCGCAAACCAACAACTGTTCGGGCACGCTGGCCGGCGGCGCGAGTTGCACCATCAACGTGGTGTTTACCCCGACGGCTTCTGGAACGCGCACCGGAACCCTGACGATCAGCGACAGCGTGGGGAGTCCGCAGACGGTAAGCTTGTCGGGAACTGGTGTGGACTTCAGTCTCGGCGCGACTCCGAGCACCGACACTGTCAATGCCGGCACGTCTGCTTCCTACAAGTTAACTGTGTCGCCGGTGGGGGGGACCTTTGGCAGCCCGATAAGCTTCACCTGCAAAGGATTGCCGACGGGTTCGACGTGCAGTTTCTCGCCGAGCACCGTCACACCCGGTGCGAGCGGCGGATCGTCAACCTTAACTATCACCACGAGTTCGTCTTTAGCGCAGGTTAGTCCGTCTAGCGGCGCAGCGAAGAGCCATGTTGTGGCCGCAACCTGGATGCAACTTCAGGGCTTGGCCCTATTCGGCATGGTGCTCACGGGCTTCAGGAAACGAACGAAGCGGCTTGCGCTTCTTATTCTACTGGCGCTGTTGTTGATGGGCATGATCTTCATGACCGGATGCGCCGGTGGCACCGGCATCGCGCCACAAACGCAACCCTCCTCGACGAATTACACGATCACGGTGACGGGCGCTTACGGCAGCTTACAACATTCAACGCAGTTGACCATGACTGTGCAGTAAGTTCGCGGCTGATCCAGGCATGCGTGGGAGGACTCGCCTGGATCAGCTTTCTTCTCACACTAAACGGCGGTTTCCTAAGTGTGAGCTCGCTAAGAAGGACACGAGCGCGAGGCGGCAATGATTGCACTGGCGAAACTTGGAACGTGGGTATCGAAGCACCGGTCGCGGCTCGATCTGCTGCTCTTGTCGTTGATGCTCCTGCCGATTATCTTTTTCGCTTATTCCGTTGGCCAGGTTTTGCGGCACCAGACAGAAGCCCTGGCCGTCACGGAGAGCACTCAGATAGGGCGGGTTGCGGCTGCCCTGCTGGATGACCACTTTCGCGAGAGCGTTTCATTTCTTGAATCAATCGGCGCGCGTCGGTCTTTCCGGCAAGCCTGGAAGCGCGGCGATCTCAAGTTCGTCAAGTCATCGATGCGCGAAGCCCAGGCGTTGCGCCCGGATTTCGCCTTTATCAGCATCCTCGATCCGGACGGAACGCTGCGGGGAATCTATCCCGAACAGCCCGCGGTGCTCAATCGCAATTTTGCGTTTCGCGATTGGTACAAGGGCTTGGCGCGCGAGTGGAAGCCATATGTTTCCGAGGTGTATCAGAGTGCCGTTGCACCGCACTGGCTGGTAACGGCAATTGCCGTTCCCATAAAAGACGATAGCGGAAAGCCGATTGGCATCCTCGTGGCCCCATTTGCCATCGACACTGTGAGCCGTCAACTGGTGGAAACCAAGCTCGACGACGGCTGGAGCATCTCCCTGGTTGACCAGCACGCCCACCTCGCAGCACGGCCAAACATCGATTCTTTCGCACCCGAAGTCAGTCTGCTGGGTTACGAACCTGCGAAGGAGGTGATGGCGGGCCATGCGGGCACGGGCTTGTTCCGGCGCGACGGTCAGACCTTTTTCGCTGGATACCAACCGGCGGGCGAATTCGGATGGGGTGTAATCGTTGAGAAACGCGCCAGCGCATTGCAGCAGGGAGTTTGGCTGGTGCAACGGAGGGTTTGGCTCCTCGGAGTGGTATTTCTCGTAATCGGCCTTGCTCAATGCGGCTTCATGGGATGGTTGTATTCGCAACTGGAGACCGGCAACCGCTTTCTGGATTTATCGATCGATTTGTTCTGCACGGCCGGCTTCGACGGTTATTTCAGGAGTCTGAATCCCTCATTCCAACGTACCCTGGGCTTCGCGCCAAAAGAGATGATGGCGAAGCCATTTCTGGACTTCGTTCATCCCGAGGATCGCCGGTCCACGTTGAACGAGACCGCGAGGTTGCAGAATGGAGAGACTACGCTCGCCTTCGAAAATCGCTATCTGTGCAGAGACGGAAGCTACAGATGGTTTTTGTGGAACGCGGTTTCCGTACCGGTGCATGAATTGATTTACGCTGTGGCGCATGACATCACGGACCGCAAAGTGGCAGAACAGGAGCGCCAAAGGTTCACCGCCAGCCTGGAGACAGCCAATCGCGAACTGGAACTGCGCAACCGCGAGGTCGAGCGCGCAACTCATCTGAAGAGCAGATTCCTGGCCAATATGAGCCATGACTTGCGGACTCCGTTGAACGCCATCGTCGGCTTCTCCGATCTTCTGTCTGAGGAAGCTGCCGGGCCGCTCAACCCCAAACAGAAGCGCTTTGTCGGCCATATCAAAACAGGCTCGGCACACCTGCTTCAGTTGGTCAACGACATTCTGGATCTTTCCAAAATCGAAGCCGGGCAACTGGAATTGCGCTGCGAAGATTTTCTGGTGAAAGATGCGATTCCCGAGGTTCTCTCGATTATCCGTCCCCTGGCAATGGCAAAGAACATCCAGATGGAAAACCTGGACACAACCAGCCGTGCCATCTTTGCCGACCGGGTCCGATTCAAACAGATCCTGTACAACCTGCTGAGCAATGCGGTCAAGTTCACTCCCCACGGAGGCCGGGTCGGCATTAACTGCACCGAACAGGGAGAATTCGTGCGCATTACAGTAAGCGATACGGGAATCGGTATCCGGCCTGAAGATCAAGGGGTGGTTTTCGAAGAATTTCGGCAGGTCGATGGAGGAAATGAAACCGCCAACAAGGGCACGGGGCTAGGACTCGCGATCACCAGGCGTCTTGTGGAACAGCAGGGAGGCAAGATTTCGCTTGAGAGCGAACCGGGGAAAGGCAGCCGATTTACGATCACACTTCCGCTAGCCACCCGGGAAGAGAGTGGGCAGCCCCTCGAAGATACGGGCAATTCCGATTCGCCCACCGGTCGCTCGGCGCCACTGGTGTTGGTGGTAGATGACGAAATCGCGGCGCGGGAGCTTGTTTCCAGCTACCTACAACCAGCTTACCGGGTAGCGATGGCCGATTCGGGAGCCGTGGCTCTCAAGAAAGCTCAGGAACTGAAGCCGGACGTGATCACTTTGGATGTTCTGATGCCGGGTGGAAGCGGATTCGAAACGCTGGTTGCGCTAAGGAAGAATCCGGGAACGGCTGGCATTCCGATCATCATCCTCTCAATCGTAGATCAGAAGGGCGTGGGGTTTGCGTTGGGGGCGGCAGATTATCTCATCAAGCCAGTGCGGAAACAGGAGCTCCTGCAAGCTGTGCGCAAGCATGTACCCACGCCCGCCGCCGAGGATTCCACGATTCTGCTGGTCGATGATGATGCCAAAACCCTCGAATTGCTGGAAGAGACGTTGCACTCTGCGGGATACGAAACTCAAAGCGTGCACAACGGGCCCCGGGCGCTCGAGGTGCTTTCAAGCAAGGCCGTAGGCGCCGTCTTGCTGGACCTGCTCATGCCCGGCATGGATGGTTTCCAGGTGATCCGTCACGTGCGCAACACGCCGGCTCTGAAACAACTTCCAATTCTTGTGATGACGGCGAAAACCCTAGACAAAGAAGAAGCCTCTCTTTTGAGCCGCGAAACGCAAGGATTTCTGCAAAAGAGCGGCACCTGGCAGCAGGAACTCGTCTTCGAAATCAGCCGCGTAGCCGGCAGCCGAAAACTGGCAAGGGGAGCCGCGCAGGCATGACCAAGGTCCTTGTCGCCGAGGATAGCCCGATCAATCGCGAGCTGCTGCGTGAATTGCTCGAAGCGCGCGGTTACGAAGTGTTTGAAGCCTGCAACGGGCAAGAAGCACTCGAGTTAAGCACACAGATCGAACCGGACGTATTGTTGCTCGACATTGGAATGCCTGTTTTGGACGGGTTCGCCACCGTGCGCAAACTCCGCGAGAGCAACAGCCCGCCCGGCTTGCCCGTGCTCGCCGTCACAGCCTATGCCATGCGGGGAGATCGCGAAAATATTTTGAATTCAGGATTCGACGGATATATATCCAAGCCGATCGAAGCCAACACTCTCTTCAAACAGATCGATCAGTTGCTCAGTAAATCACGTTAGGTCCGATCTCAGGGGCAACGGTCGTCCTTCGGCTGGCGTGGATCAGCTGAGCGCCGCGCTTTAGTGTGAAGCGACACCGCCGCGTGCGACGCTACTGTTTCAGCGTCCCGGTCCAGTTCAGGATAACTTCCTCAGGCAACGATTGGCCGCCGGCGAGCGGCTTTAACGCCGGGAAACGCTCACCGGGAGCGACTGCGCCTACAGACGAGAATTCGTTTAGATGGATGGGCAGCTCATTAGGCGCGCCGAACTGAAACGTATCGACATTCTGGACGGGCACTTCCATAAGCTTATCGCCGTTGGTGTAGTAAAGATGTTTTCCGTCGGCGCTCCACGATGGCAAGGTTCCCCCGCCGTTCGAAACCTGCCACTTGCCGCCGGGCCCAGGAAAGGCGGTGACGTAAGCTTCATATCTACCCGATTCGTCGGACTGATATGCGAGCCATTTACTATTTGGAGAGAGAACGGCTCCGTATTCGTTGGCGGGCGATTGCAGGAAAGGAACCAGCTTCTTATCGCCATTGAGATCCAGATAGTAGATATCCTCGCGCGTGGCGTTGTTCTGCAACATGAAAAACAAATAGCGGCCGCTGGGCGACCAACTGAGGATACTGGCCCATTGACCAGGCGTCTCCAGGTTTTCCTGGCTACCGGAACCGCTCGTTGGTTGAATCCACATTCTGCCCACGGCCGAGCCGGCGATAGTGCTGACGGCGATGCGTTTGGCGTCCGGCGAAAAAGCAAAGTAGATCATTGTGGCATCAGCAAAGGTGCTCCGCGAAACCGTATTGCGATTGGCATCGACCATCCATATGTCTTCTCTACCGGTATCGGGATCTCGGCGAACAAGGGCAACGACACTTCCATCCCGTGAAGGGGTGGGTGACAAATACAGGCCCGGCTCGCCGAAACGCGACAGTTCTTTGCCAGTGCGGTCAACCCACATGGGCTGAGTTTGCTGCAGGGAAGCGTGGCGGTAAACGAGCGTGCCGTGAGCGGCGGTGAAGGACACCTCATCGCGGGCGTTCCAATAATCGAGTTTTTCGGCAACCGGCGTGGGATCGCCAGTGAATTTGAGAGCCTTGGGATCGAAGCGCTGAGCGACGAGCACAGTGTCGCGGAGGTAGAGCAGGTATCCGTCGGAATACTGGACATTCGAAGCGTGGTCCAGAATCTGGCGGGGCGCCTCCCCAGAAAGCGAGGCTCCGTACAAGGCGCCCGCCGAACTGCGCGTCGCTCCCACAGATTGGCGATGGATGAACAGAAAATGATCACCGTCGGGCAGGAAGTAGGGATTGCGATGGGTCCATCCGTTCTGCGCTTGCGTCACCTTTTCCGGGGTTCCGCCGGCCTCGGGTACTTTGTAAAGCGATTCGTAAATGTTGGGCGTAAAGAGAATGACGCCACGCGAACTCCACGAGGCGCCGCGGCCTTCGGGAGCATCGCAGAGGACTTGTACCGGGCCGCCGGCGAGCGCTACTTTCTTGAGCTTGCCGGCGGAAAAAAACCCAAGGTATTTGCCGTCAGGCGACCAGAAGGGGAACAGAGGGTTTTCGATTTCCCCCATCGCTTGCACGGCGCCGCTCGGAACATCGCGTATCCACAGCTTTGATTTGGAAGAATCGCGAGTAAGGAACGCGAGCTTCGAGCCGTCCGGGGAAAGTGCCGGAGCTCCGACCGCAGCCGTAGCGTACTCGGTGTTGGCGGGAGCAGGCCAGGAAGCGCTGAGCGGCCGGCGGGCGTCTTCCAGTTTGGATCGGCTCGTCAGGAAAAAACCGAGCGCGATTGCAGCCATCACCCAACCCACAACCGCGGCAATTATCAACGTGCGCTTCTGCACCACCCGTCGTGCGCGCACTTGCGCTGGCGCTGCCAGTTGGCTCGCCGAAGCCTGCGCTATCCATTTCAGTTGCAGCTTGAGGTCGTGGACGGTCTGAAAACGCTCGTCCGGATCTTTGGACAGACTGGTTTTCACCACCTGTTCAAGCGCCGGCGGTGACATGGGCTGCACAGTCGAAATGGGCGGCGGATCGGAAGCCAGAATCGCCGCCACGATGCTGGCCTGGCTCTTCCCGGTGAAGGCGCGTTTGCCGGTTGCCATTTCGTACAAGACGGCGCCGAGCGCGAAAATGTCGGAACGGGCGTCGGCTTCTTTGCCTTCCGTCTGCTCCGGAGACATGTACTGGAACGTGCCAACGATCGTGCCCTCGGTGGTGAGCGGCTGGTCGGCAGAAGGATGAGAGATCGTCATCGTCAAGCTGGACGCCGGCGCGGGTGTGTTAGGCGAAATGGCCTTGGCCAGGCCGAAGTCCATGAGCTTGGTGCCGTTTTTCGTCAGCATCACGTTGCCCGGCTTGAGATCGCG
>JASHQM010000194.1 GCA_030039165.1 Candidatus Sulfotelmatobacter sp. | reverse complement strand
CGGTGCGCACCGCGGTGCGAATTTCGGGCATCAGCAGGCCGCGCTCGCCCGCCATGAGCAAAATCTCGCCCAGAGGAATCTCCAGATTTTTCTGGATATCGTTGCCCAGAGCCTTCAGCGGCGAAACGTAGAGAACCTCGGTGCGATCGCTCAATTCGCCGGCCAGCGCCTTGCGCACCAGCCGGTCAATGCACGCGAGGAACGCCGCCAGCGTCTTGCCCGATCCCGTGGGCGCAGAAATCAGCGTGGTTCGCCCGGCCAGAATGTGCGGCCAGCCCTGTTCCTGCGGCTCCATAGGCGTGCCGAAGCGCCGCACGAACCACTCGGCGACAAGAGGGTGAGCCCACAGGAGGGACTCGGGAAGGGAAGCCATCTTTCAATTCTAGCGAAGGTTATGGACTTTCGCAAAATGTTCGCTTCGCGTAGATAACCGCCATCCGAGGTCAAGCAGCGTAATTGCCCATTTCGCCAAGTCTTGCGCCAGGGCTCGGCTTATACTGACCTGACGGTGTTGCAAGAGGATCTGTGATCAAGTGGCTAACATCATTCTTGTTGTGGTGCATCCTAAGCACGACCTCTTCATTAGGCGACATCAAAGGTGTCGAGATTCTGAGCGATACGCAGGGGGTAGATTTTGGCCCTTATGTGCAGCAGGTGTTGCATGACATCCGGCAGCATTGGTATACCGCCGTTCCTCCGTCCGCGCAAATGAACGACAATCTCGCGATCGCGTTTTCCATCATGAAAGATGGAAAGGTCGCGAACATGAAGCTTGTGCAAGGCTCCGGCGACGAACCGCTCGACCGCGCGGCGTGGGCCGGAATTGTGGCTTCGAGTCCTTTCCCGCCGTTGCCCAGCGATTTTAAGGGGTCCTTGCTCGCTCTGCGATTCCATTTCTACTACAACCCTCCATCCGGACCGGCACCACTCTGGGATAAGGGTGAGGTCGTGGGGAGAACCTACAGGAATGCCTCGGTGGGGGTTGAACTAACCCCGCCGCCCGGACTTGAATTCGTTGGCCCTCCCAAGCTCAAAGGTAACGCCGGCACGGTTCCACTGCTAGTTGCGATAAGGGCGGCGGAGCCGCCTACATTCTTGCCCGGTAGAAAAGTGATGGCCTACTATTCGGATGCGTTGGCGTATTACCCACTTGGCCAGCACTCGACTGGCGCCTACTTACGGAAGGTCGTGCAGGAAAATCAGAATGCTGGGCAAGGCTTCCAGCCTCTAGGCGACAGCTCTGACCAGATATTTGGCGGCGTCGTATTTGCCCGGCAAGACTTCGAGAGTGGTGCTGTCTCTGAGGTCGTGTTGGTCAAGGCATGCGACGCTCAAGCCCTGGTGTTCATCTTTGCGGCACGAGACCGAGACGAAGTGAATAAGCTGATTGCGGCCACTGACCTGAAGGTCGATCAAGAGCGGTCGGGGTGCCTTTCAAACACAGCTGCATCTCAGGATAAGCCAGGAGGCTCGTCATCGAGTGCGACGGGGACAAGTGTCGGGTTTTCGGGGCAAGTCGTCCGTGATGTCCAACTACCGCGTGTACTCTCCAGCCCTCAGCCAAACTATCCGCAAGAGGCGCGCAGCGTGCATGCGGCAAGTACGATCGTCATCGGAATGGTTGTCGGAAGTGACGGCCAACCACGGGATGTGAAAGTCATTTCCGGGATTAGTGCGGAATTGGATCGAGCAGCAGTGGATGCTGCCGAGAGGTGGCGATTCCAGCCCGGTACGAAGGACGGGAAGCCAGTCTCAGTCGAAATTGCTGTAGAATTCGACTTCCGACCGTAGCGTCGGCTTCCACGGCCGGAGAGAATTACCACTAGTTTATTGCACGCGGAGTGGCGATAAATCCTGATTGCCCTCACGACCTGCCTTACTTATGAACCCCACGCCCCGACTAGCGCAGCGCCAGAGTGATCCCGATGGCTTCCTCGATCCGTTCCAGCCAGGCCCTATCCAGCCGCCCGTAGTAGCCGACCAATCGCGATATCTGAATCGCACGAATCTGCTCGGTCTTGCAGATACTATCCAACCCAAGTCCACCTGATCCCTTCGGCAGAAAAACGTGGCTGGGATAAGTCCGCTTCACGTTTGCCGCGTCGGTGAGTGGGACGATCACCACTACCGGGCTGTTGGCGTTGATCGAATCACGGCTCACGACGACCACCGGACGGGTGCCCGCCTGCTCGCTGCCTTCCGTGGGATCGAGCCGCGCGCTGAAAACATCACCGCGAACGGGTCTTTGTACCGCGTGCTTTTGTTCGTCCATGCGTGGGGATTTCATTCTGGCGGTTGCTGGCGAAAGCCTCCCAATCGCTCTTTTCGAACTCCTTCGCTAGTCGCATGGCGTCGTGCTGATACTGCGCGTCCTGTGCCATATGCGCGAAAGCGTCGTCGATTTCGGCCTCAGTCAGCCTTTGCAGCTTTTCTTCAATCGCCTGCACAACAAAATCATTGAAACTGGAGGCTTGTGATCGTGGAACCGCCGTCTTTGCTCGCTCGTAGATCTGACGCGGTAGCCGCACCGTCGTGTTCTGATGGTTCTTCTTGACCGCTAATGCCATATTACGATTATACACCAGACTAGATGGCACATTCGACATCATCTTTGATGGTACGTATGTGATGGATGATAAAATTTCCGCCGTGCCGAAGATCTCTCCGCAAGCTCGCGCCCGCTGCATTAAACTTCTTCTTTTCGACGTCGACGGCGTCCTGACCGACGGCAAACTCTACTTTTTGCCCACGCCGGCCGTCCCTGATGATTCCGGCAAAATCGAGTTCAAAGCCTTTCATGCCCACGACGGCATTGCCATCTCGCTCGCTCGCATCGGCGGTCTCAAGACAGGACTCATCACGAAACGCATTTCCGAAAATGTCGCCTTGCGCGCCCGCGATCTCAAACTCGATTTCGTATACCAGGGCGTCGATAACAAGCGCAGCTGCTTTCTCGGAGCCGCCGCCCAAGCCGGACTGCAACCCGAGCAAGCCGCCTTCGTCGGGGACGACATTGTCGATCTGCCTGCAATGCGCGCGGCCGGCATCGCCATCGCCGTCAAAAATGCCCGTGCCGAAGTCAAGCGCGAAGCCCATTACGTTACACCGCATTCCGGAGGTGAAGGCGCTCTGCGTGACGCCGTAGAGTTTATCTTCAAGGCGCAGGGAATCTGGAAGCGCGTGCTGGAGAAATATATTGAGGATAAATCGAACTCGGCAGTCGGGTCTCACGCCTGACCGTTCCGAGAAAGGCCGATGCCCTAGCAGAACCGCGCTACGGGCTGCAAAACAAAAAACCCATCGGATGCTTGCTTGGGGCGTGCTCGGGTCAGCATCCGATGGGCTACCGTTTCTCCTTACTCACCCTGTTGTTTTCAGGAGTATGTAACAAGATTAAACACCGGAATCGGCGCAAGTTCCGTCTATTTTTGTAAAACTTTGTAAGTTCTTCGTCACGGAACCACAACGAACATCTACGGGAAACACAGTATCGACAATCGTTCCCGCGCGTGCGC
>JASHQM010000193.1 GCA_030039165.1 Candidatus Sulfotelmatobacter sp. | reverse complement strand
GGAACCATCTTGGCGATGCGGTCGACGTCGCCGTAAGGAATGTCCATGGCGCGGCCGACGTCTTTGATGGCAGCCTTGGCGGCCATGGTGCCGAAGGTGATGATCTGGGCGACATTGTCGCGGCCATACTTTTGCGTGACGTAGTTAATGACCTCGCCGCGGCGGTTCATGCAGAAATCAATGTCAATATCGGGCATGGACACGCGCTCAGGATTGAGGAAGCGCTCAAAGAGCAACTCGTGCTGCAGCGGATCGAGGTCGGTGATGCCCAAAGCGTAGGAAACGAGAGAGCCGGCGGCGGATCCACGGCCGGGGCCGACGGGAATGTCGCGTTCTTTGGCGTAGCGGATAAAATCCCAGACAATCAGGAAGTAGCCGGGAAACTTCATCTGCTGGATGATGGCCAGCTCGCGTTCCAGGCGCTGCTCGTAATCGGCGAGTGAATGCTTCAGCTTTCCTTGACTCGCGAGCGGGCGCAGGACCTCGAGGCGGCGGGCGAAGCCTTCGCGCGTGACGTGAATGAAATAGCTGTCGATGGTGTAACCGGGAGGCACTTCGAATTGCGGAAAAGGCGTGGCTACTTTTTCGAGGCGAACGCTGCAGCGGTCGGCGATCGCGAGTGTACGAGAGAGAACGTCAGGCGAGTCTTTGAAGACGCGCAGCATTTCGTCGGCGCTCTTGACGAAAAACTGTGTGCCCTCGAACTTCATGCGCGCAGTGTCGCTGATGGATTTGCCGGTCTGGATGCAGACCATCACGTCCTGGGCGTGAGCGTCGTCCTCACAGAGATAGTGGCTGTCGTTGGTCGCGACGAGGGGCAGGCCTAAATCTTTCTCGAGCTGGAAAAGGCCGGGACGAATGCGGTGCTCCATCTCCAGGCCCTGGTTTTGAATCTCGAGATAGAAATTCTCTTTGCCGAAAATGTCGGCAAAAGTGCCGGCGGCGGCGCGGGCGGCGTCATAATTATTTTCCATCAATCGTTCGGCAACTTCGCCCTTGAGGCATCCGGAAAGGGCGATGAGGCCGCGGGCATGCTCGGCGAGAAACTTCTTGCTCACGCGCGGCTTATAGTAAAAACCGTGCAGCGAGGCTTCGGAAGTGATCTTGACCAGATTGCGGTAGCCTTCGTCGTTTTCTGCGAGAACCAGAAGATGGTTGTAAGTGTCGCCCTCGGGCGGAGTGCGCTCGATGTTGTGGTCGTCCTTCTTGCAGATGTAAAGCTCGCAGCCGACGATCGGCTTGACGCCATGCTTGTGAGCGGCGTTGACGAAGTGCACCGCACCAAAAATATTGCCGTGATCGGTCATGGCGACCGCAGGCATCCCCAGCTTCTGCACGCGTTCGCAGAGTTTTTCGACATCACAGGCGCCATCCAGCAGGGAGTAGTCGGTGTGCAAGTGCAGGTGAACGAATTGAGACATGGGCTGCTTTGATTTTAACCGTCAACGCCTGCGGCCCGCAGGGAAGATTTATTCACAGCAAGTGGAAAACTGCATCGGTTCAGCGAATTCCCACCTGGCCGCGCACGCTCTCGATCAGCCTCTTTGAGTCGTAGCCGACTCCTGCTTTGAACACCGTTTCGACGCTTTCAATATCCTCGATTGATTTCGAGGGGTCGCCTTTGATCAGTACCAGATCAGCTTGTTTGCCGGGAGCGAGGGTGCCGATCTGATCGTCACGGCCAAGAAACTTCGCGCCATTTTCCGTGGCGATGTGGATCGCTTCCACCGGCGTGAACCCGGCCTCCACAAGCAATTCGATTTCGCGCTGATCCCCGAAGCCTGGAAGTACGCCGCCGTTGCCGGTGGGATCCGGGCCGGCGAGCAAAAGGCCGCCGGCTTTAGCAAATGCGACCTCGAAATCCATTTCTTTACGCATCATGGCGCCAACCGGTGAATCGAGTGCAATTCGGGCTCGGGCCGTCAGGTAACTCTGCGCTGATTCGGCCGACATTGCTTCCAAGGTCCGCGATTGCAGCTTTGGTCTTCCCGGCACGCTCAATTCGAAAACGGGCAAAGTCGAGGTGACGGCAACGCCGTGCGAAATGAGATTGCGAATGAGCTCTTGCACCTGTGCCCCGTTGATGTCCTGTTTCAGCCAGGTTTCGTTGCCTCCTCGCGGGCAGGCATCTGCCTTTTTATCGGAGACAAATTCCGTATCGGTGAATACCGGGCCGTGTTCGAAGTCGTCGATGCCGAGCGCGATAGCCTCGGGCCAGGTCACGGAACAGAGATGCCCCGTCAGCTTCAGTTTGTGGGCATGTGCCTGCTGAATTGCCGCTCCCAATTCTTCGCGTGTAATGTGCATGTAGGCTTTATATGAGGTCATGCCTTCCGCTGCCCAATAATCGACCATGCGTCTGGCATCGTCGGCGCCGGTGAGTTCGTGCATCTGCGCAAAGAAAGTCGGCGCGCCTTCGAGGTAGGGCGCAGTGGCGTCGATGCTGGGGCCGGGCATCTGGTTCGCATCGATGCGGTTTTTCACCTTCAAATCGGTGTAAGGCTCGAGGCTGCCGGTAGTGCGCATCGTCGTGACCCCGGCGGCAAGATAAAGCCGAGGCGCGGTGAAAGGGATTTCTGCGATGAATAGTCCCGGCTCTTCGATCTTGCCGCCGGCGAGTTGAAGGGAATAGGAATCCGTGTAATAGAGATGGTTATGCATTCCCACGATTCCGGGAATGACCGTGTACCCAGTGCGATCAAGCTGTTTTGCATCGGGAGGAATCTTTACCGACGATGCCGCGCCAATCGCCTGGATTTTTCCATTGGCGATGACGACAGCTTGATCCTCTTTCGCCGGCGCCCCGGTTCCATCGATGACGCGGACATGATTAAGCACGAAGACTGGAGCGTCGATGGAAATGAATTCGGCGCTGTCGGAGGATTTTGTTTGAGCAAGGGCAACGGTACCCACAATAAGAGATGCAGCGAGGAATTTAAGATGCATCGTCATCTCGGAGCTAGGGCTTACTCCTTCCTTGAGGCGATCGGCGACGGGCTTAACCCGTGCAATGAGCGAACGCTTCGGCTCACACCGGCTACTTGCCTGCCATAAATCTCTCCACTTCGTCGGCTTTCGACGGCAAAGCTCCACTAAGTTTTACCAGCTTACCATCGGGATCGACCCAGTAATCATCTTCGATGCGAACGCCAATACTTTCCTCGGGAATGTAGATTCCGGGTTCGATGGTGAAGACCTGGCCGGGGCCGAGAGGAGTGTTGTAGTCGGTTGCGTCGTGAACGTTCAATCCGACGGAATGGCCGAGACCGTGGATAAAGTATTTTCCCAGCGGTTCGCCGTGCAGGTCCTTGCCATGCGTGTTGATGTAATCGTAGGCGACCTTGAACAGCGAGTTCGGATCATC
>JASHQM010000192.1 GCA_030039165.1 Candidatus Sulfotelmatobacter sp. | reverse complement strand
TGTCCTGACCTTCGTCCCAGCCGATTTGTGATCGAATGTAAAGTTCCTGCGAGTCTTTGTCGAACAAGCAGATGGCAACGTTGCGCAGATGAAAATAGTCGCGCGCTATTTGCAGAATGCGGCGCAGCACCTCGTCCAGGTCGAACGTGGAAAGCACAGCCTGGCCGGCGTCGTACAAGACGGCAACGTTGTTCATGGTTAGAGGACATCGTACCGTGCCAGAGCGGCCGGCCAGAGGTGCCGAAAGTAACCATACCAAGGGCCGCTCGTGAAACGGCGAGGTACTATTTCCATTTTCTAGCGGTGCGGATCAAACCGTAGGCCACGAGGCAGAACCAGAAATCCACCACCAGACCGGCATCGAGCTGAAAGGGGCGATGACGCGGCAGATGCAGCCACGGTCCGCAAACAAAGTAGGCGACATTGCCCAGAATAATGGCACAAAGGGCTTGAACGAGATTTACAAGCACGACCCCTAATTAGACACCGATTTTGTTTTATGGGGTTGGGTGGCAGAGTTATGGGTTGATTCCGCGGCAGGCTAGCACGGTTTGGAGGATAACGGCGAAGCAACCACATTAACCGCGCCCGGCTGCAGAGGATTTCAAAAGAAAAGGGAGCACGATTTTGTGCTCCCATCACCGCTTTTTCCCCACACTTCTCAATTTACTTGCTGGAACCGCCGGCCTGCATCGCGCCGCCGGATCCGGTTAGATCGAGGGCAACTTTTTTCCCCTGAAAGCGAATGCCCGCCAGTGACTTAGTCCCGCTGTCGGAAGCCTGCGTGACCGCCGCATCGTTGGCTGCCGGGGTTTCGAGGTCAATCAACCTGGCAGACGTTTTGGCGACCACATTCCTGCCCTGCATGATGCTTAGCTCCACGTCGGGGCCGCTGCCTTCCCATTGCACTTTGTAGTCGCCGGCTTTGAGCGTAGTCCCATTGACCGTCACGGGGTTGCTCAGCTGCAGAGTGCCTTTGCTTGAGGCAAATGCGCCCGAGGTTAACAACATCGCTGCCGCCAAAACCAGACTCTTGGAAACTAACTTCATGACTGCTCCTTTTCTCTCCCCCATTCGGAGAGCGGCTGGGGCGGCCCGGTTTCACGACTGACGCGAGAAAACCATTGTGTTTTGCCGCGAATCGCACAATAATGACACCGGTCGGGGTTCAGCACACGAGCCGAGCTCGTCGTGCCGTGCATGGGGATTTGCTCATCTGGGCCGCCAAACCGAGAGTGAGAAAATCCCCTACCCCGCGAAATGTTGCATCTCACCGGACCCAGCATCCATCGCGGTCCGTTTCCTCTAGTTCCTGTTTCCTGTTACGCAGTCTCTGCGAGAGAAGTTCCGTGGCTTCTGACGGAACTCACGTCCTAACTATTCGACGCGCTCCGTCATCCGCGGTGAGCCGAATCGTGCGGTTAAAAAATATACGTAATGGTTTTTGGATGCACTCCGCGAGCAGACAGATTCGTGTTGTTTTGTGAACCTCGTTACCGAGATGCGTGCGGCTAAACGTAGCGAATCGACGGAAGAACACGGACAAATGAGATAAGCAACTTCAGAAGTGAATGCTCCGGCCGCTAGCGTCAGTCTGCATCGCCATGTTGGCGCTCGACCGACCAGATCGCGTTCTGATCTTTCTCGAAGGGATAAACATGAACCATCCAGTTGAAAACGATTGGACGGAACGTCCCACCGGCAGCGTCGCAGGCATCCTGGGTGGTGATCGAGCCTCTCAGGCCGAACAGCGGATGCGGACCGAGATATTCACCTCTTTGGCCCGCAGGCGCAGTGCAGAAATTCACGTGCTCGTGCCACTGCGCGACACTCAATGGAATGCGCTCGTCGAGCTGGTCTTCCGTAAGACGCTTGGGCGCAGTGTACATGACGCCGATCAGCTTGTAGTCCCCGCCGTGTTTTTCATAGAGCAGAGAAGTCGGATGATCCGGGTTGAAACGCACAATTGCTTCCAGAGCGTAAGCGTAATTGGTGAAGTGATATATCTTCTGCGGAAGTTCGGGATGGAAAATCTTGAATCCGTCGTTCAGGGCAACGTGATAATCCATGTATATTTCCGACGCCTTGCGAGCGGCCTCGACCACGGCCTGAGCGCGGGCAACGTCGCCGGGCTTTGCCGGACGCAGAGCGGTCATCTTCATGTGCGGCCCCATATCCATATGGCCTTCCATGGAATGCATGGCGTGCATGCTGGCATCGCTGTCTTTTTCATCTTTGTCTGCCGCCATGGGCATGTCTTTCATGCCCGACATGTCGTGCATGTTCGACATATCGTGGCCCGACATATCCATGCCGGGCATGGTGGACGGCGACGTCGAAGGCTGCTGCTGACCCCAGCTGATGCTGGCAAACAGAAAGATTGAAAGCAGTGACACTATTAGCCGCATGTGAGTTCCCCGGTTCGTGAACGGTTGTATGGTAACAATTCTAATTAACCCTGCGACAGCCGGCTTGTTTCGGCAAGGGCGATGCGTTCTCCCGGATTACACTGGTAACTACTGCCGCAGTCGGAACTCCCGGATCGGCCGCTGTCATCACGTAAGCCACTATGAAGCAAGGGGCTTGCCCTCTATCCTTGCGCAAGCAGTAGTGTGCGGAGGGACGCGGGAGTGTGTTTGCCTGAATGGCGCAACGCGTTTTGGGGCGTACTGGCGGTGGTTCTTTCCACTGCGCTGATGGCGCAAGACTCCGGGCGTGCGATTCTGCGCAACAGCGGAGGAGTAGAGCTGAATGGTAGTAGCGCTCCCAGTTCCGCGGTGATATTCCCAAACGACCTGGTGCAGACTCCGAAGGCGAACATCGCCACAATTGACGCGGAAGGCTCGACAGCCACGATTCAGCCTGAGAGCATCGTGCAATTTGGGGGCAACGAGCTCGTGCTCGATCACGGCGGCCTCGCAGTGGAGACTTCGCGCGAAATGAGCGCGCGAGTAAATTGCATGACTGCAGTCCCTCTCACTACGCAGAGGACGCGTTACCAGATGACCGATATCGACGGGAAGGTGACGGTGGCGGCGATGCAAGGCGACGTGAAACTGCATTTTCAGGGTGCTGCCGTGAGGCATGCGAAATCAGCCCTGGCGGACGTCACGGTGCACCAGGGGGAACAGGTAACGCGCGATGAACGATGCGGTGAGAGCGCCGAAGCGGTAACGCCCGGTACACCCGGTCTTCTTGATACTACGTGGGCCAAGGTGGCCGGCACAGCGGTGATTGTGGGCGGGACCGCCTGCATCCTGCTTTGTTACGGAGATGAACCGATCAGCCCCGACAAGCCGTAGCCACTTCAGGCTTTTTCATCTGCGCTAAACGTCGAGCCGTAGCCATTCAGGTTGGCCGCCCAAGTTATCGGATTGGGCGAAATCGACGTCGATTACGATGCCGTTGGCAGTAACTGAGGGCCGGAATTGGATCAATTGATAATCGCGGCCGGGAATTGCCGGGACATTACTCTGGGATTTCCAATAATGCTGAAAAGATAAGTTGCGAAGTTGATCCCCGGTGAGAGTGGAGTTAGCGCCGACGTAGAGACCGGGGAGGAAACCGGCACCGCGGACCGAGCCATGCCAGGATTCGCAGTAGTCGATGACATCCTGTTGTGAGGCTGCGCGATTGACGCCTTCGAGGTCGCACCAGATGTTGACGCCCGCCGGGAAACCGATCTGCCGGGCGTTGGATGCCGCGTTCTGGCCATCGGTGCCGCCAAGGGAGGCGCTCGGGGACCATCCGGGTCTGCGGACATGCTGCACTGGCATGAGCGCGAGTCCGGAATTCAGGATGTCGTCGGCTTCTTCGGCGGTCAAATCGCGCGTTGATTGCTCGCCCAGAGACAAGTAACGCAGGCAGAATTTGTAACCCAAGTTATAAAACTGCAGGGCCCGGGTGGAAGTTAGGATTGAGTCTGTATCGAAGCCGGGAGCGAATGGTGTGGAGGGTTCGATTGTTCCCGGCAAAATCATTGAGGCTCCTGAAGCGATGGAATGGGACAGTGAAAAACGCGGACGGCGAACGAGGAACTGAGAGTGATCATTCTAGAGCCGGCTGCGGAAAGCAAGGTTGGTTGTCACATAGAGGCTGTGGAAAAAATCCCACGGCACTGAGCTGGCACGAGGCTTTATACTGCGCCGAAATGAGCACTAAGAATGAATTGCGCCTGGCGCGCTTGCGCGAGGGTTGCCATCAGATCGGAGTTTTCGGCAAAGGGCTTTGGCGATATTGGCGCTATGGAGAACCGGCGCCTGAGAGCAATTACATCGTACAAAAACTATGCGCCTATACTGACGGCCGATCGAACGATCTGTTGTTCCGGCTTCTCGAAAGCAAGCGAAAAGAGGCGGAGTTAAAACTGGGCTGGGATAGCACGTCGCTTTTGAGCGATGACGCTGCTCCCGTGTACTCCACGTATATGCACGGAATTCTCGACGCGAGGATGGAGGTTGTTGTGCGCAGCCTCAAAGAAGATGGCTTCGCGGTGATTCCGTGGCGGCTGAAGAAGGAGACGATTCAAAGCTTATATGAGCTGGCCTCATC
Source organism: Candidatus Sulfotelmatobacter sp. (assembly GCA_030039165.1). Lineage (GTDB taxonomy): Bacteria > Acidobacteriota > Terriglobia > Terriglobales > Acidobacteriaceae > Sulfotelmatobacter. The sequence goes on along the minus strand of JASHQM010000192.1, from coordinate 6,557 downwards.
ATGCCCGTTGAGGACGACGACGTATGCTCCGCCGAAGGATCAGTCGCCTGGAACGCAATGGGCTTTGACCAAGGCTGAGATGGGCACGACCCACGGCGTGAACCCGCGCGAACCGCGCTATTCGGTGTATGAGGTTCCGCGAGGTCTCTTGTTGGAAAACCCGTACGTGCAACGTCTTTTGTGCGATCCGTATCTGCTGGCGGTGGCGGCGCGCTATTTGGGAGTTTTCCCGGTCGTTACGAAACCTGAGATGTGGTGGGACACGGATTTTTTGCCGGGTGGGCTTCGGCCTCGTCCGTTTCACGTGGATTCAGGGTGCCTGCGATGGTTGAAGGTGGGAATCAATTTGACGGACACCACGCTGGAGTCGCCGCACTTTGTGTACATCAAGGGCTCGCATAATACAAATAGAACCACCAGGCCGTTGACCCGCCGGCTGGCGGGGCGGATGAATTTGAGCGATAAAGAAGTGGAAGATGTGTGCGCCGAACGGATTGTTCATGTGACGGCGCCGGCTGGGTCGATCACTCTGGCGGATACGCGCGGGATTCATAAAGGCGAACTGGCGCTGCGGGGGCACAGACTGGTTTTGTATTTTGGGTTGGAGGGAAGCGCCTTCAACAATATCGATAAGCCCTCGCCACTACACAGGGTCGGCAGCGAGTTGGAAAAGGCAATACGCGCGAGGCCGTTCAGCTACCAGTTTTTTCGCGTGGAGCAGTGAGCACCGGCTCGGTTCTGCCAAGCAATCGTAAATATCTCCATTATTAGTTCTCTTTCACAATTACGTGGTTACCTGCGACCTCCTTGCCCGAGCGGGTTTGTAGAGTACGCGATTGGGCCGTTCCTGCCTATAGGGTCGGTACCAAAGACATAGAAGTGAGTGGCTTTGGTACTTTGACTTCGACTCTGGTGCTGGTTACGATGCGACGCATCCGGGAGATGAGTCCCCCGATCCCGAGTGTTTGAACCTCGCTACAAGCAGGTCAACTAAGGCTGCGCTTAAGGCACGGCGGCGCACAGGTGTGTTCAAACCACCCGTCCATCGTGGCTGGGGACTGTAGGAAAAAGACTATGACAAAGGGAATTCGGCAGCTTACGGTTTCACTTTTTGGGGTCTTGTTGTTGAGCAGCCTGGGCGTGGCACAGAGCAGGTCGTGGCCTACTCCGCCGCAGAGACCAAGCTACACGCCGCCCCCGAAACCTTCCTATACACCACCGGCAAAAACCTATAGTCCGCCGCCATCCCGGCCTTCGCAGCCACGACCGGTGCAACCTGCATATACGCCGCCGAACTCTACTCCGCGCCCCACCTCTCCGCCGGCTTCGACACCTGGGCACACCTATGCGCCGGGAACATCGGCCGGCGTTCCCCCGCACACCTACACCCCGGGAACTTCGCCGTCTGCGCCGGTGCGAACTTATACACCGGGAAGGAAACCGATCAATGAAGCGCCGACTTCCAGTTCTTCGGGGGTCACCACGTTCACGCCACATGCGGGAGGAAGCGGGTCATCGTGGACGTCCTCTCACAGCGGAGGAGGCACGACTGAGGGTGTGACTTCGAATGGTGTAACGACATTTACCCCCCACGCTTCAAGCGAGAGCTATACACCGATGGCAGGCGGAACCGCGGGCACTTATAGCGGTGCAAAGATTTCCAGCGTATCGGCAACGGGAGTCGGTGCGAAACCCAGTACGGGGCCTGTGTATTCCGTGCCCTCTACGGCTGTGGCTTCAAAGACGAGTAACGGAAACTCGGTGCTGACTCCCGCGGGATCGACGCGGGTTGTGCATGATGTCAACAGCGCGCGAGCCGGCCTGAGTGGAATCAATCAGCGACCGATTCCGGCGGGCCAGGTGACGGCACACGCCAATGGAAGCATTACGGTGAAGGCGTCGGAAGGGCGGCAATATGGTTTGCGGCCGAATGGAACGCTGGCTTCGTTCCAGAAACCAGGCCTGCGGGCAACGTTTGCGCCAAATGGGCATGTCAGTTCACTGCACACCAGCACTCTTGATGTGCGCAGCGGGGTTGGCGGCGGGCGGACGATTGTTCTGCACCGCGGCGGAGCCGTAATTGTAAGCTCCGGGCCTCATGCCGGATATGTGCAGCGCACGGTGGTGAACAATGGAGTTTCTTACGTGCAGCGCACCTACGTCTCGGGAACGACCGTATACACGCGCAACTTCACTACATTTACTTATCACGGAGCTGTGCTGACGAGCTACGTGCCGGGCTTTTACTATCCAGCGCCCTTTTACGGATGGGCGTATTACCCCTGGGACGCGGCGGTGGCATACCAGTGGGGATGGGTTGGCGATCCCTGGTATGGCTACTATGGACCTTACTTTGCGGTTTCGCCGTTCTATGCGGGCCCAAATTTCTGGCTGACCGATTACTACCTTGGCCAGGTACTCGCGGACGCATACCAGGCGCGGATGGACGAGCAAGCAGCCGAGGATCAGCAGTCTGAGGATGACGAAGACGCCGCTCCTCCCGAGGACGCGGGCGATGCGCAACCCATCGCTGCCGACACGGATGCTCCAATCACGCCGCAGTTGAAGCAGGCGATCGCGGAGGAAGTGAAGCAACAGCTTGCCTACGAGAATGCGGCATCGGAGGCCCCGGCGCAGTCTGCCGACCTGACCGGTTTGCCGCAGGTTCTGGTCCCGAATCAGATCTTCGTGGAGAATGCGGTGATCAGTGTGCTGACGAGCGACGGCAAGAACTACTGCCAGCTCGCACCGGGCGACGCGGTGAAAGTTACTGAAGCAGCTGCCGATTCTGGCGCTGCGACTACGAAAGTTGTTGCCAGCCGCCGAGGAGACTGCCCGCTCGATAGCGTGGTGACGCTCTCGTTCGATGAACTCCAGGAGATGCAGAACAATTTTCGCGCAAAACTGGATTCCGGCCTGAAGGACCTGCATGACGAGCAAGGGCAGGAGGGATTGCCCTCGGCGCCGAAATCAGCCATGGCCGATGCGCCGCACACCAGCGTGAATCTGCCGGCCGATCCGAACGCGCAAGCGGAACTGAACGCCGCCACAACGGAAGCCGATCAGGCGCAGAATAACGCCGCCAAAACGGCGGTTGATTCGACGCAAACTGCAAGTGCGAAGCAATGAACACGAAATGACGAGAGCCGTCAGTTCTGAGGCACTCTGAACTTGAGGTGAATTGTGCGAGTTGTCAAGATACTCTTCGCTTCGCTTTTCTTTGCCGGTACGGCGCTAGGTCAGGTGAAAGACGTGCCGCCTCCGCCCAAGCCCGTCGATAACGGGCCGAGCCTGCAAGTGACGATGAAGTTCATTCAGGACAAGATGAACGAGCAGGGCGACGTGGGCTATGTGTTGACGCTGAACAACAATAGCGATTTCCATGTTCGAGTTGTCTACGCAATGAGCGACGTCACCGCCGACAGCACAACTTGCGCTCTACACGTCAATGAGAAACGCAAGCTGGAGATGGACCCCGGGGGCCGAACGGGCGAAAACTCGCAAAGCAGCACTGTTCCGCTCAAAGATATTGTGTCGATTACCGTGGAATCCGAACAAGACGCCATGAATCGAGCTGCGGCAGATAGTGCGCATCCGGAGAATGTGACGACTTGCACGCCTGTCACTTACGACCTGACGCTGAAAGCCGCAAAGAAGGATGCGTTTGCGGTGCACACGGTAAGCAGCAGTGCGTCCAAAGCCAAGAAACACCACGTCAAAGACGAATCCGCGAATGAGCCGGTCCCGGGCACCGAAAAGGTGGATGACAAGAGCGTGCAGGAAAAGCGCTTCATCTTTCGCGATGAAGAAACAGCTGACCGGGTAGCCAAGGCGATCACGCACGCCGTCGAACTTTGCGGCGGCGGCTCCGCGCCGGAGCCATTCTGATGAGGGAATCGAAAATGAAACGCAGTTCTCAAATTGTTGCTGTCATGGTTCTGCTGGCGGGTTCATGCGTGGCGCAGATGAAAGATGTGCCGCCTCCGCCGAAGCCGGCCGATGAAGGCCCCTCACTCCAAGTCACCATGAAGTTTATCCAGGAAAAAATCGAGAATGTAGGCCCAGTAAACTTTGTTGCTTATTACCACGACAATATCGCGGGCAACGACTGGGCAGTTCAGTTCATGAACCAGATCTCGAGGGTATCTGCGGATCCAAGTACATGCCGCATCGACTACCACCTGTACCTGCAACGGGCCGGGCAAAAAGTCTTCGATCTCGACAAATGGCTCGGCTTGAAGGATATCGTGAACATCGAAGTGATGCCGCTGTCGCAGGACTTCAAGGGACTGTCGACGAAGCAAGGACATCCCTCCTGGGACAATCGAATTGACCCTCCTGTGTTCGGTCTCTACGCCGAGGGAGAAAAAATCGGGCGGCATTATTTCGAGTTCTCTGACGAACAAATGGCGGACCGTGTGGCGAAGGCGCTGCAACATGCCGTCGAGTTGTGCGGTGGTGGCACGAAGCCGGAACCTTTCTGAAGGAGGATTGCAAGGTGAAATATTGTTTTTCGCTCTTGTTCGTGGCTTTGCTGACGGCGAGCGCGGCTGTCGCACAAGTCAAAGATGTGCCGCCTCCGCCCAAGCCGGCAGATGAAGGCCCCTCGCTCGAAGTCACCATGAAGTTTATTCAGGGAAAAATGTCAGAGCAGGGAAAGATGAATTATGCGGCATATCTGCACGACGCGGTGAATGGTTCGGACTGGGTGAATCAGTTCACAATCGAAGACAACAATGTGCTCGCGAATGCGGCGACATGCCACATCAGCTATCACTATGAGGCGACGCGAGGCGGCGAGGTCGTCGGAGGCGGCGATCTCGGATTCGATCTCAAGACGGTTCAGAACGTCACAGTCATGAACCGCGAAAAAGACCTGGACGCGACCAATGCCGACGCCGGGCATCCGACCTGGAGCTCCAAGGTTAGTCCTATGATCTGGGCGCTGATCGTGAGCCGCAAGACTGGGCCGAATTACATGTACTTCCGCGAGGAAGATACAGCGAACCGTGTCGCCAAGGCGATCGTGCATGCGGTCGAGTTGTGCGGCGGCGGCGGGGACAAAGAACCGTTCTAATAATTTTCGGAAGCCGACGGTCGCTCCACCGTTCCCGCGTCTTTTGCGTGAGGGTGGGCAGCACGGACCTCGACCCAGAAACCCAAAAAAAAGAGCGTAGTTCCGAGATTCCCACCCTTCTCACCTTGTTTTTTGCTTGCGCTATTCACCCGAAGGGTGCCATCCTTTCGCGATCTGTGCGAAAGGGTGGGCAGCACGGACCTACTCTTGGGACGCCTACGGCTGCCCGACCGCCCTAAACGGCGTCGGCATTACCTGCGATGCTCTGGGTCGCGAAGTTGAAATCGCTTCTACCACTCAGGTTCTTTACAGTCCGATTGGTAAAATAGGGTTGATGAACGGCCAAACTGCCAACACGATTCGCATTCCGTTGCCGGGAGGCAGCACGGCGGAGCTTCTTGGGGCGGGTGGCACCACAACCCACATCCTGCATTCCGACTGGCTGGGCAGTGCGCGTCTCTCGGTGAACGAAGCAGATGATGAGGTGGACTACTACACCGCCTACGCGCCCTACGGCGAAAGCTACGATCCGGCCTCTACGAATGATCTGGATTTCACTGGACAATTTCAGGACACGCTCACCGGCCTCTATGATTTCCAGTACCGCGAATACAACCCCGTACAGGGGAGATGGATTTCGCCTGATCCATCCGGGCTCGCGGCGGTCGACCCTAGCAATCCGCAGTCTTGGAACCGCTACGCCTATGCCCTCAACAATCCCCTGAGCTACATAGACCCAACGGGCCTGTTTTGCGTGTGGGACGATGGCAGTTACGACTCCGCCGACGATCCCGACACCGGCACTGCTAGTTCCTGCGGCTCTGCTGGTGGAAATTGGTTTGACGGAAATCCTTCCGATTGGGGCCTAAATGCCGACTGGAGCAATCAGGCTAACGCGAACTTCGCCGCTCAGTGGTTGAACCAGCAACCGGACTACACTTTCCAGACTCAGGTTAAAGCCCCCATGGACACAATTGCCAGCACGCTCGCCTGTGCCGCGCAGTTCGGCTCGAATCACAGCATTGCCGCAGCGTTCGGATTGCAGAACAATTTCGTAGGCAACTTATTTGGGGGAAATTCAGTCTCGGGCCTTGTGAACCTCGGCCTTTTCGTGTCGGGCAACAAGACTCCGACGGTGGCACAGCTAGCCGCGATTCCCTTGAAGGGCGCGGCCCAAGGCATCCCGGTGCCGCCGGGCAATCCGGGTCTCAGCGGGGCGGTAGGCCAATTGCGGAGTCTCGGCGTGCAAAGCGTGACTGCCGGGGCTTATAACGCCTTCACGGGCGCGGGCGCGGAAACGATCGAGCTCGGGATCACCGCAACTGGGACTGTGGCAACACCCGTCGCGCAGCTCGGAGCTGAAACCCTCAGCAACGTCGCTTTCGGAGCTGGCGTGGCGAAGTTCGCTTTTGACTTCTCTACCGTCGCATACGGATACCTGTTTGCGTGCCAATAGTGAGATACCGGATATGAATTTTTT
>JASHQM010000191.1 GCA_030039165.1 Candidatus Sulfotelmatobacter sp. | reverse complement strand
AAAGAGAAAACAGTTCTCTCCAGAAGCTCTCGATGCGAGCTTGCTGCCCAAGCAGCGCAAGCCAATTCCCCATGCGTTCGTGCTAGACGCGATCTCCTCCCTATCGCCGTATACGCGCCCGATGTTCGGCTGCCTTGCCATCTATGTGAAAGACAAGATCGTGCTGATCCTGCGGGACAAGCCTGCGAATACTGCGGACAACGGCGTGTGGCTCGCCACTACCGAGGAATACCACCAGAGCTTGCGGCGTGAGTTCCCGAACATGCGGTCGATTCAAGTATTGGGCAAACCCGTCACGGGTTGGCAGGTTCTACCCGTGGATGCACCTGACTTTGAATCGTCGGCGCTGCGGGCATGCGAGCTAGTGCTGGCTGGCGACCCTCGGATCGGCAAAGTTCCCGGGGCACGAAAAACGTCGAAGTCCTCAAGAACGGCTAGAAGGTCACCGGAGCAGATCAAAACCCACAAGAAACACGGGAGCACAATGGACTTCGACACCGTGCGGAAGATCGGCTTGGCTTTTCCCGACGTGGAGGAGAGCACTGCCTACGGGTCACCCGCGCTCAAGGTTCGAGGAAAACTCTTGGCGTGCGTGCCTGCTAATCGTTCGGCTGAGCCGGGTTCGCTTGCGGTTCGAGTCGGCTTCGATGACCGCGCCGAATTGCTTGCTGCGGCTCCCGATGTCTACTATGTGACCGACCACTATCTCAACTACAGCGCCGTGCTGGTTCGCCTGTCCCACGTCACGCCCGATGTCCTGCGGGACTTGCTCGGCATGGCTCACAAGTTTGTGACCGCGCATGAGGCACGCCGTTCGCCATCGCGGCAGCGTCGCAAGCATGCTTGATTCCGGCTCCAAAGCCGAATACGCGAGGCTGGAATAACGTTAGACTAGGAACCCACGAGGGTAAACGTTGGAGAACAAAAATGAATACACTCCCGACCATGGCGCCGCGTGTAAATGGGATTCTGGAAACATCGCTCGACGTTGAGAGCGCGGCTCGTTCCGCCAGATTCTACAGTCGAGTGTTCGGCTTTGAGCCGCTGGAACCAGGCGAACCCCTAAACGATGAAACGCGCCTCTGCCCAATGCGTGCGGGTGATCGCAGCGTCCTTCTGCTGTTCAAGAAAGGTCTTACTGCTGACACGAACCTCACTGGTGCGATTCACATTGCGTTTGGAATTGCCCGTCCTGATTTGGCTGCTTGGGAACGCTGGCTGAACGAGCAAGGCATCTCGATTGAGTCAGCAAACGCTCGAAGTCAGTTCCGAGGAGGCACCATGAATCGAGAACGGACGCTGAAGGTTGTGCTGGTTGTTGTGGGACTGTTGTTTACGGCGGGAATTGTTCCGCTGACGATGTTCTTCTCGTCGATGGCTGTCACCCTGGCACCGCTGATCGCCGCTGCGTACCTTACCTATTGGGGAATTATTGGCTTGCGGACCTGGGCTTAGCACTTCCCTCACCAACGACCAGAAGCTGTGACGGTGTGAGAGAAGGAGGCGCATAACATGATCGGCGAAGTGGGGGGAGACTAGGGTCTTCTAACTTATCTCTGGTGCACCTCCTGCGCATAATTAACTGTGGACGAGAAGGCTAGCTCGCTAGCTCCAGTGAATTGAGCTCATTTGCCTAGCGACGGAAAATGCTAATCGAGCGAGACACTCGAAGAATAGCTGATCGAGTCGCCTCAACATGAATACTTGTGGATCTGCTGGCTGTGGGTATGTCACTAAAGGCGGCGGAGGGAAACTGCAAACATGGCGCACAGATTGAGGCAGTGGCCTGGAGAAATTACCTTCATTCTGGCTGTCATCCTAGCCCCAGCGGTAGGTGCAACAGGGCAAGGTAAGGTCTTCGGTAATCCGGATGTTTGGCAATGGGCGCCAAGCCGAACCTATCACGTCAAGAATTACAAGCTGACGCTGCACTTCGATGAACCGAACGGCGAAGTTCTAGGAGATGAAGTTGTCACGCTCCAACCGTTCGAAGCGCATTTTCAGACGTTTTACTTAGACAGCTCCGAGCTGCAGATCGATTCCGTGACGTTGGAGTCGCTGCGACGTTCGCCGGTCCGCCTGAAGTTCACCGCGCAAGACTCTCGTCTGTGGATAATTCTCGATCGCGACTACGACGAAACGAGCACATTGAACGTGCACATCTCATACCACGGTTTCCCGCGCACCGGCCTATTTTTCGTAAATCCCACTCCGGATTACCCAACCTGGCCCCACGAGGTTTATTCGCAAGGCGAACCTGAACTCAACCATTATTGGTTTCCTTGCTGGGATTTTCCCAACGACATGGCTACGAGCGAGACGATCACGACCGTTCCCGAAGGACAACGTGTGGTTTCGAACGGCAGGCTGGTTAAGGTCACGCATTCGGGTGGTCAGGCGACTTACGATTGGCTGGAGAGCGTCCCGCACAGCTCCTATCTGATCTCGATCGCGATTGGCCCTTGGCGAAAATTTAGCGATAAATACAAGGGCAAACCAATCGATTACTACGTCCCTGAGACCGTCGACGAAGCCACGGCGCGAAGATCCCTGGATCTGACGCCGGACATGATTGACTTTTTTTCACGCGCCACCGGGGTCGACTACCCCTATGAGCAATACGCACAGACGACGGTGCAAAATTACATTTTTGGGGGCCAGGAAAATGTCAGTGCAACCACACTGACCGATGCGACGCTGCACGATGACCGCGCTGACCAAGATTACCCTAGCACGATTCTCGTGGCCCATGAGTTGGGTCAGCAATGGTTCGGCGACTACGTACAAGGATGCGATTGGGCCAATATATGGCTAAACGAGGGTTTTGCAACATATCTCGAGGCGCTCTACACACAGCATCACGACGGCAACGACGCGTATCGCTTTGCAATTTACAAGGATCAACTGGTCGAGCAAGCGGAGGACCGTGACGCTTATCGCCGACCGATTGTTGATCGCCACTATAGCGATCCGCTGGATATGTTCGACGCGACCACGCACGAGAAAGGTGCGGCCGTTCTTGATATGCTGCGCTACGTCGTCGATGGAACGGAAGCCGCCTCTCATCCGGCATCGCAAAACGAGCTGCTGTTCCGCGCATTCCATCAATATCTGGTTAGGCACCAGGCGCAAAGTGCGGATACACCGGAATTGATTGAGTCCATTCGGGCAACCACCGGTAAAGAATTGGGCTGGTTCTTTCGTGAATGGGTATTTATGGCAGGCCGACCAGACTATCGAGTTGAAGCGAGCTACGATGGTACAAAGAAGGTGGAGAAGGTCACCGTCACACAGACGCAGCATACTAGCGCCGAAACACCTATCTTTGACATGCCAATCGACCTCGCGTTCTATGGTGCGAATGACGAGAGGAGGCGAGTTCAGGTACAGAACAACTTGCAGCGGCAGGAGTTCGAGATTCCACTTGACTTCGAGCCGCGATGGGTGGATTTCGACCCCGACGATTTTATTGATAAGACCGTGGAGTTCGATAAGCCCTTAAATGCCCTAATTGCAGAGGCGGAAAAAGATCCTTCGATGATGAGCCGCCTGTGGGCCGTACAGCAACTTGGCGCACCAACACTGGAGCTTGGGGCAGCAATGCCCACGAATAGGAATGCGCGCGTAAATGCACTTACGCAGGTGCTCGGCTCGGATGAGTTCTACGCTGTGCGGGCCGCTGCCGCGAAAAGTCTTGGTAGTATCGGAACGGAGCGGGCTAAGGTCGTCCTGCTCTCTGCATTGCATCAGCCGGATAGTCGTGTGCGAGTCGCTGTAGTGCAAGCCCTCGCTGGTTTCGCCAAGGATCAGACCGTGTATGCCGAACTTGTCAACGCACTTCACGCCGATGTCAGCTACGCGGTTGAAGCAGATGCGGCGAAAGCCCTAGGCAGATCGGACTTGCCACGGGCATTCGACGTCTTGCTGGCCGAAGCACACATGAAGCCCGAAATACACGTCATGCAAGCGACATTGAGCGGATTAGCGGCGACAAAAGACCCGAGAGCCGCGGAGATTCTGCTAGCGCAAGCTCAGCCGGGCGTGCCAGAGCGAATCCGGTTGTATGCCCTCGCCGGACTCGAAAGCATGAGAGAACCAGTCTCACAAGATCACATGCAGGAGCTGGTCGAAGTCGTCCGCGCTGCGCTACACGACCCATTCTACCCCACCCGGGAAGTCAGCGAAGAACTGGTTGGAATTTTTGATCTGTCTCAGTTTGAGGCAGAGGTCCAAACGGAAGCAACTGGAGCCCCCATGGCGATGCAGCGTGATTCGGCACAGAAGGTTCTTGAGCAATTGCGTCATCAGTAATGATTGGATCAAGTCCGGGATGGATTCGTTTCCGTCGCTCTTCGCGAGTCAGATGCTTTGAGATTATGATGCCTAGGCAAGAGTGAAGTTTTCGTCGAGACATAAGATCCGCAAGACTATTCCGCAGTTCTGTCCTTCTGGTTGCGAAAATATAGAACAGTGATGCACCCCAGAAAAACAGAAAATGCGGGAACCGACCATTGCAACCCATCCACGAAGAAGGTTGTTATCGAGATCGCGGCCAGCAGGATAATGCCGGAGATGGTAAAGAATGGATGCGCCCGCAGCCGCATCGGCAAATTCATGATCCGCTCGCGAGGCACAGCTTGGCGAAAACGCAGGTGGCTGTGGAGAATTACCAGCCACACGAACAACATACCGGCGACGGCCATTCCGTAGAGCATGAGGAACGCATTCCTGGGGGCAAGGATGGCCAGCAGGATGGCGGCAACCATTCCACCGGTCGAAGCCAGCAGAGCGCGTTGCGGCACGCCGTTGCGACTCACTTTGCCTATCCAATAGGGAGCCAAGCCTTCCTGGCCGAGGGAAAACAGCATACGCGTTGAAAGATAGAGGTCGGTGTTGACGCTCGAGAGCGCTGCCGTAAGCACGACGAAATTCATAATTGCAGCAGCGAATGGCACATGGGCGGCAGAAAAGGCCAGGACGAATGGGCTGCCGGAGAGCCCCGACGAACCGGTGCTCTGATTCCAGGGAACCACGGCAACCATGATGGCAATAGCCAGCACATAGAAAAGGATGAGACGCCAGACGATGTTTCGCATGGCACGAGGGATGGCGATTTCGGGATGCTCTGCCTCGCCCGCGGTTACGGAGGTGACTTCCACTCCCATGTAGCTGGTGATGCTGATGGTGAGTGAGAACCAGACTCCCTTCCAGCCGGCCGGGAAGAATCCTCCGTGTTGCGTCAGGTTAGCCCAGGCGGTCGCGCCATGGGAGCCGCGTCCGAAAATTAAAAAGATTCCCACGATGATGAACGCAACGATTGCCGTCACTTTGATCATGGCAAACCAGTATTCAAACTCACCCAGGCGATTCACCTGCATGGAATTGACCGCTAGCAGAGCGGCTGATGTCACTCCTACCCAAATCCACTGCGGAACATTCGGAAACCAATACGAAATGTATATGCCCGCGGCGGTGACTTCAGCGCCGATGGCGATGATCTGCGCAGCGCCATACGTGGCTCGGACGGAAAACCCCGCCCAACGATTGAGATAGGTCTCCGCATAAACTCCGAACGCGCCGGCGACCGGATGCACAACCGCCATTTCCGCCAGCGCATACGACATGATCAGGGCGATACCTGCGCCCATAAGGTAAGAAAGAATGACGGCCGGGCCAGCCAGGCGAACGGTGACGCCGCTTCCCAGGAATAAGCCGACGCCAATCGCTCCTCCGATGGCCATCATGGTGAGCTGGCGCTGGGTGAGGCGGCGATGCAGGCCGTTGTCTTCTTTCTGCAGAGAAGCTTCTGGCGCGAGAACCCCGCCTGAGCGTTGATCAGTCATGGCTAGCGGCAGTGGCTGGAGCAACGGCGAGGAGATGCATGTTCTTCCTGAGAACTTCAATGACAGCATCGACGTCGTCGAGTGTGTTGTAAACGTGAAACGATACCCGCAGCCCGTCGAAACGGTTGGAGGCAACGATGCCGCTTTGCGCCAGCTTCTGCAGCAATTGGCCGGAGTCATTGCACTGCAGCACGACAAGTGGCCCCGCGCTCGCGGCCGGAGTCTTGACCAAAATGCCCAAATCGCGGGCACCATTCAAAAGCGACTGCGCAAGTTTCGCGATGTGGCTGGCCACATTGTCCATCCCGATTTCTTCGAGCATCTGGAAGCCGGGCATCGCGGCGTACACATTCGGGACGGAAGGAGAACCCGATTCGAATCTTCGCGCGCTGGGCGATAGATCAAAGTGCTGGGGGTCGTAAGCAAATGGGTTGGCTTGCCCAAACCATCCCGTAACCGTCGGAGCCAGCGATGAAATCAATTCTTTGCGAACATACAGAAAAGCGAGACCGGGAGGCCCAAGAAGATATTTGAGAGTACCGGTCACGTAAAAGTCGAGATTCATGGCTTTCACATCAATTGGCCGCGTGCCGCAGTCCTGATAATCGTCGAGCATGACCAGAGCGCCGGCGCTGTGCGCCATTTTTTCGATCTCGCCGATGTGGCTTCGAAATCCGTTCTTGAAACAGACGTGAGTGAGGGGCACGATGAGCGTGTTACGATCGATGACCTTCTCGTAAGCGGCGGGCGAAATTGAGTTGCCTTCCGCTTGGGCGAATTGCACATCGGCGCCTCGCACCCGCTGCCCGAGCCAGACGTGGCCCATGGTGGGGAACTCGAACTCGCCCATCACAACCTTGTTGCGTTCGCGGAAATTCAACGCGCTGGCGATACCGTTAATACCGGCCGAGACGCTGGTGACAATGGCCACTTCGTCAGGGCTGGCGTGGATGAACTCCGCAAAGGCGGTTCGAGCCGCTTCATAACGCTCCACCCATGTTTCCCAGGGCGAACCCTGCTCATGCCAACTGGCGATGTACTCATTGAGTCCGCCTTCCACGGCGTCGGAGAGGGCGCCTTGCGAACAAGTGTTGAGATAGACCTTATGCCGAAAAATTTTGAACCGGGAACGAATCTCGCGACCTTCCTTGTCGGTCAGCATAGCAGTAATCTCACCAGGTACGGCCGAGCTCGCGCACGCCGAGATCCGCGCGAGTTGTTCGAGAGGCATCTTCCGCCGCTGTGGGCTAGAATAACTGTTTTCGTTTTCCAGGTAAAAGTCGTGTGAGGTCTGCCAACGCGGATGCCGGTAAATCAGAATGCCCGTCTCTTTGTCTAGCTCCAAGGTGATCTTCGACGCGCTAAAGCAGTGCGAGATCCGCATGCTCTCGGCATTGCCCGAAACCTGGCTGGTTCATCTGATTCGCATGGCGGACGATGACCCGGAAATGATTCTAGTTCGCCTGGCAAAGGAAGAAGAAGGAGTCGGCATCTCGGCAGGAGCGCACTTCGCCGGGGTCAAGTCAGCCATGCTGATGCAGAACCATGGTTTCCTGGCATCGATCAACGGCATCGTTTCATTTGCGCACCTGTATAAGATTCCTCTGTTAATGCTCGTCAGCTACCGCGGTACTTTCGGCGAGCGTGACCCGTGGCAGACGCAGGGCGGAAACGTAACTGAGCCCCTGTTGCGCGCCATGGCCATTCCTTACTCTTTTCTCGACCGGGTCGAGACCGTCGAGAAGCGCATCCGCCAAGCGCAAACCCTCGCCGAAAGCAGCTTGCAGCCGGTTGCCCTCCTTCTGATGCGCGACTTGATGTGGGAGGAATGATGCTGCGCCTCGATTGCCTGCGTGCAGCCTATCCCGAAGTCGAGCGCTGCTTGGTCGTCACCATCATGGGGGCGACCGCCGCGGAGTTGCAGTCGCTCGGTCATCGCCCGAATTTCTTCTATCTGCAGCACGCCATGGGACTCGCCTCTTCCACCGGACTTGGCTTGGCGTTATCGCTGCCGGAGCAAAAAATAATTGTCCTGGATGGCGACGGTTCACTGCTCATGAATCTGGGCAGTCTGAGCACAATGGCGCGCTACCGGCCCGCGAATCTAGTCCATGTTGTATTCGACAATGAGAGCTTGCTGTCCGTCGGTGGCTTTCCAACTGCGACCAGCACCGGCACGGATTTGGAAGGAATCGCTCGCGCCTCCGGAGTTCCGCAGGCGCTCACCGTGCGCACCGTCGAAGAGTTCAAGACTGCCGTGAAAAACGCGTTGGGCGGCGACCGGCTGACTACGATCGTCGCCAAAGTCGAAGCGGCAGGCCCTTCAGCCTACGTTACCGATCTTTCGCTGTTGGAGAATCGCTTCCAGTTCCGCCAGCATATTCAGTCGCTGAAGAGAGGGTCGTCCGCTAAGGCTAAAGGCTGAATACTTCCTGAGCGGTACGGCTGAACCGGTGCACTCGCCAAACCCATGCGATGACTTGTCATGAGATGACTTGCTACCAAGGAGGGCGCAAATGTCTCAAACCCTGGCTCAATTGCTCGAAGAACTTATCGCTGGCCGGTTACGCGTGGTCGATCTTACCCAGCCTTTGAGCCCGCGAACGCCCTTACTGCCGCTGCCGCCGCAGTTCAACAACACGCCCGCGTTCAAAATCTGGGAACTTTCGCGCTATGATGACCGGGGTCCTGCCTGGTACTGGAACGCCTTCGAAACCGGCGAGCACACCGGCACACATTTCGATGCGCCGGTGCACTGGGTTTCGGGAAAGGATCTCCCTGACAACTCCGTAGACCGCATCTCGCCCCAAAAATTCATTGGTCCGGCTTGTGTGATAGACATCAGTACGGAGGCCGCCCGCGACCCTGATTACCTGTTGACTCCAGAGCGCGTCCGGCAATGGGAGCATAAGCACAGCCTCATACCTGCAGGCGCTTGGGTCCTGTTGCGCACAGATTGGTCAAAGCGGAAAGACCCGAAGGAGTACATCAACGCGAAGGAAAACGGGCCACACACGCCGGGATTAGCCCGGGAAACATCGGGGCTGCTTGCGCAGGAGCGGGACGTACTGGGCGTCGGTGTGGAGACCGTCGGCACCGACGCCGGCCAGGCTTTCACCTTCGATCCTCCATTTCCGAACCACTACCTTATGCATGGAAGTGGGAAGTTTGGCTTGGCCAGCTTATGCAATCTCGATCAGCTTCCGGCGACCGGCGCCGTGGTCATCGCCGCACCGTTGAAGATCGTGGACGGCTCGGGCAGTCCGCTGCGAGTGATTGCGATTACGCCGTGAAGGTGGGCGTCATAGAGATGCGCTTATAAATTGCGAAAGGGCCTCAATCGCTTCATGTGCAATAAGAGAATCGGCCAGCTTGCTCCCGGACCTGTCATTCACGCTCAGTTCCAATCGCAAGCGGCAGCTTCCAGTCTCGCGCGGATACATGTCCGGCGTGAATCCAACCGATGCGGGTGAGGAGCGATCCAACGACGGCAGACCAGGCAGCCCACCGCCGAAGCGACTGCGATCGGTTCTCTGTTGCGAATATGCTCGCAATTCGCAACGCGGTTGGTACCGGGCCCCCGAGTGCGCCGCCGGTGCGAGTAATCCAGCCGCTCGGACCACGCTTGAGCGGATCGAGATGTCTATGCCCTCTCGATTCAATCAGGGCACCCTCCAGGGTTTCAAAAATCGCGGCGCCCAATCCAAGCGCCTGAAGAGCACGATTCTTGCGATGACCGAGTAATTCGAGAATGCCGACCGCGGCTCCCAGTCCCGACGCCCCGAAATGGAGCGGCAAACTTTGGGCATTGCGATTCCATACCGGTATTGCAGTCGCGCCTATTAACACGCCGGTGTAGTTCGAAAAAGGCAACCCAAACGCGAGCGATGCGGCCTGGCCGGCGTTTTCGAGGACGCGCAAAGGCAACGAGGCCCCATAGCGGTCGCGCAGATAGCCGGCAAATGCCGCGGCCGCGGCGCCGGTGGAAAATCCGACCAGGGTCCAGACCCCGACCGACATAGCGCTCTGTGGTTTGAAGACGCGCAACATCGCCAGAAATCGCTCGGGCCGTCCCAGGTCGGAGATCAACAACGCGGGCGAGATGACCGAACCCGCAGCGGCGATCCAGCGAGCGTGGCGCACGAGCTCCCGGTTTCCGCCGGTGTAGTCGGCGATGGCGCCAATCACGGCTGCGGCGCCCGCGGCCCCGCCGACAAAGAAATACAACGGAATCTCCCATGTCCAGGGCGGCTCTTTTAGCAGAGGAATCTGATAGTAGCCGTATTCGGGCGATGCCTTGGGAAAAGGCGCGCCGATAACTTGCTTACCGACAACCTGTAAGCGTCCTTGTTCTTCGGCGTGCTGCCGAATTTCGTCAATGCGCCGTTCTCGTGCCAAATCGCCGTTCACATTGGGCGTTGGTAAGGGATTGCTCATCGGATCGTCCATTGTTTCTATCTGCCGTTGCGTCTGCCATCAGAAATGAATGCCGCGAGAGTGCCGGCGAGAAGAAGGCCGGCCGCCACTGCCGATGATGCCCAAGCCTTCTTCAGGTACTTGGTTGGCGCCTCCGGAGAAGGCGGCAGATTGTAAGTTCGGGGATCGCCCCGCACGATGAACATCGCGTGCGTGCCTCGAACGCTGGTGTCACTCGGGTCGTAGATGGTTGCATCCTCGATGCCCCTGCGACGCAATTCTGCCAACCGGCTCCTGGCTTTCTCCCGCAGATCTTCAATCTCGCCGAATTTGATCGATTCTGTCGGACATGCCTTCGCACACGCCGGAACTAGGCCAACTTTCTGGCGGTCATAGCAGAAGGTGCACTTGAAGGCGCGGCCATCTTTCTGATTGCGTTCGACCACTCCAAACGGACAAGAAGTCACGCAATAGCCGCAACCGTTGCAAACATCCGGTTGTATGAACACTCCGCCGAATTCTGTTCGAACGATCGATCCCGTCGGACAAGCCTCCAGGCATCCGGCCTCTTCGCAGTGCTTGCAGACATCAGAAGAAAATGTCCACGAGGCCGATTCTCCGGCATTCCCGCCCAGGCCCGGCGCCGGCGGCTGTTCGACAAATTTTACGTGCCGCCAAGTGGAGGCGCCGACCGCGCCGGTGTTGTCGTACGAGAATCCACTCCATTCAAGGCCATCCTCGTCAACGCCATTCCATTCCTTGCAGGCGACTTCGCAAGCTTTGCATCCAATGCACAACGTCGAATCGGTGAGGAATGCGGTTACACTCATGCGGTCGGTCCCGTCTGCGACTCGAGCTGCTTCAGCGCGTGCTGTCCCCGTGCGCGCCGGCCCGGAATGAGATTGCAGATAAGCGCCTTGGTCTCCATGATGCGCACATTCGGCTCTTCGCTGATCACCAGCAAGTCATTCACAACATCTCCAGTCACACAACCTCGATAGCCCCAGTGGTATGGCAGTCCGACTTGATGAACCGTTCGGCCGGCAATGTGCATGGGCCTCATCCGCGAGGTCACTAGGACGCGCGCCTCCACGAAAGCACGGGCTGTCGTGATCGTAGCCCATTCGCCGTGCTTTAATCCGACCTGTGCCGCCAGTTCGGGCGAGACCTCGGCGAACAACTCAGGCTGGAGTTCGGCCAGGTGAGAAAGATAACGGCTCATTCCGCCGGCGGTGTGGTGTTCCGTCAACCGGTAGGTGGTGAGGACGTAGGGGAAGCGCGCGTCATGCGGTGCGGCATACGGGTTATCCGGCCGTTTCTTTCGGTCTGCCGCGGGGTTCGTCTGCTGATCATAGAGCGGATTTTCAATCAGTGATTCCAGAGGCTCGTAATGTGTGGGGAGCGGGCCGTCTTTGAGACCGCTGGCGACATACAACCAGCCCACGCCATCCGGATGCAAAGTGAATGGCTTCGCGCCCCCGAGGGCGGCCGTACCATGACCGTGATGAATGTCCGCAGGTGCGTCGGGTGGCGTGTTTTTCTCGTAATCAGGATTGTCGAGCCCCGTCCATTCCAGCGCCTCCTCGTCCCACCACACCAACTTCTTTCGCTCGCTCCAGGGCTTTCCATCCGGACGCGCCGAAGCCCGGTTGTAGATGATGCGGCAGTCATTTGGCCACGAAAATCCCCAACCATGCCCAAGTAGATCCTTCGGGTCTCGTTCACTGGCGCGGTTGCGATTCTTCTCTGGATATACACCGCAGTAAATCCATGCTCCGCACGCAGTAGATCCGTCGTTCTTCAAATCCTTGATACGCGCCAACTGTTGATGATCGGGTAACGACCAGCCGTTGATTTCCTGTAAAACCTCTTCGGCTCGGGGTTCGGCCAGTGCACCCTCCGTCGTGTAATCCCACGTGAGCGCTCGAAGACCATCGTTTCGCGAATCGTGCTTGTGCTGCGCCATCGCTTTCAGTCGCCGGCCGAGATGAACCACGAACCATGTTTCGCTGCGTGCATCACCCGGAGGATCGACGGCTTTCTCGCGATGCTGCAGAAGCCGCTGCGTGTTCGTGAAGGTTCCCGATTTTTCCGCAGTGCCCGCGGCAGGAAACAGGAAAACTTCGGTGGCAATCGATTCTGGCGAAAGCTCCCCGCGTTCGACTTCCGGCGAGCCATACCAGAACGAAGCCGTCTCCGTTTCCACCATGTCGCGTACCACCAGCCATTTCAGCTTGGCCAATGCCTTACGCTCGAGGCGCCCGTTGGAAGCGCCTACGGCAGGGTTCTGCCCCATGACAAACAAGCCATCGAGTTTGCCGTCGGCCATATCAAGCCAATAGCCAAAATGCGAGTGATCGCCTGTAACCCGCGGCAGCCAGTGGAAGCCCCATTCGTTCTCCTGAGTGGCGCCATCGCCGTAGTAAGCCTTCATCAGGCTGATAAAGTAGTTGTCGAACCCCGACCACAGGCCAGTTCGAGTGCTGTGCTTCTTCACATAGGCACTGAGTGTGCGCGAGTCATCGCCGAAAAAAGGCATCGGCAGATAGCCGGGCAGGATGTCGTAGAGAGTTGGAATGTCAGTGGAACCCTGAATCGAAGCGTGGCCGCGCAAGGCCAGAATTCCCCCGCCGGGTCTCCCGATATTTCCCAGAAGCAATTGAAGAATCGCAGCCGTGCGAATGATTTGCACTCCCTTGGAGTGCTGCGTCCAGCCAACCGCATAGCAAATCGCCGCCGTTTTTTCCGGCCCTGAGGCGGAAGAGAAAATCTCCGCCACTTTCAAAAACAGATCTCGCGGAACACCGCAGAATCGTTCCACCATTTCCGGGGTATAGCGCGAGAAATGGCGTTTGAGCACTTGATACACGCACCGCGGATGTTCGAGAGTGAGATCGGACTCATACTGGGTTGCGTCCTGAGCTTCACCGCCGCGGTCTTTGCCATGCCCGCCGCCCGCTTTTGAATGTCCCGGGACACTACCAGCACCTTTCTTTGATTTCTTCGAGGGCGCACCGGCGTAGAGCCACGACTCCGGATCGTATCTCTTCTCCTCTTCATTCCAGCCCGAGAAAAATCCATCGAGATCCTCAGTGTCACGGAAGTCCTCGCGCAGGACCGTCGGTGCGTTGGTGTAATTGACTACGTAGTCGCGAAATTCTTTGCCGTTTTCGAGAACGTAGTGAACCAGCGCGCCCAGGAAAATAATGTCGCTGCCCGCGCGCAGCGGTACCCACACATCGGCCATTGCGGAAGTTCGCGTATACCGCGGGTCGACATGAACGATCGTTGCTCCCTTTTCCCGAGCCTCCATCACCCATTGAAAACCCACAGGATGGTTCTCAGCCATCGAAGAGCCCATGATCAAAATGGCGTCGGCATTGCTGAGGTCTTGTTGTGCAGTCGTAGCTCCGCCGCGCCCGAGTGATGTGCCCAGACCGGGCACAGTTGAGCTGTGTCATATCCGTGCCTGATTGCTCAGGCACACCATTCCAAGTCCAGCGGTGAAGAGTTTTTTGATCAGGTAGTTCTCTTCAATGTCGAGCGTCGCACCGCCGAGATGAGCAAGCGCCGTGGTCTGCATCAGAGATTGGCCATCGCGCGATTCCTGAAAGCTTCGCTCGCGTGTTTCCCAGACGCGTTTGGCGACCATGTCCATCGCCTCGTCCAGCGGAATTTTCTGCCAGCCACGGGAGTACGGAGCACGGTATTTGACAGTCTTCAATCTTCCCGGGTGGGTGTGTAATTCATAAGTGTCGGCGCCCTTGGGGCACAGGTGACCGCGCGAGATGGGTGATGCTGGATCGCCTTCGATGGAGACCAGTTTCCCGTGCCTGTGATAAACCAGTTGCCCACATCCAACTCCGCAATATGGGCAAATGGATCGCGTCACGCTTGCCCCGTCAGTCTTGGGGCGCAGATTCCGCGTGCGTTCGGTCATCGCCTCAATGCCTGTTCCGTCGGTTCCATGTTGGAGTTGCTGAATTAAGGGCCAGCGGGAGAGAAGCTTTCCGATCATAAAATTGCCTTCAGACTGTTAGCTTCGGATGATCCGAGACCGACATCTTTCGAACTCACTCATAAGTTACAGCTTTCGCACTCATCCTCCAAGACCCTGGCGATTTCTTCGATCTTCGGCAAAGTCGAATGTCTCTGTCTATAGGGCAATTGATGTAAACCCGCGCAGCCGATCCTTCGAGTTGACTCACTACTCTAGTTTTCTGACCCGACCTGCGGTGGGCCGAATTTCCTCGCTTTTATTTACAATGGGATTCTGGCGGGCGGAGTAACCACGGCACTCTACACGTCCCGTTCCAAGTCGGCGAAATGCAAGATACTATCCTGATCACAGGCGGCGCAGGCTTCATCGGGTCCAATTTCATCCTCCAGCTTCTGGGGCGCGGCTCCTCCTCGATTATTAATCTCGACAAACTTACCTACGCCGGCAATCTCCGCAATCTGCAAACCGTCACCCGCGAGCCGCGTTACGAGTTTGTCCATGGCGACATCGCCGACCGTGCTTTGGTGCGCGATCTGTTCGAACGCCGCCAGCCGCGGGCCGTTGTGCACTTTGCCGCAGAGAGCCATGTTGACCGTTCCATTCGCGGACCGGATGATTTTCTTCGAACCAACGTCGATGGAACCTTCGCACTGCTCGAAGAAGCCCGAGCGTATTGGGCGGAATTGCCCGAGCCGGATAAATCCAATTTCCGTTTTCTGCACGTTTCTACCGACGAAGTGTACGGCTCGCTCGGTCCCACCGACCCGGCTTTCTCAGAAACAACTGCCTACGCTCCCAACAGCCCCTACGCCGCCTCGAAAGCCGCTTCCGATCATTTCGTCCGCGCCTACCACCACACTTACGGATTGCCCGCTGTCACCACCAACTGCTCCAACAACTACGGGCGATTCCAGTTTCCCGAAAAATTGATTCCGCTGATGATCCTCAACGCCCGCGATGGCAAGCCGCTTCCCGTCTATGGCGACGGGCAGAACGTTCGCGACTGGCTTTACGTCGAGGATCATTGCGAAGCGATCGCGGCCGTGCTCGCGCGGGGAAAATCCGGTGAGACCTATAACATTGGCGGATGCAACGAGCAGCGCAATATCGATATCGTGCAGACGATTTGCGACATCGTCGATGAAGTAGCGGGCCGCGCAGCGGCGCCGCGCCGCAGCCTGATTACGTTCGTCAAGGACCGTCCCGGCCACGACCGCCGTTATGCTATGAATGCAAGTAAGATCCAACGCGAACTTGGCTGGCATCCGCGCGAAACATTTGTTAGCGGCCTGCGCAAGACTGTGCGTTGGTATCTGGAGAACGAGGACTGGGTTCGCGACGTTACCAGCGGCGCTTACCGGGATTGGATTGCAACCCACTATGCGCCTTGATCTGTGAGGTCAAAACGATGCCGTTCAAGTCGATCAAAGTATGACGAAATCCTTGAAGACAGCGTGCAAGGGAATCATTCTTGCAGGAGGCTCAGGCACTCGCCTCTATCCCGTGACTCATGCCATGGGCAAGAGTCTGCTTCCCGTTTACAACAAGCCAATGATTTACTACCCGCTCTGTACGCTGATGCTGGCGGGCATCCGAGACATTCTCGTCATCACCGCACCCGGCGACGAGCGCAATTTTCAAACTCTGTTGGGCGACGGAAGCCAGTTTGGTATTCGGCTGCAATATAAGGTTCAACCCCGCCCGGAAGGAATCGCGCAGGCATTCCTGCTGGGTGAACAATTTCTCGCCGGCAGCTCTTGCGCCTTGGTCCTCGGCGATAACATCTTTTACGGTCACGACCTGGCCAAGGATCTCCGCGAAGCGGCAGCCAGGACCGCCGGCGCACGTGTCTTCGCCTATCCCGTTCACGATCCGGAACGCTATGGAGTGGTTGAATTCGACGGCAACGGGCGGGCTCTCAGCATCGAGGAAAAACCCGCAAAACCGAAGTCGCGCTATGCCGTCACGGGTCTTTATTTCTACGACAATCAGGTGGTTGCGATTGCCAAATCGTTGAAGCCCAGCGCGCGCGGCGAACTGGAAATTACTGACGTAAACAAAGCCTATCTCGATCGCGGGCAGCTCGAAGTCGTCGTCATGGGACGTGGCATGGCATGGCTCGACACGGGAACTCACGAATCCCTGATGGAGGCCTCGCTCTATATTCAGGCCATCGAAAAGCGCCAGGGACTCATGGTAGCGTGTCCTGAAGAAATTGCTCTGCGCTCCGGCTACATCACAGCCGCGCAGGTGGAAAAAATCAGCGCATCGATGAAGAACAACAGTTACGGCTCATATTTGCTGCAATTATTGCGGGAGAAGGTATTCTGATGAATGCAGTTGCTGTGATTCGTTCTGCCATGGATGCGATCAAGGAAATCCCCACTTCGTTGCCGGGAGTACTGATTCTCGAACCCCGCGTCTTCAGCGACGAGCGCGGATTCTTCCTGGAAAGCTATAACCGCCAGGTAATGGCAGACCTGGGCATCGTCGGACAGTTCGTTCAGGATAATCACTCCTGCTCCATCCGAAACGTCTTGCGCGGATTGCACTATCAAATCAAGCGTCCCCAGGGAAAACTTGTGCGCGCTGCGATTGGTGAAATTCTTGACGTCGCGGTCGATCTGCGCCGTAGCTCTTTAACTTTCGGCCGCTGGGAAGCTGTTCGGCTTTCTGGTGAGAATAAACGGATGCTGTGGATTCCGATCGGCTTTGCTCACGGGTTCCGAGTGCTCTCTGAAACTGCACACGTGCTTTACAAAGCGACCGACTTTTATGCTCCCGAACACGAGCGAACTCTCGCCTGGAACGATTCCGATCTCAAAATCGAGTGGCAACTTGATAGCGAGCCGGTTATATCGGACAAAGATCGCCGCGGCCGGACGCTACGCGACGCGGAAACCTTCGAATAGATCCCATGAGAGTGACGATTTTCGGCGCCAGTGGCTTGCTCGGCAAAGCGCTGATGCGCGAAAAATGGGGCAGTGACGACGTGATCGGAATCAGTTCGCGCGATGCCGACATTCGCGATGCAGTTCGCGTGCAACAGATTGTGCGCAACACAAAACCAGAATGGATCGTTCTTGCCGCCGCTTATACCGACGTTGACGGCTGCGAAAGCAATCGCGACCTTGCCTTTGCGGTGAATCGTGACGGTGCGGTAAACGTGGCAAAAGCCGCAAAAGAAGCTGGAGCGCATCTTCTTTTCTTCAGCAGCGACTACGTTTTCGACGGAAAGAATGCGACTCCCTACGAAACGCAAGACGCGCTTAACCCACAAAGCGTTTACGGACAAACCAAGACAGAAGCGGAAATCAGACTGCTCGAGCTCATACCGGAGTGCTGCATCGCGAGAACATCATGGCTGTTCGGAACCGGCGGCAAATGCTTCCCCGACACGATTCTGAAGCTGGCCGCCACGCGTCCTTCCCTCGACGTGGTCAACGATCAGCGCGGTTGCCCGACCTATTCTGTCGATCTGGCGCGGGCAATCGTTCAGCTGTGCCGCAAGAACGCCAGCGGGATCGTGCATATCACCAACTCCGGCGACTGCACGTGGTTCGAATTTGCCCGTGAAATCATAAAGAGCGCAGGATTGCCTACAACCGTGAAGCCGGTCAGCAGTGTGCAGATGGCTCGGCCCGCGCCGCGGCCCGGGTATTCCGTCTTGTCGCCAGCTTCTTTGCACAAATTCGGCATCCAGATGCCCCCCTGGCAAGACGCATTCCAGCGCTACTTCCACGAGCGGCTGCCTGCCACGTGAGCAATTGCTCGCCTTTGCCTCTCCTGCTACGATTGCCAGGGCCTGCCCGGAATCCGTGAAACTATTTCAGAATTACATCGACGGCCGCTTCGTGCCCGGAAAGCGCGGCTTTGCTGATATAAATCCCGCCGACGGTTCAACGATTGCACACGT
The DNA here is from genome assembly GCA_030039165.1 of Candidatus Sulfotelmatobacter sp. Taxonomy (GTDB): domain Bacteria; phylum Acidobacteriota; class Terriglobia; order Terriglobales; family Acidobacteriaceae; genus Sulfotelmatobacter. The sequence goes on along the minus strand of JASHQM010000191.1, from coordinate 40,369 downwards.
CGCCGAGGCTGACGCAGCTCAAGTGGATGAAGCTGTTCACGCCGCGCGCCAAGCTCTGCATGGAGAATGGGGCCGTCTCGGAATTCGCGAGCGCGCTGCACGATTGCACTCGCTCGCGGACGCGATCGAAAAGCGATTCGATTGCTTCGTCCACGCCGAAGTTGCCGATACCGGCAAGCCTGTCTGGTTGGCGTCGCGGCTCGACGTCCCACGCGCCGCGGTGAATTTTCGCGTCTTTGCCGACTTGATCAAAATCGCCGGGCTCGAATCCTTCCAGACAGAAACTCCCGATGGTGTCCAGGCTCTGAACTACGCGGTGCGCAAGCCTCTTGGTGTCATTGGCGTGATTACACCGTGGAATCTGCCTCTGCTCCTGCTCACTTGGAAAGTTGCGCCAGCTCTGGCGTCTGGAAACACGGTAGTCGTAAAGCCATCCGAAGAAACTCCCGCCACGGCAACGATTTTGGCTGAAGCAATGGAGGAGGCCGGCATCCCGCGCGGCGTTTACAACGTTGTCCATGGTTTCGGCCCCGGATCGGCAGGCGAGTTCTTGACGCAGCATCCCGACGTAAATGCGATCACTTTTACCGGCGAGTCGAAAACCGGCGCGGCCATTATGAAAGCGGCCGCGCCCACCGTGAAGCCGGTCTCGTTCGAACTGGGCGGTAAGAATGCTGCCCTCGTCTTCGCCGACTGCAATCTCGACGACGCGGTAAAAGGCTTGTCAGACGCAGTATTTCTGAATACCGGCCAGGTCTGCTTGTGTGCCGAGAGGGTTTATGTGGAGCGCAAGATTTTCAGCCAGTTCATAGAAGCGCTAAAGGGTCGAGCCGAAAGCCTGAACCCGGGCTGGCCAAATGACGAAAAAACCAATCTCGGCCCGCTCATCTCGGCTCAACATCGCGTGAAGGTTCTTTCCTACTACAAGCTGGCAAAGGAAGAAGGAGCAACCGTCGTCACTGGTGGCGGGGTTCCGCAATTCGGCGATAAGCGCGATCACGGCTTCTATATTCAGCCCACGATTTACACTGGTCTGCGTGAATCGGCCCGCTGCGTGAAAGAAGAAATTTTTGGTCCCGTCTGCCACATCGCGCCATTTGATTCGGAAGAGGAAGCCGTCGCCATGGCGAACGACACGAACTACGGCTTGGCCGCATCCATTTGGACGACCGACTTGAAACGCGGCCACCGCGTCGCGCAACAGATGACTGTGGGCATCACCTGGGTAAACTGCTGGTTTCTTCGCGATCTACGGACGCCGTTCGGAGGCGTGGGACTTTCCGGCATCGGCCGCGAGGGCGGAATACATTCGCTGAACTTTTATTCGGAACTGAACAATATTTGCATTCGCCTGTGAATCTTCGAACACGGAAGGCGCTCGGAACTGAAATGCCGATGACCATCACCGAAAGCAAAGTCGTAAAAGGCAAGGCCACGCCGCGCGGCAGCTATCCGCACATCAAACGCGCCGGTGATTTTTTATTTGTTTCCGGCACCAGCGCGCGTCGCGCTGATAACACGATCGCTGGAGCCGAAGTTGACGCTCTAGGCACGCTCCGGCTCGATATTCGCGTGCAAACCCGCGCCGTCATCGAAAACATTCGCGACATTCTGTACAGTGCCGAAGCGCAACTGAGCGATGTGGTGGAAATTTCAACATACCTCGTCAACATGAACGATTTCGCCGGCTACAACGAGGTCTACGGCGAATTTTTCACACACGATGGCCCGGCCCGAACCACCGTGGCTGTTCATCAGTTGCCACATCCGCACTTGCTGATTGAGATTCGGGCAACCGCTTACAAACCGCTGAAGTAGGAGGCGTAATGGCATCGATCAAGAATCTGAAAGCATTCAATTTTCAGAAGTGGATCGAAGAGAACAAAGACAAGCTGAAGCCTCCCGTAGGCAACGCGCAAGTATGGGAAGATGGCGAAATGATGGTCACCGTGGTTGGCGGCCCCAATCAACGCCGCGACTATCATGACGATCCTACGGAAGAATTTTTTTATCAGCTGAAAGGCAACATCTCTCTTCGCGTCATCGAGGAGCCAGGCAAGCCGCCGCTCGAAATTCCAATTAGAGAGGGTGAGATTTTTCTCCTGCCCAAGCATCTGCGGCATTCGCCACAGAGGCCCGCCGATACCATTGGCGTCGTCATCGAAGTGCCGCGTCCGGAAGGCTCTGTCGATGCCTTCGAGTGGTACTGTCCAAATTGCCACCAGCTGGTTTATCGCGCAGAGGTCAAGTTGAAGAGCATAGTAAAAGATCTGCCGCCTTTGTTCGAAAAGTTCTATGGCGACGAAAACCGCCGCAAATGCAAGCACTGCGGCACGGTCCACCCCGGCAAGTAATCATGCAGGTCATCGACATCCACAACCATTTTTTCCCCGAGCAATGGCCCGACCTCGCAGCCCGCTTCGGCACACCGGGCTGGCCTTCGATCAAGCACACCGAGCCGGGCAAAGCCGACATCATGGTCGGCGACAAATTCTTCCGCCACATTTATTCGGCCTGCTGGGATCCGGAAGTTCGTGTAGAAGAGATGGATCGCGACGGCATCGACCTGCAGGTAATTTCGGCCACGCCGGTCTTGTTTGCCTATGAGCGGCCCGCTGAACAGGCACTTGATTGCGCCCAAGTGTGCAACGACGCAGCCCTTGAGATTTGCAGCCGCGGCAAAGGCCGTCTAAGAGCATTCTGCCAGGTGCCGTTGCAGAATGTTGACGCAGCCTGTAAAGAACTCAGCCGTTGCATGAAGGCTGGGCACCTCGGCGTACAAATTGGCAACCATGTTGGCCTCAAGAATCTCGACGATGCCGAAGTTGTCACCTTTCTTCATCATTGCGCCGACGAAAGCGCCTCCGTGCTGGTTCATCCCTGGGACATGTTCGGGATGGACCGCATGCCGAAATACATGATGCCCTGGACCGTCGGCATGCCTGCCGAGACGCAGCTTTCCGTCGTCGCTCTTATTCTGAGCGGCGCCTTCGACCGCCTACCTCAGTCCTTGCGAATCTGCTTCGCTCACGGTGGCGGCAGTTTTGCGTATCTTCTCGGAAGGCTTGAAAATGCATGGCATCATCACCCCCTCGCGAGAGGAGAGTGTGAGCACCCGCCCAGCCACTACCTGAATCGTTTCAGCACCGATTCCGCCGTGTTCGATCAGCGAGCGTTGCAATTTCTGGTCGGAACCATAGGAGCCGAACGCGTGATGCTCGGCTCCGATTACCCCTTCCCGCTCGGCGAAGAAAGAGTCGGCTCGCTTATTCGCCAAAGCAACTTTCCGCAAGAAACCAAAGCCAGGCTCATGGGCGCAAATGCGCTTTGCTTTCTGGGACTTCAGGTCTCGCCGGCCGAGCCCGCAAGCGCACAGTCCCAGGTCATGGCTTCTCCCGCTCTTGCCCAGTCAGGCCAGCTCACGTACAGCTCATATCTGAAAGTTCCCGAGTTGCTCGACTTGCAGCATCCGCGATCGGTGCCAACTCATCACGACGAGTTGCTGTTCATCATCGTGCACCAGACTTACGAACTGTGGTTTAAGGAGCTGCTGCACGATCTCGACGCCGTAGTTGTGAATTTGCGAATGGCAGGCGCGGCGCCGCAATCACGGGATGAAGCCTATGAGGCGGCGCGCCTGCTTCGCCGCTGCACCGAGATTATGCGCGTCCTCGTCGAGCAATTCACGATTCTGGAAACTATGCTCCCCACGCATTTTCTCGCCTTTCGCGGATTGCTGGAGCCGGCCAGCGGATTTCAATCCGAGCAGTTTCGTGAAATCGAATTCTTGTGCGGTTTGAAGGACGAGAGAATGCTGCGCTATCACAAACCCACGCCGGAAGCTTACGCGAGCCTCAAGCGTCGTCTTGAGGAACCCTCCTTGCGCGACGTTTTTTTCGGTGCGTTGCGGGCGATCGGAAAGCTCGCCCCAGCGAAGCCGGACGCAAGTGAAAAGGAATTGTTCGATGCTCGCGCCCATGCAATCCATGAACTGTATAAGGACGAGCGCCATCACCGCGACTGGATCGATGTTTGCGAACGCTTGACCGAGTTTGATGAGCTAGTGGTGAGCTGGCGTCTGCGCCACATTCAACTGGTTGAGCGCATCATCGGTTTCCGCATGGGCACCGGTGGCAGCGCGGGAGCTTCTTATCTGAAGCTCACGCTCGACAAAAAATTCTTTCCCGAGTTGTGGGAGGCAAGAACACTATTAACGAGCTAGCGCACTTCACATGTGGGGAATATCTCCCCCTCGGCTGTACACCAGAGGGAAGCCCCACACTAATGCGCTAGCCAATATGGACCGCTACAATCACCTTCGCTGTGACTTTTCATGACTGGTTCTCAGAAAAAAATCACGTTGATCGGCGCCGGCCTCAATGGGCCGTTGCTCGCGATTCTTCTGAGGCAACGCGGGTTCGGCGTCGAGCTTTTTGAACGCCGCCCCGACATGCGCCGCGTCCCCATAAGAGCCGGCCGCTCGATCAACCTCGCGCTTTCTACCCGCGGCATTCACGCTTTGCATCAGGCCGGAGTGTGGCGGCGAATGATCGCAATCATCATTCCCATGCGCTGCCGCATGATGCATTCGAAGATAGGTGAACTTACGGTTCAGCCGTATGGCAAGGACGAGTCGGAGGTAATCAATTCGATTTCCCGCGCCGAGTTGAACATCGCACTGATGAACGCCGCCGAGGAACAGGGCGCGGTTTTTCATTTCAACCGTCGCTGCACTGGGTACGACGTGAAGGCCGGCTCTCTTCTCTTACGAAATGAGGAAACAGGAGAAGAAGACAGCAGGCGCGACGCCGGCATCATTATCGCCTGCGATGGTTCTGCGTCGGCCATTCGCGCCGAAATGCTGAAGCTCAGCCGCTTCAATTTCTCCCAGCAATATCTGGACTACGGTTACAAAGAACTGACGATCCCTGCCGGGATTCACGGCAGGCATCAGCTCGAAACTCATGCCCTGCACATTTGGCCGCGTGGCAATTACATGCTGATCGCCCTGCCCAACATCGACGGTACGTTTGCCTGTATTCTCTTTCTGCCTTTTGAAGGCGCTGATAGCTTTGCCCGCCTGAATTCAGAGACAACGATCATGGAGTTTTTCGAGTCGCGTTTTCCGGATGCCGTTCCACTTATGCCGCAACTTCTGGAAAATTACTTTGCCAACCCGACCGGTTCCATGGTCACGATCAAATGCTCGCCGTGGCATGTGGAGGGCCGGACTCTGTTGCTTGGTGATGCGGCCCACGCTATCGTTCCTTTTTTCGGTCAGGGAATAAATTGCGGTTTCGAAGATTGCACCTGCCTGGTGGACTTGCTTGACCGTCACGGTGCAGATTGGCCACAAGTCTTCGCTGAGTTTGAGGAACAGCGCAAGATCAATACCGACGCCATTGCGGACATGGCGATCGAGAATTTCACTGAAATGCGCGATCGCGTCGCCGACGCACGTTTTCTTTTCCGCAAGAAGGTCGAACTGGCTCTGGAAGCAAAGTATCCCGACCTGTTCGTGCCGAAATATGCCATGGTCACCTTTCATCGTGTTCCGTATTCTGTCGCTCTGACGCGCGGCGCCATTCAAGATCGAATGCTGGGCGAACTTTGCGACTCCATCGATCGCATCGAAGATCTCGACTGGAAAAAGGCAGATCAACTCATTCACCGCGAACTCAGTCCATTGGAGATTTCTGGGTGAGCAAGTTCGATTTCCAACGGGGCGAAGATTTTGCGATGGCCGCTGACTCTCGCGATCCGCTCCGCACCTATCGCGACCGCTTTCTGTTTCCAAAAATTGCCGGCGGCGATTGTTTGTATCTGTGCGGCCACTCGCTCGGTCTGCAACCGAAAACAGTCGCCTCCTACATCGAGCAGGAACTAAAAGATTGGGCCGAACTCGGCGTCGAAGGCCATTTTCACGCCAAACATCCGTGGATGCCCTATCATCGCCTGCTCGCCGAACAGACCGCCAAGCTCGTCGGCGCCAAGCCCATCGAAGTCGTGGTGATGAATTCGCTAACTGTCAATCTTCACCTGATGATGGTTTCCTTTTACCGTCCCACGCCGCAGCGCTACAAAATTGTTATCGAGCGCGGCGCTTTTCCTTCCGACCAATACGCCGTGCAATCGCAGATTCGTTTTCACGGATTTGATCCCGCGACTGCGCTGATCGAGGTAACTCCTTTGCCGGGCGAATCCTGTTTGCGCGAGGAAGAAATCGATCTGCTCATAAAACAGTCAGGAGACGAAATTGCTCTGATCCTTCTGGGTGGCGTGAATTACGCAACTGGCCAGGCCTTCGACATGCAGCGCATCACACGCTCGGGTCACGCACGCGGCTGTATAGTGGCCTTCGATCTGGCTCACGCCGCCGGAAACTTGCCATTGAGTCTGCACGACTGGGGTCCCGATTTCGCCGCCTGGTGCAGTTACAAGTATTTGAACGGGGGGCCCGGATGCATTGCCGGCTGCTTTGTTCATGAGCGCCACGCTCGTGCCTGGGACTTGCCTCGTTTCGCCGGCTGGTGGGGACATAACGAGCGCTCCCGTTTTGAGATGGGGCCGAGTTTTCAGCCCATGCCGGGCGCCGAGGGCTGGCAGCTGAGTAATCCGCCGATCGTCAGTTTGGCTTCACTAAGAGCATCAATGGATATTTTTCACGAAGTTGGTATGGAACGATTACGTGCCAAGAGCATTTCGCTGACGGCATATCTCGAATTCCTTCTCGATCAGAATGCGTCTTCAAAATTTTCGATTAGCACTCCTCGCGAGCAAGGGCGCCGCGGAGCCCAGCTTTCGATTCGCATCGCCCAAAAGGGTCGTGCCCTCTGCCAACGGCTGACTGAGAAGGGCATCATAGGCGATTGGCGGGAGCCGGATACTTACCGCGTGGCTCCGGTTCCCCTATACAACTCGTACCTGGAGGTTTTTCGCTTCGCGCAACATTTCCTCGCCGCACTCGAGCACTGATGGCCACAAACGCCGACGTATCGCAGTTTTGATTACTTTGGTAACAGGCGCGTCATTTCCAGCCAAAATAAACTCTTACCGTGGATTTCATCGCTCTGCGCAAACCCGGCAGATGGACGACGATCGTGTGCGCGCTGGTCGGCGTTCACGTACTGGTATCGGTGCTGGCGCCCCGCGGCATCGGCCTCACAGCGTTCGGCGATCTGATTCAATCGACTCTTCTGTTCTGTGCCACGCTGTTCATCCTCGCCAATGTTCGTACCAGCTTCAAGAAAGCGCAGCTGTTCTGGCTACTGATGGGCATGGGTTGCGCCATGTGGTTCCTGGCACAGGCTCTCTGGACTTACTTCGAGGTGTTCCTGCGCCAGGACACGCCCAATCCTTTCGTGGGCGACGTGATCTTGTTCCTTCATGTTGTCCCCATGATGGCAGCACTCGCCGTGCAACCGCACGCGCAACAGAGTGATCGCTCTCTTCGCCTGGTCTCGCTGGACTTTTTTCTGCTGCTTACCTGGTGGCTTTACCTTTATCTGTTCGTTGTCATTCCCTGGCAGTATGTGGCGCCCAATGAAAGCCTCTATGGCCACAGTTTCGATTTGCTATACGCGGGGGAACAGGTCGTTTTCATCCTGGGTTTAGCGTTGGTCTGGAAGCGCAGCAGCGGCGCCTGGTGCGATGTCTATCGGCGACTGTTCCGGGCCGCATTTTTCTACAGCCTGGGTTCCACTCTTGCGGGAGTGGCCATCGATGTTCATCGATACTACACCGGCAGTCTTTATGACATTCCACTCGTCGCAGCCGAAGCCTGGTTTGTGGGCGTAGGTTTCGCCGCAGTTGAATCGCCCTCCGTTTCTCCTTCCGCTCCGCAGCCACGCTGGCAGCACAGCATCTGGACCGCGCGCCTGTCAATGATGGCCGTGCTTTCCACACCGCTAATGGTGGCATGGGCGGAGTTTGCTGGCAGCGCACCGCCCCGCGTGCGCTCCTACCGGCTCTTCCTGACCATCGCGGCCATGCTTTCCATGGGAGCCATGGTGCTGCTCAAGCAGCACTGGATGGATAGGGAATTGCTCCATCTGCTGGGTCTTTCGCGGCAGAATCTCGATGAAATGTGCAAACTCAAAGACGAATTGGAGAACAAAGAGCAATCTTTGCGCTGGCACAGCCTTGAATTGCAGCGCAAAAATCTCGAACTGCAGGAGATTTCCTTCACCGACGCTCTCACTGGCGTTTGGAACCGTCGCTATCTTGAAGAAATCCTCACCGCCGAAGCGGGACAGGTCTTGCGAAGCTACGAACGCGCCCGGGGCTCCGACATTCGCAAGCTCGATCATCGCGATCTGCTATTCATCATGGTTGACGTCGATTTCTTCAAGCAGGTAAATGACGTTCACGGTCATCCTGCCGGCGATCGCCTGCTCGAGCGGGTGGCGGAACGTCTGGGCAAAGTAGTCCGCAAGTCGGACGTGCTGGTTCGCTGGGGCGGAGAAGAATTCCTTATCATGTCTCGTTCCGCAGATCCCGCCGGCACGCCGGCTTTCTGCGAAAGAATTCTGGATACCATAGCGTCCGAAGACTTTGATCTCGGACATGGCGCGCGCGTGCGCAAGACGTGCTCCGTCGGCTGGGCCCCTTTTCCGTGGTGCCGCGGTTCCTACGAAGCCATTTGCGCCGAAGAAGTCATCGAACTTGCCGATGCCGCGTTATATCGAGCGAAAGCTGCCGGCCGGAATCGCGGAGTTGGAATCCTACCCGCCGATCATTTGTCCGCCGACTCAAGCGTCATTACCCTCGAAGCCTTACGCAATGACACAGGCTTATTGACCCGCACAATCACAATTCTCCCACCCGATTCCAGCATTGCCACCGGCCGTGAGAAGTCCGAGCTATTCAACGAACAACGCGATATCAGTTCCAACACGCCAACGTCCGCTAATCCTGGGTAGCATTCTTTTTGCGGTGCTCCCCAATCCCTGTCATTCCGGGCGAGGACTTCCGGCGCTATGCGCCGGAAGCGCAGTCGAGGAACCTGTTTCTTTGTAGTTCCAAAGCTGGGGACAGCCGACCGGCTCATTCTCGCATCCCACCACTGTGGTTTGCGGCTGGAGTAAAATTACTCAATAGTGCAATCTGCCGGTGCTCTTAAAGCTCCCGGAATGGAGGTCTCATGCCAGAGCAGCCTCAGGTGACATCCGCTGCACTTAGACGGCCCGATCCTAACCAAAAACTCGTCAAGGTCTTCGACAGCGAAGACGAGTCCGAAGCCTTGGTGGTGAAAGGTCTGCTCGACTCCGCCGAGATCGACAATGACCTCGCTTCCGCGCAGCTTTTGCAGGATGCGTTCCCTGGTATGGGCGGGATGATCATTCTCGTGCGCCAGGAAGATGCGGCGAAAGCTCGTTCCATAATTGCTGAGTATCGACGCCCGCCGGGTGCTGAACCCTCCGAGGAACCGGACGATGACGCTACGGAAGAGTTGCCAGCCGGGGCGTAACTGATTGGCCATCGAGATAGAAGGTAACCGCGCCGTTCAGATCAGTGCGGTAGACGTGTACCCCAAAATCTTGCAGGCGCCGCAGTACGTCAGGCTTGGGTAATCCAAAGGCCGTTCGAAATCCTACCGAGATCACGGCAAAGCGCGGCCGAACCGAATCAAGAATCTCCGGCGTAGTTGAAGTCGCGCTGCCGTGATGCCCAACCTTCAGCAGGTCGGCTTTGGGATGCTCTAAACTCGCGATCCGGCGCTCAACCGCTTTTTCGGCGTCTCCTTCCAGCAACGCCGAAGTCTGCCCATAACTCACTTGCAACACCATGGAATCATTGTTCTTCGGTTCCAGGCCAACCGGCCAGTCGCGCGGCGGAAACAGCACGTTCACTCTAGCCCCTCCCAGGCTAAATTCGTCGCCCTCCCAATGCCGCACCACTTGAATGCCGAGAGCGTGTGCTTCTGCCAAAAGGGCGTCAAGAGCCCGGCTCGGTGGCAGCAAGCCCACCCACAACTCGCGCGGACGAAAATCCTTCAGAATCGCCGCCATGCCGCCAATGTGATCCGAGTGACCATGAGAAATCGCAACTGCATCCAGCCGCGAAATGCCACGCGTCCACAAATAGGGAGCGACTACATCCTCGCCAAAATCCAGTTGCGAGCCTGCGCCCCAAATCGGACCGCCGGCATCGATCAGCAACGTCTTTCCTTCCGGCATAACCAGCAGAATCGAATCGCCCTCGCCCACATCGATGGAGGTAAGTTCGAGGGTCCCCGCACGAACCCTCGGTTGCGGGGGAACAAATGCGAGCGCCAGCGCGGACAGCAGAAGCGCCGCCAATCCTTCCGAGGCAAGCGCTGCCCGCCGGCGCACGCATAGCATCGCCAACACCAACGCCCCGCAGGCGGCCAACATCATCGTCAGTGATGGCGTTGCGACGCGCAAATCGGCCAGACGCAACCCTCCGAGTCCGCGAATGGTTCCCGTGATCGCCTGAAGAGCAAAAGCTGTCACCATCGCTGGCAGCTTCGCCAAAACCAGCGATACGTACCCCAAGGCAATTGTCGCGACCGCTGCCGGCATCAGCAATTGAGTCAAAGGCACGACGGCAATGTTCGCGGGAAGTCCGATCGTTGTGGCACGATGAAAGTAATACGCCATGGGCAGGGCAAGTCCCATTTGCATGACCGCCGAAACCAGCAGCAACTCGAAAGCCCGGAGACAGAAAACGATCAGCCCGCGAACCAACCCCAGCGCCCAACTCTCTCCCAAGAAATGTCCAATCCGCTCCCCGACCATTCTCAGGTCCAGGCGGAACTGTGCTACCCGCGGAGGCAACTTTGGCCCATAGTCTTCCGCATCCCAATGCGCCAGCGCGCGCCCATATAGCTGTGATGTGCGCTCGGTGACCGGCAAGGCGATCGCCGCCACGATGAACACACACAGAAATGTCATCTGAAAGCTTGCGGTAAAAAGCTGCCGCGGATTCCACACCAGCAATCCCAGAGCCGCCAGTCCCAACGCATTCAACTTCGAACGGTCGCGATAAAGGAGGCGCGTGCACAAGTAAATCGCGCACATCAGCGTGGCGCGCCAAACTGGCGCGCCTACTTCGGTGAGAAATGCATAGGCTACGCACCACAGAATCGTAAGCAGAGTTGCATTTGTCTCTCCGAGTCGCATACAGCGCAGAGACCAGAACGCCACAAACGCGAGGATCGTCACATTCATCCCCGAAACCACCAGAACGTGGTATGTGCCGGAGCGTTGAAAGTCAGCTCGCGTGTCGCGGTCGATGAATGCCTCTTCGCCAATCACCATGGCATCGATCAGCGCCGCCTGCGGCGCCGGCCAAAGCTCGTGAATTTTCGCGATGATGCTGGCATGAACCCGGCCCCGCCAAAGCTCGACTCGGTTTCCGGCAAAGCCCGGAAGCAGCTTCACATCATCTGCTTTCGCCGATCCCAGCGCCCCAATGCCATTCTCAGCCAGATATTCCCGATAATCGAATGCTCCCGGGTTGCGAAAGTTTCTCGGCATCCGCAACTTCACAGGAATGCGTACTCGTTCTCCGTAATGAAGCACCCGCATCGAACTCGTCGATGTCTCGCCGCGCGAGTGCGTGCCGTAAATTCCCAACCTCACACCTGTGCGAATGCGAGCGTACGCGCCTTCATCCGTGACGATCTCTTCCGTCTCGACGTCTACGCTCTGCCGAACTTCGTTTCTTTCTTCCTCGCGCAATCGGCCGTCCCGTATTACGTGCGCGGTGATCTCAACTTCCTGTCCATCGAAAGGCTGGAGTTTAGTGTCGAGAACCGCCGCCGGCCCGTGCAACTGTATGTGCAGTGCCCCGGCCAGAAAGAATGCGCCCAAGGCCAGACTCCATCCCAGCCACTTTCGCCGCTGAACAAAATAGATCCCCGCGCCTAGGAATGCGGTTCCCGCAGCTACCCACCACGAGGCGGGCCGCCACGCATGAGCACCGGCAATAATTCCTGAGGAATACGCTACCGCCGCCCAGAACATGGGTTGGCGAACCGCTCTCAACTCGGCTTCCATAGGCGCAGGGTTCGCCCGCGGAGCCGCACTGGATTGCGCAATAGCCATCGGCGAGTGGATTTTGTGCTCGAACCCCTGAGCCTCAATGGAAGGCCGGCAACGCGCTCACCGGGCCAATTTCACGACGCTTTCTAGGTGATATGTCTGCGGAAACATATCCACCAGATGGACCTGCTGGATTCGATACCCCACTCCCCGCAGAATCGCCAGATCGCGGGCTAGAGTTGCCGGATCGCACGACACATAGGTGATACGCGGCGCGCTCGTATTAGCAAGCAAGCGCGCCACGCGCTCACCCAGGCCGCTCCGTGTCGGATCCACCACAATCAGGTCGGGCCGTAACCCCAATTCAGCGAGAACATACTGATGGCCGGCCTTCCCTGCACCTTCGATCCGCCGCAGGAACTGCTCGGCTGTAGCCTGCACCGCCTTTCCATTGGCAGGCAGATTGTATTGAAGATCTTTGGCCGCTGTCTGTGACGACTCGACCGAAACTATGTGACGGAAATTACAAGCCAGCCCTGTGGAAAACAGGCCCACTCCAGCGTAAAGATCAAGCGCCAGTTCGCCCGCCTCGTCCTCCGCCACAATCCGCACTAGCTCGTCCACAAGAAAGCGATTGGTCTGGAAGAAAGCGCCGGCACTTACGCGGTATGCTTGGTCTGGAGTCGAATATATAAGATGAGACTCTCCCACCGTGCCGAATGGTTCCGGCGTCGCCTTCCGTGATTCTCGAAATGCAACCACTCCCGCAATTTCTGGCAATGCCGCACGCATTTGCTCCGCCCACGCTTGCACCGTCGCACGCCGCGCGTTGCCAACGCACGTAAGCTCCGCCAGCATCCGCGAATCGTTTGCGTTGGCGAAGAATTCGATCTCGCATATTCCCTCCGGGAGTTTGCCTGCGGTCGCGATTTTCCACACGGCCTCGATCCCTCGGTTGATGAGCGGCGAGCTGATCGGGCACCGCTCCACCGGAAGCAATTCGCGTGATGCCAGCTTGAAGTATCCAAGTGCAAGTTCGGGCTGCATGCGCACCTGAAGCCGCGAGCGGTTACGGTAACTCCATGGAGACGAGGTGTGTACGCGAATTTCGCCGGAAAACTCTAACTTCGCGATGCGGCGCAGGCTCTCGCGCAGGATTTCCTTTTTGATCTCGATCTGGTGCTCGTAACCCGCCTCTTGATAATGGCATCCGCCGCAGCGCCCAAAATAAGGGCAGCCCGGCTGAATGCGATGCGGCGAAGCCGCGACAATCTTCGTCGCGCACCCGCGCGCGAAGCCCGGCTTCTCTTCGGTGATCGCAGCCTCGATCTTTTCTCCGCTCAGTACAAAAGGGATAAACGCTGCCTTACCGCGCCCGCGCTCATCAGCGGGAAGATGGGCGAGCCCCTCCCCGCCATAGATCAGCTTTTCGATGGTAAGAAGCAAGTGTGGATTCTACGCCAGGTGACCGCGGGCTTCGGAAGCCCGCGGAGCGCATGGCAGAAACGATAAATTTACGTCGGTCTTTCAGTTACCGCTTTACCGCCCGCTCCCGGCAATGGCAACTTACTGCCTCCCGCGGCCTCACGCGCCAGCAATTCGTTAATACCCGGATAGGCATAGATCGTCGGAGCGTGATTTTGCATGAGCCCGCCCGTATCTGCCGTAGGCCCGTAATTGCTGTGTATCTCTCGCCCGAGCATTCGCAGCATGGCCATCAACTGGCCGCGATGATGCGATGTATGCGCAATCCGGCGCACCATCACCCATGTGCGCGGCCGCCGAACATCGAAAAACTTTACTATCTCTTCCCACCAGAGATCATCTTTCCCTCGCAATAACTCCAACCGCTTCCCACTGTCGTGGGCGTACTCTCCGATGAACTCCAGCCGCACCTCACGTTTCGGCAACGGCAGCGCGCGCACATCAATTCCCAGCATATTGCGAAACCACAAATCTTCACTGACGCACTGGTGCACCATCTGCTCGTGCACGCTTCGCCCGCGCCGGTCGGTTGTATGGGGACGCACCGGAAGATCCTCATCCCGGAACTCGCTCCACACGCTGATCACTTTCAGCCGTTCCGTGGCATAGGCCTCAACGAGAAATTCGTATCGCATAGCCGCAGATTTTACTCCAGCGCAAATGTCGAGCTTGATTTTTGTGTGGCGGGGCGCTTCATCGCTGCGATGAATGGCTGTCCTTCCCATTGGTTTTAGCCCCGGGTCCGAATTCGGTCGGCCGACCCTGAGTCCACATGCTTGCGCTGATCTCGGCCGACGCATGTCGCCCCCTTTGCGACACCCGAGATCACAAATGTTAACCTACCCGCAACACATGCCACACCCTCAAACCCTCCGCGTCGCCATCGATGCCGGCGGCACCTTCACCGACTGCGTCTGGATCGACTCCCACGGCCAAACACAAATGCTGAAAGTCTTCTCCACCCCTTCTGATCCATCGCAGGCCATTATTCAGGCGCTTCGGCAAATCAATCACCAAGGCCAGGTCGTGCTTCTCCATGGAACCACCGTCGGCACCAACACCCTGCTCGAGCGCAAGGGCGCGCGCACCGCGTTGGTTACTACCGCAGGTTTTGAAGACGCTATCGAAATCGGCCGTCAGGCCCGCCCCAGGCTCTACGATTTCTTCTTCGAGCGTGTCCCACCACTCGTTGGCGCCGATCTCCGCTTCGGCGTCGACGAGCGCACGGCCAGCGATGGGGAAATCCTCGTTTCGCCGTCGTCAGCTAGCCTAGAGTCGCTTGTTTCGAAACTGAAAGTACAGCATCCCGAAGCGATCGCCATTTCTTTGCTCTTTTCTTTCGCCAATCCGAAAAACGAACTCAAGATTGCGCACGCACTCGGAGGCCTCGCTGTTCCGGTTTCCATCTCTCATCAGATTCTTCCCGAGTTCCGCGAGTACGAGCGCACCTCGACCGTGGTCATCAACGCCTACTTGCAGCCGGTCATGCAGCGCTATCTGGAGAATCTGGAATCTCGGTTCTCCCCTCAGTGCTCTCAGCTGTCGGAGGAACGAGTGACGCGGTTTACTGAAGCCGGAAGCCGGAAGCCAAAAGCCACTCCTCGCATCTTCCTCATGCAATCCAGTGGAGGAATCACCTCCCTCGCCTCCGCCGCCCGCGAACCTGTTCGCACCATCCTCTCCGGTCCGGCCGGAGGGGTCGTAGGCGCCCTCGCCAGCGCACGCCGCAGCGGCTTTGATCGCATCATCGCCCTCGATATGGGGGGTACTTCGACCGACGCTTCTCTCATCGAGGGCTCAATCATTACTGCCAGTCAAGCGGAAATCGCCGGACTTCCCATCGCCGTTCCCATGCTCGACATCCACACCGTCGGCGCTGGAGGTGGTTCGCTCGCCCGTTTCGACGCCGGCGGCATCCTTCGCGTTGGTCCCCATTCCGCAGGCGCCGATCCCGGACCCATCTGCTACGGCCACGGCACCCAGCCAACAGTTACTGACGCCAACCTCTTACTGGGCCGCTTGCAGCCGCAACATTTTCTCGACGGCCAATTCGCGCTTGATCTCGACCGCACCCGTCGCCTCACACGCAAATGGCTAGCGCAACATAAAAGTTCGCTCTCGCTCGAGAAATTCGCCGCGGGGGTGATTCGCGTCGTAAACGCCGCCATGGAAAAAGCCATCCGCGTGGTTTCCATCGAGCGCGGTCGCGATCCCCGCGACTTTGTTCTTGTTGCCTTTGGCGGCGCTGGCGGCCTCCACGCTTGCGCCTTGGCCGAGGCACTCGACATTCCGCACGTCATTGTTCCTGCTTCGCCCGGCGCCCTTTCCGCCTTGGGCATTCTTGCCAGCGACATCGTCAAGGATTACTCGCGCACAGTTCTCTGGCGCGTGATGCACAAGCTACCCGCCGCGCGACTCGATCACGAGTTCGCGAAACTCAAAGCCCAGGCTGCGAAAGATTTTGCTCAGGAAGAATGGCCAGGAAGAGTCGGCTATCAGCTAAGCGTAGATCTCCGCTTTCGCGGACAGGGATACGAACTCAATATCCCGCTCACAAAAAATCTCCTCGCCGATTTCACCCAGGAGCACCGCCGCCGCTATGGCTACGCTTATTCAGACCGGGACATAGAACTTGTCACCCTGCGCCTGCGCGCCAAAATAAATGCACACCGAGGGAAGGACCGATTCGTCCGCAGCCCAAAATTCGCCTCGGAATCCACAGAGGCCCTTGGACGGACCGCCTCACGCCGAGACGACTCTTCTGGGGACAGCTACCCCCGGCTATCCGGCCGAGCGAAGCTCGGCAGGACCTCTCCGAAAATCCAAGTCTTATTCGACGGTAAGAAAATGGAGACAAAACTCTACGGCCGCGCAGAACTTCACTCTGGAAGGAACTACGCCGGTCCGGCCATCGTGACCGAATACAGCGCAACCACTGCTATCCCTCCCGGCAAGACCTTTCGCGTCGACGAAGCCGCCAACCTGATTATTAAAATTTGATGAATGCGATGCCCAAAAACTGGTACTGGGTACTAGGTGCCAGCTACTGCGTCCATTACAATAACTCCGTGAAACCCAGCATATTTGTTGTCGAAGACGATCCCGACATCTCCCGTCTCGTTCGCCACCATCTCGAAAACGACGGCTTTTCCGTGCGAGTCTATTCCACGGGGGCAAACGTCATTTCCGACGCTGAGCGCCAGCGGCCGTCGTTGTTCGTGCTCGATATCATGGTGCCTGGCAAAGACGGCCTCGAACTCTGCCGCACTGTGCGCCAGACTCCCGGTCTTGCCAGTGTGCCGGTAATCTTTCTGACCGCCAAGAGCAGCGAAGCCGATCGCGTTCTCGGCCTTGAAATCGGAGCCGACGACTACATTCCGAAGCCTTTCAGCCCACGCGAGCTCGTCGCCCGCGTCAAAGCCGTGCTGCGCCGCTTCGAGCGTCCGCTTCCCCCCAGCCCTCTCAAAGTTGGTGACATCGCAATCGATCCCGCCGCCATGATTCTCACCGTCGGCGGACAAACCGTCCCCACCACTGCTACCGAATTCCGTCTGCTCGACTACTTTGCCCGCCACGTCGGCCGTGTCTTCTCGCGCGATCATCTCCTCGATTCCGTTTGGCGCGATACTTCTTATGTGACTCCGCGTTCGGTCGACGTCTACGTTCGTCGCATTCGCGAAAAAATTGAACCGGATCCGGAAAATCCGCGCTACCTCAAGACTGTGCGTGGCGCTGGCTACCGTTTTGAAGCTCCGAAGTGAACAACTCCGGGAGTAGCGATCCAAACGCCTTGCGAAAGGGCATTTTTCCAGAAACAATCTAGAATTGAGCAGCGCTCCTGGAACGGGCGCGAGAGTCGTCGAACCCACACGAACACTCCGCGTCCTTGCGGCATTTTTTTTGTGAACTTTGCGGTTAAGATTTTTCCGTGGGAATCTCGCTTAACTTCTTCGGGTGAGAAAAGAAGTGAGAAAAGGCATTTTCCTCAAACTCGTCGCGGCATTTATCATCGTTATCCTCGCCGCCGCAGTCACTTTCGATGCTCTGCTCGGCGGGGCATGGCAGGCTTCGCTGCGCACCGAGATTGAACGTAACCTGATTCAAAAGACGGAACTGCTAGCCCATCGCGTCGAAACTGATCGCAGCCATTCCCTGGCCGATATCGCTGCCCAGGAAGGACAATCTGCCGGCGCTCGCGTCACTATCATCGACCATTCCGGCAATGTCCTCGCCGATTCCGAAATTACTCCCGGCGGCGTCGAAAACCTCGCGCGCCACAAAGAGTTCGCAACTGCTTTGGCTGGCCATACCGGCATTGAACAGCGCCGCAGTGATACGGTGGGCGTTCGCTTCCTCTTCGTGGCCGTTCCTATCTCCGGCGGTGCAGTGCGCATGGCCTACCCGCTCTCCGATGTCGACGCCGTTTCCCAGCCCTTTCGCCACCGGCTTGAGCTCGCCTCCGGCCTGGCATTTCTTTTTGCGCTCATTGTGGCCGCCATCGCCGCACATTGGAGCGCTGGCCGCCTCAATCGCATCGTCGAAGTCGCCGCCCGCATCGCTGGCGGCGATTTGAAAGCCCGCATTCGCGAGACCTCGCAGGATGAAATCGGCCGCGTGGCGTCAGCTATTGATGTGACTGCGCGTCAAGTCGAGCAAAGTTTCGCGGCCGTGCGTTCCAGCCAGCGCCAGCTCGAAACTCTGCTCAACAGCATGCAGGATGCGGTGGTCGCTGTGGGTGCGGATGGCCTCGTGCAGTGGGCGAACCAGCCCATGAATCGTCTGGTTCCGCAGGGCACACGCCTCAATCAACCCGTGGTCGAAACCATTCGTGACCCCGACTTCCTCGCCGTCGTAAAGGAAGCCGCAGCCACTCGCGAGGTCAAAACCGTTCGCGCTACTTCCATCGTCCCCGGCCGCGCTTATGATGTCACGGCCGCGCCTCTGCCCGGCAGCGGAACCGTGGTTGTCCTGCGCGATCTCACTGAAACCGAGCGCGTGGAAAAAACCCGCCGCGACTTCATCGCCAACGTTTCACACGAGCTGCGTACGCCGCTCACTTCGATTCAGGGCTACGCCGAAACTCTTCTGGATAGCACCCCCGACGGCAGTGGAGCCACCCGCGAATTTCTCGAAATTATCCGCAAGAATGCCTCCCGCATGTCCCGTCTCACCGAGGATCTACTCACGCTGGCACGCGTCGAATCCGGCGAAACCCGTTTTGAAACCGAAGCTGTTCCCCCCGCCGAACTTCTTCACGATGCCGAGGAGAGCTTCCGCGAGCGTGCCCGCACAAACAATATCGAATTGCAGATTCAGGAATCCCGCAACGGCGAAGCCCCCCTCCAGAATCTGCGTTCCGTTCTCGCCGACCGCGAAGCCATCCACCAGGTTTTTTCCAATTTGATCGACAACGCGATGAAATACGGAGCGACGGGCGGAAAGGTCATCCTCGGCGCCCGCGCTCTACCGCACGCTGTGGAATTCTTCGTGCGGGATTTCGGCGCGGGCATCGCCAGCGAGCACCTGCCACGCCTCTTTGAGCGCTTCTACCGCGTGGATAAGGCCCGTTCCCGTGAATCCGGAGGCACCGGCCTCGGCCTCGCCATCGCCAAACACATCATGCTCGCCCACGGCGGCACCATCCGTGCCGAGAGCGAGTTGGCCCACGGCAGCACGTTCCTGTTCACACTGCCGACCGCATAGGCAGCCGTGCCCGGGAAGCCGGAAGCACCGGGATCACGGTTACATCTGACGGGTCAATGCTTTCCCGCGTCATGCTGCGGCCGGCAGTCTGATTAAAAGATGGGTCGCCGTAGTGGGAGCGGAATTGTCCGAGCACCCAGTCGGTGATGTTCTCGCGGCGGCCAAAATCCATTCAATCTGCAGGCCTCAAATCACCTTCGAGAGCAGAATTTCCGCCTCAACTTCTACCGGAAAATTCACCGACCGCGCGATGTAGCACAACTCATGCGCTTTGTGATGCAGTTCGCGCGCCTTCGTCTCGTTTCCTGCCTCAATCGTGACTGCCGGCCTCAGTGTCACGTGAAGGAATTCTCCCGAGCCATCGTCATTTTCCCGCATCAACCCCGAGGCTGCATCGTGATAATCGACCACAACTATTCGATTCACCGCACACAAATGCAGGTACCACAGCATGTGACAGGCGGAAAGGCTCGCCACCAGCAGTTCTTCCGGGTTGTAGCGAGCAGCGTCGCCTCGAAAGCTGGGATCGCTCGATCCCGCAATTTCTGGCTTTCCGGCCGCCGAAATAACATGATCGCGCCGGTAAGACTTGTAGCTTTTCGTTCCCTCGCCATCGTTGCCAGTCCACCGCATCTGCACGTCGTAATTATGCTGCTTCACTGGTCAAGCCCTCCGTCCTCTCCTGCCATGGGAAATCGTAAGCGAGCCGCTAGTACAACGATCGCTCCCCCGCAGGCCGAGTCTTCCATCTTCGGTGTACCCACAGCCACTGCTCCGGATATTTCCGCACGTAATCCTCAATGAGGGAAGTGAATTTCTGCGTATTGGCCCGGACGTCAGCCTCCAGATCGCCGCTTCGAACCAATTCCACCGGCGGGTCAAAGCGCAAGCGGTATTTCTTCAAGGTGTCGTCCCAGATGGTGAATGTCGGCACAACTGCTGCATCAGTGCGCAGCGCAATGCGCGCCAACCCGATTCCGGTACAGGCCGGAATTCCGAAGAAATTTACGAAAATTCCCTGTGGCGGCGTCATGTTGGTATCGATCAGCATACCCGCCACTTCACCCGCTTTCATGGCCGCCAGCACTGCGCGCACGAAGTCTTTATCCACGGCCTGGTTGCCGTGCATGGTGCGATAGTGACGAACCAACCGGTCAATGTATTGGTTGTCCATGGCGCGCATCAGAACGTACATCCAATGTCCACGCAAAGAAATCACGAACGAAGAAATCTCCCAGCCACCGAAATGGCCGGCGAATAACAACACACCCTTGCCGCGGGCCCGCGCCTGCTCGAAGTTCGCGAGCCCTTCGAAAACCACAACTTGATTGACATTTTCTGGCGTGTATTGCGGGAAGTGGCAGACTTCGGCGAGTTGGCGTCCCAGCGAAGCAAACTCGGCGCGCAGAATGCGGCCACGCTCCGCTTCAGTTTTTCCGGGAAAAACCATGGCCAGGTTGCGCATCCCGACCTGCCGCAGCCGTGCATGGAAGAGGTAGACGATTTGAGAGAGAGCGATGCCGACCGCGCGGGCTGCAGGTCGCGGCAGAATACCCAGGATTTTGATGAACGGCCAGGCTGCCGCGTACTCGAGTCGCTGCCGCATCGTCAGGCTTCGGGCTTCGGTGTTCGGATTGCGGCAGTCGATTTTCGGCTCATCGGCTCAGCGTTCGCCTGATAATCTTGTCATTCCGAATCAGTCCGGAGGACGTGTGAAGAACCTGCTTTGGTGGCATCTGCATCTGCACACGCATTCTGGGAGAAACGATGGAACCACCGATCCGTTTTCTCTATCTATCAAATTGCCCGATTGCCGAAGCCTGACGCCCGAAAACCGAACGCCCCGCTTACTTCGCCGCTTCCTGCGCCCACTTCGCCAGCGAGGTGAGGAACGCATTGGCTCCCGCAGGCGCGTCTACTTCACCCTGCAATGACGCCGGGAACGAAACCATGTGCCCGTAGAACTCGCGCGTGCTGTCCTTATCCTGCTTGATCACAGCCCCATTCAGGCTGACACCCGCAAACAAGCCACGTGCGCGAGAATAGGTCAGCACTTCGGCACGCATTTTCCAGTCCGTGTTCCCTTCGGCATGGCGGCCGACTGGGCCGGCAGCCACTGAAGCATCCGCGCCCAGTTCGAATTCGCTGGAGAGTAAGTGCTTCATGCCGTTTTTGTTCATGATGAGCATAATCAGATCCACGGCCTGGCCGCCAATTTGAAAACCGAAACTGCCACCCTCAATCCTAAAGAAGGCAGGTGCGCTCCAGCCTTTTGGCGTGCGGCAACTGGCCAGCCCGCGCCCGTATTTCGCGCCTACAATAAATCCCCCCTTCAGCATCGAGGGTACTACCGCGACGCACTCGGCCGAACCCAGCACTTCCTCCGGAATGCCTTTGTCCGGAGCAGCTTGAATATCGTTTAATACTTCAGCCGCCGCTTGTACGCGGTCGGCAGCCTTGGTTTGGTTTTCGGCGGCGAAACAATATGCACACAGGCCTACCGTCAGGAGACAAAGCAACCCGGTTCTCATGGTTCCTCACGCAGAGTTTCTTGGGGCTGGTACTTGGATTGTAAACGATATGCCGGACGGCGAGGTTTCAAACTTGCCCAGGTTATCGCCCGCTGCGTTTTTCCCTTCGGTTACCTTCGGAATGTGCCTCTTTTTATGCAAGGTCAACCCTGCTCCCCGTTCAATGTTAAGATCACTCCAGCATCTCTCCGGAGACATCATGAAACGCATCGCAGCCCTTTTGCTGCTCGCTTTGCTCACGGTCGCAGGCTCGGTTCCGGCGTACGCTCGCAAGGAGAACAAAGCCATCGGCGAGAACAGCAAGGAAGCCAAACGCGCCTCCAAGCAATTTCAGAAGTATGGAAAGAAACAGGCCAAGCGCCAGCAGAAAATGATGAAGAAATATCAGAAGGCGCAACGCCGCGCCGCCAAACGTCAACGCCATGGCTAGCGATAGCATGTAGGGACAACCGCCAGCTTGTCTTGAGTGAATAAAACGAATCGAACGCGTCTTTCCTGTTGGGTAAAGCCATTTTTTAAGTCCCGGTCACAACTTGGATGCCCCACCCGATTTCACACGAAAAATGACCGAAAATTCACCGCGCGTTAACTCTGTGCCAACAAACTATTTCTATCCTTAGCTGTTGACCCTCCGCCTATGTGTACGGCAAAATCAGAGTTAACAGGCCTGCGTAGCGCCAGCGCATGCCCCGGGGATTCCCTCATGAGTACCGCTCCCGCCGAAGACTTCGCTGCCGAGCCATCCCATCATCGCATCGTTCGCCGCACCATTGAAGCCTGCCATCTGGCCAAAGAAGCCGCGGGAGCGGCCGCCGAAGGCATTGCCACCGGCTCCGCTCCTTTGCTCAACTCCCTCCGCCAGCGCGAGCGCGAACTCGACCAGCTCGACATGGAAATCGACACCGCCGTCACCACCTCCATCACCGACGTCGAGCCGGCCCACGCCCGCGAGTTGCTTGCCTGCATGAAGTTCATGATCGGCCTCGAGCGCATCGGCGACCTGCTCCTCAGCTTCGCCAACAGTGCCCAGTCTGCCGGCGGCCGCATTGACTCTGAAGACTCCCGCGACCTCACCCACATGGCGACCATCCTCGAAAAAATGCTCACGGATGTCGGCGCTGCCTTTTCTGCCCGCGACGTGGGCAAAGCCGTTGACGTCCTTCGCGCCGATAGCGAAATGGACCGCCTTCGCAATCTCATCTTCCTCCGCCATATCGAGAATCCCGAAAACATCGCCCGCCAGGCCAGCCTGCAAGTCATCTTCATGACTCAGTCACTGGAGCGCGCCGGCGACCACGCCAAAAATCTCGCCGAAGAAGTTTGTCACTTCGTCAGCGGACACACTGTTCGCCACGTGCTCATGGCTTACGACAAGCCAGTCGAGCAAATGTTTATCGATTATCTCCGCCGCCGCGACCAACACTGAACCCACCCGGTTATCCTGAGCAAGCCTCTTTTGCGTAGCGAAGGACCTGCCCTGAGCTGGATGGTGAAGAGATCTGAGCGAGCCCCGCGTTCGGGCTCGCTCCCCCCAAATGCGTCACTACCCTCCGTGGCATCCTTGGCGTAATATGGCGCATCCATTAAGTTTAGAAAGTCCTAGGATCGTCATCAGCTCAATAAACCGGGGCCGCTATTGCGGTGATGTAACTTTCCAAAACCTGCATCGATGAGCAGAAACAGGGAACTTGCTTTCAAGTATCTTTTAGCCGGGGTTTCCGCAGTTGGAGCACTGCTTTTGCGTGAGGCGCTAGGCCCCGCGTTCGGAGTGCATTATCCCTACCACACGGTTTGGTTGGCCGTTATCTTCTCTGCCTGGTACTGCGGCGTAGGACCCTCCGTTCTAGCGATTGCCATCGGCATGACCGGCATCTGGTACTGGTTCCTGCCTCCGTTTAACTCGTTCTCTGCGAAGGATCACACGGAATACTTCGGCATGGTGATCTTCCTGGCCTTCTCGGCGGTCATCGTCGCTTTGGGCGAAGCCAACCGGCGAAGCACGGCCAGACGGCAACAAGCCGAGGAAGAACTAAGGAAGGCGCACGAAGAACTGGAGGACCGGGTTAAACAAAGAACCGCCGAACTGCAACGAGCTCAAGAGGCTGCCCATGCTCTCAGCGCCCGCATCCTTACTTTGCAGGATGAGGAGCGCCGTCACATTGCCCGCGGCCTGCACGATAGCTTGGGTCAGTATCTTTCGGCTCTGAAAATCAATCTGGGGCTGTTCGCGGCTGCGGGCGGGAAAGAAGCCGCGCGCGCCGCGGAGTGCTCCGAGATCGTGGAAAAATGTATCATCGAAACCCGCACCATCTCTTATTTGCTCCACCCACCCCTGCTGGATGAAATGGGCTTCGCCTCCGCCGCCCGCTGGTATGTGGATGGTTTCGCGCGGCGCAGCGGCATTCAGGTGAATCTCAACTTACCCGAGCAGCTCCCCCGGCTGCAGCGCGACCTCGAACTCGCTCTTTTCCGCGCCGTCCAGGAAGCACTCACTAATGTTCACCGGCACTCCGACGGTTCCAGAGTGGGTATAGACGTCGTTGTTGGTCCGCGGCAGATTCGTTTGGCGATCAAAGACAATGGCAGAGGTATCCCGCCTGAACGGCTCCGCGCCCTGTTGCAGACTGGAGGTGAAGCGGGCGTCGGCCTGGCAGGAATGCGGGAGCGCATGCGCGACCTCGGTGGAAGCCTGGAGATCGAATCTGATTCCCTCGGCACTACGGTCATCGCCACGGTGCCAATACGAGAGGAACTCGCAAGCACCTTCTCGCCTGAAGAGGAATCCGTCGCAAAAGTCGCCTCTTAGATAAGAAGGTCGAACCGCAGCTCGATTCTGCATCCGCTACGCTCCGACTGGTTCAGCCCCTTGTCAAGCCCACGATTCGAAGCTGCCGGAGGAGGATTAAACGGCTGAGCCA
This sequence comes from Candidatus Sulfotelmatobacter sp., assembly GCA_030039165.1. Taxonomy (GTDB): domain Bacteria; phylum Acidobacteriota; class Terriglobia; order Terriglobales; family Acidobacteriaceae; genus Sulfotelmatobacter. The sequence continues at coordinate 15,724 of JASHQM010000191.1, read as the reverse complement.
TTCCGCAAGCTCCTGCTTAATAACGAAAACCTTCAAGAAACCTTCGAGTTCTTACCGGTGTCTACATCAAAAGCGACTGCCGGGATTCCCCTGGCCTGATCCGATCTTCCGCGGAGGCACCGTGCTCGAAGCCGTCGGCCTCACCAAGTGCTACGCCTCGATCCCTGCCGTCCAGGAAGTTTCCTTCTCGCTACAGCCCCATCACGTGCTTGGCTGCCTTGGCCCCAACGGTTCGGGCAAGAGCACCACGGTGAAAATGCTGATCGGGCTGCTCGATCCTACTCACGGCCAAGTCCTCTTTAACGGCGAAGATATTCGCCATAATCTCGTGGCCTACCGCAAGCGTCTCGGCTATGTCCCAGAAGAGCCGAACCTATATCCTTATCTCACGGGACGCGAGTATCTGGAAATGGTGGGCACGTTTCGCGACATGCCTGCGGAACAACTGCTGCCAAGAATCGATGCCCTGCTCGAGTTGTTCGCCCTCTACTCCCATCGGCACTCCGCAATTGCTTCTTATTCCAAGGGAATGCGCCAGCGAATTCTGCTGATTGCCGCGCTCATGGATAATCCGGAAATCCTTATCTTCGACGAACCTCTTTCCGGCCTCGACGTTACTTCAGCGCTGGTGGTGAAAAATCTCATCAAGCTGCTCGGCCAGCAAGGCCGCGCAATTTTTTACTGTTCACATGTTCTGGAAGTGGTCGAGCAGGTGTGCTCGCATCTGTTGATTCTGCGCAAGGGCATTGTCATTGCGCACGACACCACGACTGCCATCCAGAAAAACATCGAGCATGTCTCGCTCGAGCGCACTTTCATGCATTTGGTCGAGGACGTGGACGCAGAAAAAATCACCGGCGAGATCGTTGCCGCCATGAGTGCAGCATGAGCTCTTCGCGGAAACCTTCGCTGCACCAGACCTGGGAAGTCCTGGCTCGGCGGCCATTCCTCCGACTTGTGCGGCTGTTTGTCGACCGCAGCTTTCACGGCGGCGGCGAAACCGAGTCGGAAGATCTGGGAGTCGGAATGGGCCTGATTCTGGCACTGTTGGCTCTGCCCAGTCTTTTCTATTCCGTTTTTCTGTTCGATAAGTTCAGTTCGCTTCTGCAATGGCTACGCGGCCAAACGGATTTCGATCCGCTGGCAGCCGCCATGCCGGATGAATATTTCTTCATTGTGCTTTCGATGGTAGTAACTGGCGCCGTGGCGGTGTGGCGCTGGGACAGCATCTTCCCCGACCGCCGCGACTTCTCCAACTTGGTTCATTTGCCGATTTCCACCCGCAGGATTTTCTTCGCCAATTTCACCGCAATTCTTTTTCTGGCGCTGGTACTTGCCATCGACGTAAATGCCGCGTCCGCCGTGCTTTTTCCCGCCGTCGTCAGTGGGGCGCAATTGTCCGCACGCTATCTCATCGAGTTCGCTGCGATCCATGCCTTGGTTGTAATCCTTGCGAGCATTTTCAGCTTTTTTGCAGTTTTCGGCACAGTCGGCGTCTTAATGTTCACGCTGCCTAGCTTTCGCCGCATTTCAGTCTACATTCGTGGTCTGATCTTGCTGTCGCTGTTAACCCTGCTCTCGACCAGCTTCACTGTGCCCGCCTTCATAGAGCATTTATCGCAGGAGCCGCATTCGCTGATTCGATTTTTGCCGTCGGTATGGTTTCTCGGCCTTTGCCAGCTACTGCGCGGCAAAGCCGAAGGCACGCTGGCGGTTGCGGGGTCGATGGCGGCCACATCCCTTTTCGCTATCATGGCCATCGCAATGGCAGCCTACGCGCTGAGCTACCGCAGATGTTTTGTACGCATTCCCGAAACTCTTGACATCACGCCGCAACACGCGCGCGCCAGTTCGTCGCGGCTTTTTGGGCTGGCTGACCGTTGGATTCTGCGAACTCCTTTTCAACGCGCGGGCTACCGATTCGCGATGAAGACACTGTTACGCAGCGAGCGCCACGGCCTGGTTTTCGGCGCGTTTCTGGCGTTGGGAGCAGTGATCGCATCGCAAGTTCTGTTTAGTGCGTTCAACGGCAAGTCCAGCGCAGAAGCGCACCAGCCGACGGAAGCCTTGCTTTCGATTCCATTTATTTTGAGCTACTGCATTCTCACAGGACTGCGCGTAGCTCTCGACGTCCCTGCGGATTTGCGAGCAAATTGGATTTTCCGGCTCTCGCTCGACACAGGCGTAGACGATTGTGCGCCGCTCGCACGAAGAGTGATGCTCACCTTTGTTTTTCCCTGGATTTGGGCAGTGCTGTTGCCAGCTTCGGCTTTTCTGTGGGGATGGCGCGTGGGTGCGATGCACTCATCGCTGGCTGCGGTCTGGTCAGTGCTGCTGACTGACATTCTGCTGCTTCGCTTTCGAAAAGTTCCATTCACCTGCAGCTATCCTCCATTTCACGATTCCGCCATGATTACCATGCTCGGCTACATGTTTGCCTTCTACTCGTACGCCATGCTGAGTCCATGGCTGGAGGCGTGGGCGCTACAGGATTCGCTGCGCATGCTTATATTCCTGCCCATCATCGCCGGCATAGCCTACGCGATTCACCGACTCAAGCAGGAAACGTTGGAGGTTGACAGAAAACTGATCTTCGAGGAAAAACAGCCAGTCGCGTTTGAAGTGTTGGGGCTGGGGCAGTAGCGGGCAGGGATTAAAACAAATACCTCTTGCGATGGCGCCCACTCACGCCTGCCTTTGGCCTGAGCGGTTGCCTACACCTGCTTTGCATCGCATCCCAGCGCGAAGCGCAAGCCGGCGCACACTTCATCCATCGGTGCGGGGCTAAGCTGGGCGATGAGCACCACAACCATCCGATGCATTGACGAACGAAAAAAGGCGAGCCTTTAGGCTCGCCGCGTAATACTTCGCCTACATCACGCCAGCTCAAATCGGTCCGCGTTCATCACCTTGTTCCACGCCCTCACGAAGTCTTTCGCAAACTTCTCCTTTGTGTCGGCCGATGCATAGACTTCCACCAGCGCCCGCAACTGCGAGTGCGAACCGAAGATCAAGTCGACGCGCGTTGCCGTCCATTTAACCTGGTTGGTCTTCCGGTCGCGGCCCTCGTAAACAGGCCCAGCGCCATTTCCCGACGTTGGTACCCACTGGGTGTTCATGTCGAGCAGGTTGACGAAGAAGTCGTTGGTCAACTTCTCCGGCCGTTTGGTGAGGACGCCATGCGTCGACTTCCCTACGTTTGCGCCGAGCACCCGCAGCCCGCCGATCAGCGCCGTCATCTCAGGCGCCGTCAGTGTCAGCAATTGCGCCTTGTCCAACAGCATCTCCTCAGGCGACAATCGCTGCGGGCCGTGGAAATAGTTGCGGAAGCCATCGGCCTTCGGCTCGAGCGGCACGAACGAATCAACGTCGGTTTGTTCTTGGGATGCATCCATGCGCCCCGGCGTGAACGGAACTTTCACGTTGAGCCCAGCAGCTTTTGCTGCTTTCTCGATCGCTGCGTTTCCGCCGAGAACAATCAGGTCAGCCAGGGAAACCTGTTTGCGCTTGCTGCCGTTGGACTTCGCGCCGTTGAATTCTTTCTGAGTCGCTTCCAGCTTCTTCAGCACCATCGCCAACTGGGCCGGCTGGTTGACCTCCCAGTCTTTTTGTGGCTCCAGCCGAATGCGTGCGCCATTCGCCCCACCGCGCTTATCGGAGCCGCGGAAGGTTGATGCCGAAGCCCATGCAGTCGAGACCAATTGCGAAACAGTCAGGCCCGACCCGAGAATCTTCGTCTTTAGAGCGGCAATGTCCTTGTCGTTAATGAGCGGATGACTCACCGCGGGAATCGGATCCTGCCATATCAAATGCTCCTTGGGAACAAGCGGCCCCAGATAACGCACAATCGGGCCCATATCGCGGTGCGTCAGCTTGAACCATGCCCGGGCAAACGCGTCGGCGAACTGATCCGGATGTTCGTAGAAGTGCCGCGAAATCTTTTCGTACGCCGGATCGAAGCGCAGCGAGAGATCTGTAGTCAGCATCGTGGGCGCGTGATGCTTTCTCGGATCGTGGGCATCCGGCACCGTGCCTTTGCCTGCACCATTCTTCGCCGTCCACTGGTGCGCACCGGCCGGGCTCTTGGTCAGCTCCCATTCATACTTGAAGAGATTCTCGAAGAAGTTGTTGCTCCATTTTGTCGGCGTAGTGGTCCAGATGACTTCCAAACCGCTGCCGATTGTGTCGTCGCCACTGCCCGTGCCGTACGCATTCCTCCAGCCCAGGCCTTGCTGCTCGATCGGCGCAGCCTCCGGCTCAGGGCCGACATATTGCGGCGGCGGCGCCGCGCCGTGTGTCTTGCCGAACGTGTGCCCGCCGGCAATCAGCGCAACCGTTTCTTCGTCGTTCATCGCCATGCGGCGGAAGGTCTCACGAATGTCCCTGGCCGCCGCGACCGGATCAGGTTTTCCATTGGGCCCTTCAGGATTCACATAAATCAGCCCCATCTGAACTGCGCCCAGCGGATTCTGAAGCTCACGATCGCCACTGTAGCGCTCATCCCCGAGCCATGTGCCTTCAGGACCCCAGTTCATCTCTTCGGGTTCCCACACATCGGAGCGCCCGCCACCGAAACCGAAGGTTTTGAAGCCCATCGACTCAAGTGCGACGTTCCCTGCGAGAATCATTAGGTCGGCCCAGGAAATTTTGCGGCCGTATTTTTGCTTGATCGGCCACAATAACCGGCGCGCTTTATCGAGGTTTACATTGTCGGGCCAGCTATTGAGAGGCGCAAAGCGTTGCTGACCCGCTCCGGCGCCGCCGCGGCCGTCGGCGATACGGTAAGTGCCGGCGCTGTGCCAAGCCATCCGGATAAACAAACCTCCATAGTGCCCAAAGTCTGCCGGCCACCATTCCTGCGAGTCGATCATCAATTTATTCAGGTCCTTAATCACCGCTTTCAGATCAAGGCTCTTGAATTCTTTGGCGTAGTCGAAATCTTCGCCCATCGGGTTGGACAGACTGGAGTGCCGATGGAGAACTGAAAGGTCGAGCTGGTTTGGCCACCAGTCACGGTTGGTAGGCATGGGAGTTGCGCCCGTGAACGGGCACTTGCTTTCGGTTGACACTTTCTGTTCGTGGTTGGCGAGTTCTGTTGCCATGATTTCAATCCTCCTTAACGCATTCCTAAAAAACTATTGATGAAATACCAAAACTATCTAGGTTTCTTCCGATTCGCACCAATCGGCGGTCGTTCTGCTCACAAGCTGTGCTTCCGGGCATGCGCATACCGGCGACGCTTAACGGGATTCGTGACGTGTAGCGCACTTCGTACAAAGTCCTCGGAAAATGAGTTCGCACTCGCGCAGCCTCCGCTTACCCAGGAAGGGCGAGGCGGGCCTGGGAACGGCGTACCACTTCACGTCCTCTACATTGCCGCAGCGGTCGCAAATAAAATGGTGATGCCGCATGCCTTTGGCATCAAATCTTGCGGCACGGCCTTCCACCGCCACTTCCCGCACCAAACCCGCCTTTACCAGGTCCCGCAAATTGTTATACGTCGTAGCCTTGGAAGAGCAGCGGGGATCCGCGCGATTTACAGATTCGAAGATTTCCGCAGCTGTGGGATGCCCGGTGTGTTCCATCAGGAATTCCATCACGGCGTAGCGCTGTGGAGTGCATCGCAACCCGCTCCCCTGCAGGGACCGTTTAATCGCCTCGGCGTCCATCGGAAAGTTTAGATTATATCTAATTTAAGATTTTGTCGAGTCTCGCCCCTCGTGTCCGCTTCGCTCTAAACGATTAATACTCGAACCTGACGCAAACCGGGCAAGAAAGTGAAAGTGCGTCATCCTGCCCGTTCCGCTAGCGAAAAACCGTCAATACGCCATCCCGAAGCCCGGCGCTTTCACCAGTAGGGGCGACGGATCTCGCGTGGGTCGAAACCGCATTCAGACAATACTGTTACCAAAAAGGTCTGGCAAAAACGACTCGTTATCGCTGGTGAATCACAAAGATGTACTGCCTGCCCATAGCTCACGCCCGGTAAATCATCCTCACCAGCCGGTGAACCTCATCCATATACGATTCCAATTCAAAGGTCAGCCGAGCCCAATCGAATTTCTTCAACGCCGAAGAACTGCGGGCGAGCAGTGCGAAGCCGGCATCCTCAAATAGATTCACCTGGCGCGCCTCGACGTAGCCGTGGTTCAGCCCCCCGGTGCGGCACAGCAGGTCGGCGATGTGCACCAGCGACACCAGTGTAGTATTCTCCGACGACCGTTGTGGCAGATGATGGTGCGTTACGACTTCCACCAACCCCGGAGCGAAGCCCCAGCGCTCTGCCAGCAATCCTCCGCTTTCGCAATGGGTAAATCCCAGCACCCTCTGCTCGGCTTCGTGCAACGGCATGCCCTCGCTGCGCGCAGCTTCGAAGGCTTCCCCAAATTCGTCGGGCAGGAGCCACAGATTGACGATGATTCCCAGATCATGCAGCAGGCCCGCCAGATAAGCCTTCCCCGGATCGTCGAGATTAATGTTGCGCGCCAGATGACGGCAGAGCAGAGCGCATCCCAGCGAGTGCTCCCAGAAAACGATGGGATCGAAGCCACGCTTTTTACCCGGCAACATCTTCAACATCCCGCAAGACATGGCAATATCGCTGACATGCCGGAAGCCCAGGCTGACCACCGCCCCGCGCAGTGAATCCACCTGTTGCCAACGCCCAAACAATGGCGAGTTGGCCATTTGCAGGCATTGCGCCGCCAGCGACTTATCCTGCGCTATGAAATCGGTGACCTTCTGTACATCGAGTTTCTCCACCGGCTGCTCAAGGTAGCGCAACAGAGGGGCGAGAACCGCAGGAATCGTCGGAATCTGCAGCAACCCCTCTACCCGGTCCAGCAAAAGCTGTTTGCAGTCTGCGCTCCGTTTCATATCGTTTCCCCTCCCACTGGCAATGCTTCGCGTTTCACGTAGCTTGTCGAGCCGGGCAGGTGTAACAGGCAAAAATCTTCACTCACCCCGTGCAAGGACTCGGAGGAGCCGAGAAACAAATACCCATGTGGTAACAGATTGTTGTAGAAGTGCCGCAGCACCCTCCGTTTGGAAATGAGGTCGAAATAAATCAGAACATTGCAGCAGAAAATAATGTCCAGATTTTGCGAGATGTTAATGGTCACCAGATCGCCCACTCGCGAGGCTTTGTAGTCCGACACCAGGTTGGCCATGCGCCCGTTGTCCACCCAGAGGCTGCCCGGTGTGCTTGGCGTCGCAACCGGTCCGACGGGGCCCCCCATACGCCGGATATAATCCTCCAGCGAATCGTGCTTGTTCTTGTCCTTGGACCGCGCATCTGCGCGCGCAAATGCCCCCGCGACGATCGCGCACGTCATAATCACCAAGGTGATCTTGCCAAGGTGAGTTCCGCCAAGGTTTGCCGTTGACTGCATAATGCTCTCAGAGATTTCTACAAATTCAAGCGCACTGCCGCCGCCCCCACCACCTCGGCCCGCATGATTTTCCGTCCGCTCATAAGACGTACGCGTACGGTCTGTCCCAGCGATCCCGCGTCCAGGCAGGTGACTGGAAGCACCACTCGAATCCCCCCTTGATCCCAGGTGAGCATTGCGCTTTGCCCTGCTCGAACCAGCACAATCCTAATTGTTACCGACTCCTGTGCTGGCTGGGATTGCAAATCGGCAATGCTTTTTTTCGCCTCCCCGTCGGTCCAAACCAGAAATGGAACGCAATCCGAAGACTCGACGCAACGCAGTACGAATTCCCATCGCTTAAGCGCCGGATTCCAGTTGCTGCGGGTGAGCGCGAGCGCGGCCCGTTCTGGAACGCCGGAGGCCGCCGCGCAATTCAAATCCTGCAGCCGATAAGGCTGGCTCGGTCCGCCGTGCGGCTCGTCCTCTCCGGCGATAAAACCGGCGATCGCGCCACAGGATTTCACTTCGCCTTTTTCTCCACCGTAGGCGGCTGTTGGCGCCGCACAGAAAAAAGTCAGAAGAAAGATAGTCAGCCGCTTCATCAAACGGAGTCCTATACTTCGGATTCACCTATCGTGCAACGACTCATTTACCGGCCGAGATTGTTGATGGTTTGCAACATCTGATCCGCGGCGTTCACCACTCGCGAATTCGCTTCGTAGGAGCGCTGCGCCACGATCATGTTCACGAATTCCGTGACCACACTCACATTCGACTGCTCCAGCATGCCCTGAATGATTGTTCCCAGGCCTTCGCTGCCGCCCGGCGCGCCTACGATCGGGTCGCCCGATGCCGTCGTCTGCAAAAATAAATTGCTGCCCGTGCTGTTCAACCCTCCGGGGTTATTAAACAGGGCCAGTTGCAGCGTGCCGACTTGCTGTGCCTGGGTCTGCCCGGCGGTCGTTACACTGATCGTCCCATCGGACCCGACCGTAATCGAAGTTGCTCCCGAAGGAATCGTGATCGCCGGCTGCACCGGATCGCCGTCCTGATCCACCAGGTTGCCGTTCTGATCGGTGTGGAAACTTCCGGCCCGCGTATAAGCCGTCTGCCCATTCGGCAATAGCACCTGAAAAAACCCCTGCCCTTGGATCGTCAAGTCCAGGGGATTGCCGGTTTCGCTGAAATCGCCCTGCGTCTGAATCACTTCCGAGGCCGCCGAACGCGTGCCTAACCCGACCTGCAAACCCGCGACCACCGTGGTTTGCAGCGTCTGTGCCGCGCCCGGCATGATCAGGTTCTGATAGATCAGGTCCTCGAACTGCAATCTTCTGCTGCGAAACCCGGCCGTGCTCGAGTTCGACAAATTGTTGGCAATGTTGTCGAGATTTAGTTCCTGCGCCGTCATGCCGCTGGCGGCGGTGTAGAGTGCTCGCATCATACGTAGATCTCTCCCCTTTAAACCTTGGGCAAGTCCTGAACGGCAATCTGATTGAGTTGCCCGTCAATTGCACCCATCGCTCGGCCCAGCATCTCCGCATTGCGCTGCGCTACGATCAACTGAATAACTCCCTGGGTCGCGCTCACATTCGAGCCCTCGATCATCCCCTGGCGCACCTGCGAGTCTGCGGCCGGCTGCGCCGTACCTGGCGGTGCTGTGTAAGTGGCGTTGCCCAGCGCCGTCAGATCTGTTCCCGGAGCGAATTCCGCCACCTGGAGCTTGTCGACCAGGTTCCCGTTCACAGAAATCGTCCCGTCGGAACTGATGGTTACGTCTCCGCTGGGAACGGTAATAGCTCCCTGTTCCCCCAGCACCACATTTCCCTCGCTGGTGAGCAATTGTCCGGTACCGCTCACATGAAAGCTGCCGTCGCGCGTGTAGAAAACCCCTTGCGCCGACTGCACCTTGAAAAACCCGCTGCCGGCAATGGCCGCATCCAGCGGATTGCCAGTGGAGGTCAGGCTGCCCGAACTTAAGTCCAGGCGGCTGCCGCTGAGAACTCCAAAATTGTTGACCGCGGCATTCAGGTAATTCGCGCCGGCCACGCCCGAGCCTGCCATCAGCGATCGAAAGGTCGTCTGTTCGCCACGGTAGCCGGTCGTAGCCAGGTTCGCCAGGTTGTGACCCACAACATCGAGAGCCTCAGTCTGCGCCGCCAGACCCGCGCACACCGCGTAGTAGCCGCTATCCATGGTGCCAACTTTCGGGAAGCTTGCAGCACGCGGCGTTCCATGAGCTGCGTGAAGAAGAACGAAACCGATCCTCCGTGACTCGACGCAAAGCCGGCGCGAGGCTTTCCGATAACAGCCAGTAGATGTGAGGGAAAGAACCTTTCGGCGTTCTTTGCAGCCGTTCTCAGCGATCTCGGAGAGTTAAGGCTTGGCTTATCTCAGAAAGGGAGAAACGGTACCAAAAGAATTTCTTGCCGGGTGAATGTTGCCTAGCGAAAGCTTTCTAGAACCAGGTTAGAAAGCGCGCCCCAAAGATTAAGAGTTCCGAGGTGGTGTTGGATCCATTCGTCTCGGCCAGTAGCTCGCGTTCGACCCTCGCTCGACCTGCGATGCAGTACGCCCTTGCGGGGACTGCAAGCGATCTGTCGCTTGGGCTCCGGGCTTACCGCCAACCGGAAAAATCTACCCAACGCCTCGGAACTCTATCCTGCCTTCGACATTTCTTCTTGTTCTCCTCGACCAGCGTTTTGCTTATTCGACCCTTGTTATACCCTCCCTCAACTTTTGGGAAGAGGGTGATAAAACTTGAGTCCCGGACGCCACGCCAACCGGAAAAACTTTAGAAGCTGCCAAAGAACGAGTATCTTTCTACCGACTTCTATTTCTTTCGTCAATCGAAAACCGCAATGTGTAACCACCGTATTTTCAATCGAGTGCAGGCCGTCCACAGGAGGGTGACCGGAATTGGTGCAGATAATAGGAAGCGGGTTCCGAAAGATGCTCCCGAAAGCGCGGTTATTCCTGACACATCGGGATGTCAGGCCAGAAGCGACTCGTGATTCGTCGCTGTGAAAATCGCGCCAAGGCCGCGAGACGCCACGATCCGCAGCCGCGCACAGGCTCAGGTCAACTCGACCTTCTCGTTGGCGAACCCTTTGTCGCTCTCATCGGTTCCGGTAAGTTCGAACGAGTTGGTGATTGCGGCCTTGCCCTTTTCCACGCTGGTGATCACATACGAGCAACCGAGCCAGTGGGCCTCGGCGAGATCGGTCGCCGACCAGCGCGCAGGATGATCTGGGTGCGAGTGATAGAAGCCGACAATGTCTTCACCGCGCTCGCGCCCCTCGCGCTGAATGCGCACCAATTCACGGGGATCGATATTGTAGCGGTTGTGAGCGGAATCCGTCCTGGTATTGTCGCAGCGGGCGGTGGAAGCCACTACTCGCAGTCCGTCATCCTCGAATCGACCGAGTAGCACGCCACAGCACTCAAAGGGATAAGTTTCCTCGCCGTGGCGGCGAAGCGCTTCATAACCTTTGGCAGGTATTCTCAGCATGACGGGAACGCAGATGTCAGAAGTTAGAGTGCAGAATTAAAACACGGTTCGTCACTTCTTCATTCTCACGTCCGACTCCTGAGCCGATACTTCCTTTTCCGTCCAGAATCTCTCGCTCAAATACTTTTCGCCGGAGTCACAAAGAATCGTCACAACCACGGCCTGACGGTTTTCGCGCAGCGCTGTCCGTTCCGAAATCTTGAGACTGCCGACGATCGACGCAGCCGCGGAGACTCCCAGCAACAGTCCGCACTCCCGCGCCACACGCCTCGCCATGGCATGCGCGTCTTCGGTTGCAATCTCCATATTTTCGTCCGCCAGCGTCGAGTCGTAGATTTTAGGAACGATAGCGGTGGGCATGTGCTTGGCGCCTTCGATGCCGTGAAACGCCGAATCCGGCTGTAACGAAATACAACGGATCGCCGGATTCAGTTCTTTCAAGCGCCGCGTCGTGCCCATGAACGTGCCACTGGTGCCGAGCATGGAAACGAAGTGCGTCACCCGGCCTTCAGTTTGCAGCCAGATTTCATTTGCCGTGCTGTGATAGTGGGCGAGCCAATTGGCATCGTTGGAATACTGATCGGCGTAAAAATACAAATCGGGATGGCTGGCGGCAAGCTGCCGCGCCATGCGAATGGCCCCATCGGAACCCTCGCCGGGATCGGTATAAATAATGTTGGCCCCGTAAGCCGCCAGAATTCGCTTGCGCTCGACCGATACGTTGCTCGGCATGCACAGCGTGACCGGGAATCCTTCCGCCGCACTTAGCATTGCATAAGCGATGCCGGTGTTGCCGCTGGTTGAATCCAACAGAATTTTTCCAGTGGTGAATTGCCCGCTGCGCCGCCCCTCGCCGACGATGTTGGCAGCGGCGCGATCTTTCACCGAGCCTCCAGGGTTATACCACTCCGCCTTGCCCAAAAGTGCGGTACCCGGCAGATGTGTGGTGAGCTGATCAAAGCGCAACAGTGGAGTATTGCCGATGCGTTCGAGCAAACTCTGCCGCACTGTCGCGGCCTGTGACAAATGTTGTCCAGAAGAAGTTTCACTCATTGCGTCTGGAAAGTGATCCATATCGAACAATCTTCTCGTGACTAACGTAATTATGCAGGGACGATGGAAACGCGCTATGTAGTATGGTGTCTTAGATGACGACGGGGGAACTGCCGATGCAGCGCCTAAATTATACATCTACTCTCTCTGCGAAGCGGCATCTAAAGCTTGCGGAAATGCAATTATGGAAGATGATTGGAAACACAGAAAAATGCCAAAGACAATAGAAGCTCGCACTTATGAGGAAGCCCTGGCGTGGCTGCGGGATAATGGTTTCGATATCACCGAGGCCCCGGGCACCAATGGCCGCGTTTTTCTGCGCAAATACAATGTTTCCGCTGCCATACAGAAAACGCCGGAAGACGGCGTGAAAATTTTTGCATACCCCGGATACCTGATCGGCAGCGAGATCTCGAAGCTGGTGAACCGGGGCTATCAGCAGTTCCTGAAAACCTCCAAGACAGAAGTCCCGGCCACAGCCGAACATTTGAAAGCGCTCCAGTCCTTTTCCGAGGAACTGAAAGTCGCACTCGGCCTTCCCAGTTTGTATAACGAGTCGCTGGGCACGGTGAGCGAGTCTTATCATTACGATCGCATTAGAGATCGCGATAAACCCACAGCGGAACGCCCCAAGCGGCCCTGGGAATCCGCAGGAAGAACGACCGTGAGTAAGAAGGCGCGCGCTTAGCGCTGCATAATTCTCCGCCGGTGCACACTCAGAGCATGCTCCTGAATGGAAGTCAGGCGGCCGAATGCCAGTGTTTCGCAAACTCTCTTGTCAAACGGCGCCCCCTCCGCTGGTAGCGTATCAGTTTGAATTTTTACTGCTTCAGCCAGCCATTCACTATGGCAGTGCAACGCGGAGGCTCAGCGCCCTTACATCCATATGAATAGTGCGGTATCGGTACGTTGCTGGGGACACCTTCGTCTCGACCGCCCTGCAACACGCATCCGCGCACACACTTAATGGTCGTGCGCCCTAAGGGAGCATCAATCGCCAGCGTGAACTCTGGCGCGGGGACCTGGGTTCTTCCAGCCGCCCAGCCGAAAGCCAGCAGCGACAAAGCGACCGTTGCCTGAATAGTTCTCCGTCTCATACGCACCTCCGCCCATCAGCTTCTCTTGTAGGGCCCGCAAATTCCGGACCTGGGTAGACAATTGTCGGCCATCATCACAATCTCTTCCAGCGTCCAAACATGATCGCTCAAACCAGCCTGCATTGACGGCGTGATTCTCAGGCTCTTGTGAATCCGAGCATAGTTGTAATGAACCGCATGAATCGCAACCATCGCAGCTGGTTCTGAATTTCTTTGGAGAGTGCATTCGTCAGACGCGTGAACCGGCGCATGGACACAGGCCGCGCCAACGATTCCACGGGGTCAAATTTCAAACTGACACACTACCCATCCTCTCTCAACGTTGACCCTGTCGAAGGCACTCCAATAAACTGAAGATTCAACTCGCTCACCCGTGGGCTCAACCGCATGGCCGATAATATCCATATCAAGCTTCCTGATGGAAGCGTAAAGGACGTTCCCAAGGGCACGACCGCGCTCGACGTGGCGAGGTCAATCAGCCCTCGACTCGCCGATGCCGCGCTGGTGGCCAAAACTAATGGCGACCTGATCGATCTGACCAAGCCGCTCGAAAAAGATACCGACCTTCGTCTGATCACCGAAAAAGATCCCGAGGCGCTTGAAGTGTATCGGCATTCTTCCGCCCATTTGCTGGCGGCGGCGGTGCTTGAGCTTTTTCCCGAGACCAAACTGGGTCATGGCCCTGCCACCGAAAGTGGATTTTTTTACGACTTTTACCGGCCCACCCCGTTCACGCCGGAAGATTTGGAAAAAATCGAGAAGAAGATGCAGGATCTCGTGCAGCAGAATATTCCCTACGCGCGCGAATTTCTGCCGCGCGATCAGGGGCTGGCCGGGTTCAAAAAAGAAGGCGATTTCATGAAGTGCCATTTCATTGAACAGTTCACCAAGCCCGATGAAAAAATCTCCATTTATCGTACTGGCAAGTTTACCGACTTCTGTCGCGGACCGCATATTCCTTCGACGGGAAAAATTAAGGCGTTCAAGTTGTTCAACATCGCCGGCGCCTACTGGCTGGGCGACGAGAAAAATCCGCAGCTTCAACGCATTTATGGAACTGCGTTCTTCTCGAAGAAGGATCTTGACGCGTATCTCCATCAGATCGAAGAAGCAAAAAAGCGCGACCATCGTGTGATTGGCCAGCAGCTCGATCTGTTTTCGATTCAGGAACTGGCTGGCCCGGGGCTGATTTTCTGGCATCCCAAGGGCGGCATCATTCGCAAGGAGATGGAAGACTGGATGCGCGAGCAATACCTCAAGCGCGGCTACTCGCTCGTCTACACTCCACACGTGATGCGCCGCCAGCTATGGCAGACCTCGGGCCACGAGGGCTATTACTCCCAGAACATGTTCGATGCGATGGAACTAGACGATGCCGAATACCGCCTCAAGCCCATGAACTGCCCCGGTCACATTCTGATCTATAAAGATTCTCTGAAGTCATATCGCGATCTGCCCGTGCGGCTGGGCGAGATGGGCACGGTTTACCGCTATGAACGCTCGGGTGTGATGCATGGCCTGATGCGCGTCCGCGGTTTTACCCAGGATGATGCCCACATCTTCTGCACGCCGACCCAGATTGAAGATGAGATTGCCAGTTGCCTCGATTTCGCTTTGGATGTTCTCAAGGATTTCGGCTTCGAAAAATTCCAGACCGAGCTTTCCACCTGGAACCCGGACGATCGCAAGAACTTCGTCGGCAGCGAAGGACAGTGGGTGCATGCCACGGAGTCGCTGGAGAAAGTTCTGAAGCGCCGCGGAATCGAATATAAAACCATCCCCGGCGAGGCGGCGTTTTACGGGCCAAAGATCGACATTAAGCTGGTCGACGCTATCGGCCGTCTATGGCAGCTCTCCACGGTGCAGTTCGACTTCAACCTGCCGCAGCGTTTCGGGTTGGAATATGTAGCCGAAGATGGTTCCCGCAAGCAGCCGGTCATGGTGCATCGGGCGCTCTACGGCTCGATCGAGCGTTTTTTTGGCGTGCTCATCGAGCACTACGCGGGCGCATTCCCGGTGTGGCTGTCGCCGGTGCAGGCGGTAATGATTCCGATCAGCGAGCGCCATGCGGAGTACGCGAATAAAGTTGCCGGTCAGCTCAAGGCAATCGGCGTGCGCGTGGAGGTCGACGCGCGCAATGAAAAAATGAACGCCAAGATTCGCGAGCACGCTCTTCAGAAAGTGCCATTTCTGCTAGTAGTGGGCGACAAGGAGGCCGAAGCCGTCAGAGTGAACGTTCGCACCCGGGGAAAAGATAAGACCGAAGACATGGCCGCCGCTGAGTTTGTGCAACAGATCAAGAAGTTGATTGCCGAAAAAAGCCCGGCATTGTGATTTTCCGGTCGAAGTGTGCGGGCGCTATCGTGGCGGCACTCAACCTTGTTTAGTTCGCGACAATTGTTGCTGGCTGTTTGCGACGCAATAGCTGCCCTGATTTGACTCCACGAGATGCAAATAAAAATTCTTGGCTCCGCGGCAGGAGGTGGGTTTCCGCAGTGGAATTGCGCCTGCGCCAATTGCCGGGCGGTGCGGGCGGGCATCTTTCGCGGCAAGGCGCGCACGCATACGCAGGTTGCGATATCGCAAGATGGCGGCTCGTGGTTTCTTCTGGGGGCATCTCCCGATCTCCGGGCGCAAATTGAATCGACTCCCGAACTGCATCCGCGCGAAGGAGTGCGCCAATCGCCGATCGC
>JASHQM010000024.1 GCA_030039165.1 Candidatus Sulfotelmatobacter sp. | reverse complement strand
TAGAGTGCGCGGCGCGAGTGGGCGGTGCGTACATCAACGAGATGGTCGAGGCGGCGACCGGACTCAATCTGTGGCGCGAGTGGGCGCGAATTGAAGTCGCGGGGGAGGACGGCACATACAAGGTGCCAGCCACGCGCGAGGAGTATGCGGGAGTGATTCTTTCATTGGCAAAGCAGGAGGAACCGGATACCTCGGCGTATGACGATCGGGAAGTCTTCATGCGAATCAAAAAACATCATCATGCCGGACTAATCTTGCGCTCGAAGGATCAGCGGCGCGTGCAGTCGTTGCTGGAGAGCTACGCGGTACGGTTTGCCGAGGACTTTACAGCCGTGCAACCGCAGAGGGATAAGCCCACGGCGTAAACCGTTAAAACGCGTCGATCCCGGTCACGCTCTGGCCGATAATCAGCGCGTGCACATCGTGCGTGCCTTCATACGTTTTCACCGATTCCAGGTTCATCATGTGGCGCATGATCGGGTAGTCGTCGGCCACGCCGTTGGCACCTAAAATGTCGCGCGAGGTGCGCGCGCATTCGAGCGCCATCCAGACGTTGTTGCGCTTGGCCATGGAGATGTGCTGGTGTTCAGCTTTGCCGGCGTCTTTCAGCCGGCCGACTTGCAGGGCGAGCAATTGCGCCTTGGTGATTTCGGTGATCATCCAAGTCAGCTTGTTTTGCACCAGCTGGTGCGAGGCGATCGGCTGGTCGCGCCACTGTTTGCGCAGAAGCGAATATTGCAGTGCAGTATCGTAGCAGGACATGGCTGCGCCGACCGCGCCCCACGCAATTCCGTAGCGCGCCTGGTTCAAGCACATCAGGGGCGATTTCAGACCGCCGCTCTTGGGCAGTAAGTTCGATTCCGGAATGCGCACATCTTGCAGCGACAATCCAGATGTCACTGAGGCCCGCAGCGACCATTTGCCATGAATGTCGTCCGCTTTGAACCCGGGCCGGTCTGTCTCGACGAGAAATCCGCGAACCCTGTCATTCTCGTCTTCCACTTTCGCCCAGATCACTGCTACGTCGGCGATCGTGCCGGAGGTAATCCACATCTTCTCGCCATTGAGAACATATTCTTTGCCCACCTTTCGGGCGCGGGTTTTCATGCCCCCGGGGTTGGAGCCGAAGCCCGGCTCGGTCAGTCCGAAGCAGCCGAGTTTCTCGCCTTTCCGCATCGGGGGCAGCCAGGTATTTTTTTGCTCCTCGCTGCCGAACTCGTAGATCGGATACATCACCAGCCCCGACTGCACGCTCACGAAGCTGCGCACGCCCGAGTCGCCGCGCTCGAGCTCCTGTGTCATCAGACCGTATTCCACGTTGCCCATTCCGGCGCAGCCGTAGCCTTTAAGTGAGGCGCCAAAAAAACCGAGATCAGCCATTGGCTTCACGAGTTCGCGCGGAAAGCGCCCGGCACGGTTGCATTCTTCAATGATGGGAATCAGATTGTCTTCGATGAACTGGCGGGTGGTATCGCGCACCAGGCGCTCTTCTTCAGTGAGCAACGCGTCGAACTGGATGAAATCGACACCGCGAAATTTGATGGCGGGCATGGGAAACCTCCTTGGTGGGACAAAAACATATGAACGTAGCAGGCGTGAGGGAACGGGGTCAAACCGCGCCTCGCGAGACACTGAGAAGAAGCTTACTGTAAAATAATAATCGACGGAAAAGTACAGCCAGACAACTGGATTAGCCGTTCGCGCGCTTTCTGAACAATCCCATTAAACAACATCTGGTAGCACGCTCAGAAGCATCGCTGCGCATACATCGAAGTAGTTAAGGAGAGACCGATCATGGCAGTAGGCGCAAAAATTGCAAAAACCGCAGATCGCAAGAAAGTCATGGATACCAGCAAGAGCACCGCGTGCCCCAAGTGCGGCAAAGACACGCGCATCGTCAAGCGCCTGAAAGATCGCGAGCGCGGCGTGCCAGGCGGAATTTATATTTCCTGCTCGGCCTGTGATTTCTACGAGAAGCTGTGAGTGATTTTCGCTGACTAGACGGCAACCGTAACCGAGGTTTCAGTTCGTGTGACTGGCCGGTACATCGTATCCCGTTCAACCGGCACCCGGCCTGCGGCGCGAATCAATCGTTCCAACTCTTCGCGGCGCATGCCTTGCGGGGTAGTGGCGCCCGCGTCGTGGTAAATTTTCTCTTCGATCACGGTGCCATCCATATCGTCGGCGCCAAAGCGCAGCGAGATTTGCGCAATCTTCGGCGTCATCATCTGCCAGTACGATTTGATATGCGGAAAGTTGTCCAGCACCAGCCGGCTCACCGCAATCTGTTTGATATCCAACATGCCGGTTGTTTTCGGCAGATGTTGCAGAGGTGTGTTATCGGGATGGAACGCTAGCGGAATGAACGTTTGGAATCCTCCAGTTTCGTCCTGCAGGGAACGTAGTTTAAGTAGATGGTCGACCCGGTCTTCGTCGTTTTCCACGTGCCCATACAGCATGGTAGCGTTCGACTTCAGCCCAATCTGATGGGCCAGCCTGGCGGTCTCAAGCCACTGGTCACCGTCGATCTTGTGATCGCAGATGATATGCCGCACGCGGTCGGCGAAAATTTCAGCACCGCCACCCGGCAAGGAATCGACTCCTGAAGCTTTCAATTGCTCCAGCGTTTCGCGAATCGAAAGCTTCGCCCGCTTCGACAAATATGCGACCTCGACCATGGTAAAGGCTTTCAGATGCACCTGCGGAAAGCGCCGCTTCAGACCGGAGCAAAGATCAAGGAAATACTGAAACGGCAGGTCGGGATGCAATCCGCCAACGATGTGAAACTCGGTAACTGCTTCGCTGTAACCCGAAGCGGCGGTCTCAAAAGCTTCTTCGAGGGCCATCGTGTAAGCGCCGGGTGCATCTTTCTTTCGCCCGAAGGCGCACAGGCGGCAGGCTGCAATGCAAACATTAGTAGGATTGATGTGACGATTTACGTTGAAGTAGGTCTTGTCGCCGTGCATGCGCTCGCGAATATTGTTGGCCATCCAGCCCACGGCGAGAATGTCACCGGTGCGATAGAGTGCGAGCGCGTCGTCAGCGTTCAGGCGCTCGCCGCAAAGAACTTTTGTGTGGATCGGCTCCAGCCCCACGTCGTCAGTCTGAAATGGATGTGCAGCGGGCATCTACTTGATAATATCGCAGCCCGTAAACGAAGTCACAAACGGTTAGGATGTGAAGGAAGGCTTGGCATCTCGAACTCGCTAGTTCTCCTCGGCCAGCTTCCTTTTCGCCAGCGGCCGCGCAAACGCATTCGTCGGGTTATGCGCATTCGACGCGAGCACCCTGCGGTAGTACTTCATGGCCTGCGCCTTGTCGCCGGATTCTTCATAGGCTTCGCCAAGCAACACAAGATTCAACGGGTCGCGTTGATCGGCTCTTTGCAAATCGGCAATCGCCGTTTTGTAATCGCCAAGGTAGTAGGCGACGTATCCGGTCAAGTAGGGCCAGAATCGCGCCTGCTCAGGATTGTTCGCCAGATCGAGCGCGGCCTTGGCCGCAATTATGTGCTTTTGAGCTTCGCTGGCCTGGCCTCGCCGCGCGGCAATTCGCGCCTGCGCATTCTCCCAACGAAACAGCCAAAGGTTTTTGTCAGCCTCTGAGAGGTTCTTCGTTTTCATAGCGGTTTTGTAACCCTTCTCGTACCACTTGTAAGCATGGGCAGTATCTCCGGACTCCAGATAGACGCGCGCGAGTTCGTTCGCAATCCCGGCCGCGGTAGGGTATTCATTCGCCAGCACGCGATCGTCAAAGACCAGCTTCTCATATTTCGCCGCCTTCCCCGCTTCGCCCTCAAAGGCATACGACATTGCCATGGAACGCAATGCTTGCGCCTTGTTGTCGGGACTGGCCAAATCGATTGCCTTCGCCAAATGCTGGCGCGCCCCGGAGTAGTTCCCTTTCAAGTCCAGGGCGATTCCTGCGCCAAGCTGAGCTTCAAACAGCGACGGTATTGCTGCGATGGCTTCGCTGTAGAGTGCCAGCGCTTCATCCTGCTTGCCTTCGCTGCTGAGTTTCTGAGCTTGTTTCACAAGATCGAGTGGTGATGGGCTGGAAGTCTGCTGAGCGCAGGCGGCAGAGATAACCAGACAAACAAAAAGAATGCGAAGCATGGAGGATCTCCAGTGATGCAACGATTCTACTCGCCATGGAAAACCGGTGAGCGTTGTTTTCAAGCTCACCCATGAAAGTCGATGGCTTCCCGATTGGAATCTCCGAGCGGGACGAAGTCACAACTCCGTGCTACTCTGACCTCACTGTGCGTGCGGGGCTTCTCGAGCTTTTTCATGAAGAACACCGGCAGTTGCGCCCCGGGGCTGCGGCTCCCGAGTTGAAGATTGAGTTTTTCGCCTTCGCCAACGTCAATAACACTATTCGTTTGCGCCAGGGACGCCTGCTCGTGCGGCTTTCTGATCTTCTCGAAGGCGCTCCCGATCTCGTGCTCCGTGCGATCGCACACATTCTGCTCGCGAAAATGTATCGTAAGCCGATCGATCGCGCCCACTCCTCCCGCTACCGGAAATATATCGCCAGCCACGAAGTGGTAAGCAAGGCGCATCTGGTTCGACAAATGCGCGGGCGTAAGCGGCTAAATTCGGCAAGAGGCAGGATGTATGATCTCGATGCCATCTTTGATGACTTGAACCAGCGATTCTTTTACGGCCTGATGGGCCGTCCGCGCATGAGCTGGAGCCGCAGCAAAACCCGGCGCATTCTCGGCCACTACGATCCCGCGCACAATGCCATCATCATCAGCCGCATCTTCGATCATCCTTCGGTTCCACGGTACGCCGTCGAATACATCCTCTACCACGAGATGTTGCATTTGAAGCACCCGGTCAGACTTCGTGGCAGCCGCCGTTGCGTTCATTCTGCGGAATTCCGGGCCGAAGAAAAGCTATTTCCCGATTGGCGAAGGGCTGAAGCCTGGTTGAAAGGGTTATAAGACCCATGCCAGCGGCCAGCTAGCGGCTGCCTGCCGTCTCGTAAGGTTTAAGCTGGTCGGCGATCTTCTCTTTATCGCCTACAACGACAAGTTTCATCTGGTCTGCAACGAGATATCTTTTTGCTACTGCCGAAATCTCTTCCGGGGCGACCGCGTTCACTTTCTGTACATAGCTCTGCAGATACTGGTCGCTAAGCCCTTGTAGCTCGACGAAATTAAGCTGATTGATGATTCCACTGCGGGATGAGTTCCGCAGCACGAAGATCCCGCTCATGTACTCCTTGATTCCGTTGAGTTCGGCTGGACTGGGCGGCTCGTTTTCCAGCCGGTTGATCTCGTAAAAAATCTCCTTTAATGAAGGCCCAGTGACATTAGTTGTCACGTCTGCCGATTCTGTCCAGTATGCATCGTGATAGTAAGTTGAAACCGAACTAAACGGGGAGTACGTGTAGCCCTTGTTTTCCCGAATATTCGAAGTAATGCGCGAGGCGAACGAGCCACCCAACAGGCTGTCCATGACCAAAAATGGAATGTAATCGGGATTGGTCGGGTCAAGCACCGGGAGACCGATGATAACTGTGCTCTGCACCGCGCCCGGCTTATCTTCAACTTCGAACGCGCGACCCGGATTCGGTTTTGGAATTTCAACTAACGGATCGGCATTGTGCGGCCACCGGCTGAAGGCGTCCGTAACCGCCCGGCGGATCTGCTTGCTGTCGAACTTGCCGGCCACGTATACATGCGTGCGAGCTGCCCCGAAATTTTTCCCGTAGAACGTGCGGGCGTCTTCGATACTAAAACCATTGATCATCTCTTCAGTTGGATACAATCTCCCATACGGATGGTCGGGATACAGCAACTTGACGAAATCCCGGCGAGCAACGTTGCCGGGGCGAGATAGTTCAATGCTCATTCGCCGGACCGCGTCTTTTTTCAACCGCGGCAATTCAGACTCCGGCAACAACGGGTTTTCCGTGACGTCGGCGATGAGCTCCACTAGCTTCGCTCCGAACTCGGAGAGTGCGTCGCTTTGAATCTGTGTCTGGTCAGCCCCCACAGTGATCGAGAGTGCTCCGCCCATCCCGGCAGCATCCTTCGCTATCTGCTCGGAACTGCGGGTCTTCGTTCCCTCTTTCATCAATTCGCCGGTGAGTTCGGCCAGCCACACCTGGTTTTCGCCTTCATTCAGGCTGCCGCTCCGCACGATCACATCCACTGTCACCTTCGGCACATCGCCATACGGAACCAGAGTCACCTTCATGCCATTGGGCAAAGCGAAGTCTTCGTGAGGAGGGACCGTGAACGCTTTGGGTGGCCCTCCAGTTGGCGGGGTCTGCTTATCAATGGCGAAGGCGACGGCGCAGGCAAGCAGAAAAACTGCCATACTGATCTTCATTAGCAATCCTTTCATGATCCTCTCTCCCGCTCACTGTCCCTGCTTTGCATTGCCTGATTCAGATTTCGTTGAGACGGTCAGAACTGTTCGGTTGGTCGGACGCAGATACTCCTGCGCGGTTTTCTGAATCGTCTGCGGCGTAATCTTTTCGAACTGCGCCTCGGTCCCATTAATCCGCGCTGGATCGTCATCAAACAGCGCGAAGCACGCCAGCATGTCGGCCCGGCCGAAGCCGAACAAGCCCTCGATGTCGCTGTAGAAGCTGGAGCGCAACTTGACGAGGGCCCGGTCCACAGTGGCTTGATCGAGAGGCTTGCTGCGCACTTCTTCGATCACCGAATCGCTTGCCTGCATGATCTGGTCAGGCGTGACATTTTGGTCGTGGTACATATTAACCATCCACAGCATGGGGCCGTCGTAGTTGTACATGTTGCCGAGCAGATTAATGCCGCCTTCTACCTCCCCGGTATAGCCGAGTTCCTTCACCAACTTCTGGTGTAGAAGGCTGTCATCCCCCTGCAGAAGAATCTGATCGAGCACGCCCATAGCGTAATACTCAGGCGTGTTGCGGTCAGGCATGTGGTACGCGAAAGCAATCGCAGGACGCTTCGCCTGCGGATCAATCTTGTTGGCTTTTTTCTCTTCTGTCTGCCGCGGCTCGCTGATGTCCGGCATGGGAGGACGCTTGCTGGCGGGAATCGCAGCAAAATATTTCTCGACAAATTGCTTGGCCTGCGCTGCGTCGAAATCTCCGACAACCACCAGGGCTGCGTTGTTCGGCGCATAGTATTCTTTGAAGAATGCTTGCACGTCCTGGAGCGTGGCCGCTTCAATATCGTGCAGGTCGCCGTAGAAATTGTGGGCGTTGTACCAGTTCACGTTGGCGTACTGCGGCATGTCGAGCCACGGAAAGCCTCCGTACGGCCGGTTTAGCACATTCACCTTGACTTCGTTACTTACCACGCCTTGCTGGTTTGTCAGGTTGTCCTGATTCACCGCCAGACCGTGCATGCGGTCAGCTTCGGCCCACAGCATGGTCTCCAGTTTGTTCGAGGGCACAATCTCGAAATAATTTGTGAAATCGAATCGCGTCGAGCCGTTCAGAACCCCGCCATTCTGCTGCACCAGTTTGACAAATTCCATTTTGCCCAGATTCTGGGAACCCTGGAACATCATGTGCTCAAAAAGATGAGCAAAGCCGGTGCGGTCTTTGGGCTCAATGCGGAAGCCGATGTGGTAATAGACCGCAACCGTCACAGTTGGGGCGGTATGGTCTTGCGACAGAACTACGCGCAAACCATTCGGCAGTTTGTAATACTCCACGGGAATATTGAATGCCTCTTTCTGTGGGACGGGCAGGGCTTGCGCGAAGACTGCGGCAGTCAACGCTGCCAACAGAAGTGCAAATCGTACCAGTGCTTCCATTTGTCTACTCCAGGCCGGGGACCGGTGAAACACAACCGCTCGGTGTCACGAGAAGCCCGAGAATTGCTTTCAGTTCCGTGGATTTCGGGTCAACGGGATTGAACTGTAAATGGACGCTGAAACCGCTGTCAATCTAATGTTAAACGCGTCTCACAAAACAACCGCGGCCTGTTTCGAAGGAAGAATTGCTGATAGCGTGCCTCGGCGTCACCACGCCCTGAATCTCTCCATCATGGCGTAGCCGCTACGGCTGTGTTCGAGCGATGATTGAATGGCCGAGCGCAAGCGTTCTTCATCATCATCATAGAGGCGCACAAATTTGAAAGGCTGAAAGCGCCAGGATACAGGACTTAACATCTCCGCTGCCCCAAGTACCGTCCCTTTCGCGGTCAGGAACATCAGCTTCACGCGTTCGCCCTGGCCCAGTGGTGCGTTGAGATACAGCAATCCCCCAGTCACGGAAATGACCTGCAACTTGCCACGTTTGAAGCGGCCGTCCGGGCAGCGCAAAACGGCGGGAGTGGTTTCGGCAAAGAAAGCCCGGGGCGCACGCCGGGCGGGCTGCCATGGGGAGGGAAAGGTCATGCCGCGTGCGGCGATTATGGGCGCCCCTCAGGACGAATGGGAGATTACGGAAGGAGCAGTTCCAGACCAAAAAAAGGTCTAGTCTGGGTCTGCCGGGCCACAAACTAAAACGCCCCGCGAACTTCATTCCCACGCCGACGACTGGCGTCCGGGTCAAAACGGGGGGCTGCGGATATACCCCTACGACGCACCCAGGCACAGAGAGAGTAGGCTTACGGTAAGTTTGTGTTTCATTGTACCTCCTGCAGGTTGGAGGTTTGATTCAGCTTGACGGGCAACGGTTTGCGGGAGATCTGGCTTCGATTAAAGCAATGCGAAGCGAACGCGCTGTGTTACGAATTGCCGTTCTTTACCAGGTGAAGAAAAGCCTGATGCACCCGAGAATCTTCGGATAGTTCTGGGTGAAACGTCGCAGCCATGCTTTTCCCCTGACGTACGGCGACCGCGTCAGCGCCCTCGGTGGCGATCAGTTCCACATTGCTTCCGACACGTTCAATCTTCGGCGCGCGGATAAAAACCATTTCCAGCGGCGACGGATCCTCGCCATGCAGTGAACTGCGAAGCAGTTTGCCTTCACGGATGGAACTGTCGATCTGGCGTCCGTAGGCGTTGCGGCGGATGCGCATGTCGATCGCGCCCAACCCATTCTGTTTCGGGTTCTCGACTTCGCTGGCCAGCAGAATAGCTCCAGCACAGGTGCCGAAGGTCGGCTTGAGACGCACGAATTGCTTGAGCTTTTCAAAGCCGGCTTCGCCGAGGAGCTTCAGGAACGTTCCGGATTCGCCTCCTGGAATGACCAGCCCGTCGATCTCATCGAGCTGTTCCGGCTTCCTGACGAGCACAACCTCGGCGCCCAGCTCTTCGAGCCGGCGGCGGTGAGCATCGAAATCACC
>JASHQM010000023.1 GCA_030039165.1 Candidatus Sulfotelmatobacter sp. | reverse complement strand
GCTACATCGACGGGCAAGCCTCGGTTTGGCGTAAAATCCCGGCGTTTCCATTTCCCCAGCTCATATTCGCGGTCCTTCCCTTTAACATCGAACCGGAACAGCAGGACACCCCCGGCTTCCTCGTCCTTAAACACTTTGAAAACGAACGCGGGCTTGTCGTCAGGTATTCGGAACGACGAGGCCGTCCCCTGCACTTTGACGTTATCTGTGACCTTGGCCCAGCCCGTGCCGCGGTGCTTCTTGTAGTCCTCGATCGGAAGTCGTTTGAGCGTCTGAGTGGTCGAATCCAAGTAGAAGAGGACGCCGATTGAGTCGGGCTCAGGTGGTTTGTTCGACACGGTTTGGCTTGCACAAACGCTAAGCAGGATGGTCACGACAATTGACGACACGCGCATGATGGGTTATCTCCTATTCCGGGGCTGAGAGCCCGCGAGTCTATCATTCGGAGTTCCTTTTGACTTTAAGGACGCGCAATTGTACACCTGGGTCGCCGTATGGCATAACCTGCGGGCACCATGCGTATTTGGCGGGTGGGGCCTGACTCCCCTAGCGCGACGGCTCAGAATCACTCCCTGCCGCATGCCTCTCGGTACTCGCCCCTTGCGATTGGCTTGGGATTGTCCAGCTAGTCCGCGGCTCGATCATTGGCCATCTCTCCCGGCTCAAGTGGGAGATATCGAGCAGACACTACTTCAGCGTAACCAATCTCTCCACCAAGTCCGAATAATCCTTCTTCTCGATGCCGTGAACTTGCTTGTTGTACTCGTCCACTTTCGACGAGTAATTCATCGAGCAGAATTTCGGCCCGCACATGGAGCAGAAAGCCGCCTCTTTGTAGAAGTCATCCGGCAAAGTCTCGTCGTGCATCGCGCGCGCCGTCTCGGGGTCTAAAGACAACGCAAACTGTTTTTCCCAGTCGAACTTGTAGCGCGCATAACTCAAAGCGTCATCGCGGTCGCGCGCGCCAGGACGTCCACGAGCAATGTCGGCGGCGTGGGCAGAAATCTTGTAGGCGATGATGCCATCTTTCACGTCTTTCTCGTTCGGCAAACCTAAATGCTCCTTCGGCGTGACGTAGCAGAGCATGGCCGCGCCGTACCATCCGATCATGGCCGCGCCGATCGCAGAGGTAATGTGGTCGTAGCCGGGAGCGATGTCGGTGACCAGCGGCCCTAGCGTGTAGAACGGCGCTTCGTAGCAGAGTTCGACTTCTTTATCGACCTGCTCTTTGATCTTGTCCATGGAGACATGGCCGGGGCCTTCGATCATGACCTGCACGTTGTGCTCCCACGCGATTTTGGTCAGCTCGCCCAAAGTTTTCAATTCGGCGAATTGGGCTTCGTCGCTGGCATCGGCGACGCAGCCGGGACGTAGGCCATCGCCGAGAGAAAAGCTGACATCGTATTTCTTGAAAATTTTGCAGATGTCTTTGAAGCGGTCATAGAGAAAATTCTGCTTGTGATTGTAGGCCATCCATTGCGCGAGAATCGCGCCGCCTCGGCTGACGATGCCGGTGATGCGCTTCGAAATCAGCGGCAGATATTGAATCAGGACGCCGGCGTGGATGGTCATGTAGTCGACGCCTTGCGCGGCCTGCTCTTCGATGACCTCGAGCATGATGTCGGCGTTCAAATCCTCGACGCGCTTCACGCGCGCAATGGCTTCATAGATCGGCACGGTGCCGATGGGCACGGGCGAGTGCCGCAAAATGGCTTCGCGAATCTCGTGGATGTTGCCGCCGGTGGAGAGATCCATGACCGTGTCGGCGCCGTAGTGAACGGCGGTGTGCAGCTTCTTCAGCTCTTCGTTGATCTCTGATGTGACGGCAGAATTTCCAATGTTGGCGTTGATCTTGCAGAGTGAAGCCACACCAATCGCCATCGGCTCGAGTTCAGGATGATTAATGTTGGCCGGGATGATCATGCGGCCACGAGCGACTTCGTCGCGCACCAGCTCGGGCGTGAGCCTTTCTTTGTGCGCAATGAAACTCATTTCTTCCGTGATTACACCTTGGCGCGCGTAGTGCATCTGGGAGAAGTTGCCGTCGGAGTTTGCTACTTTGCGGCGCGCGATCCATTCGGCGCGGGGCTTGGGAACGGTGTATCCATTATTGCCGTTGCTGCCATTGCTTCCATTTGCGGGGGTCATATCGGAGCCAGCTTTCTTTTGGGATCGTTTAGCACCGATTATAGCGGAGGCGCGGCGGGAAGGTTAGAGCGGAAGGCTTGACACGGTGGTGAAGGGCGATTTGCCCTGTGCTCCTCCGTGCCCTCCCTGGTTTGATTTTTTACCACGGAGGGCACAGACGTCACAGAGCTTGGCGCCGGATCATCCATTCCGCGACGAGCAGGTTCGGAATCCAGCAGAGCCAGGCGACAGTAATAAACGTTGGCCGGAACGGCCAGTGAAGAATGCCGAGCATCAGCGGCATGTAAACGCGCAGGCTAACGGCGGCGAGGGTCAGTGCGAAGTTGCGGATCATCCAGCGGCGGTGAGCTTCGATATCGCCTCGACGCACCATGCGGTAGGCCTGCAGAGCGGTGAAGAACCACAGCACGTCAAGAATGCCAAAGCCGAAATGCGTCGCCGGGCCTTGCTTGGAGACGATGGACATAAACAATCCGGCAATCGAACCGACGACCACTTCCAGCAAGTAAAAACGGCCGAGCCAACGATGAACGTTCAGAGCTCGGGCGCGCAGCTTTTGCGAGAACTGCCACGGGCCGGTAAGAAGCGCACCCATACCTCCGGCAATGTGAAGGCGCAACGGGACGATATAGCGAGCGAAATGTCGATCATGCGGCGTAGCTAGGAAATAACTGACGCCATAGGCGACGATGGCTGTCGAACAAAGCATCATCAGCCACCACAGGATTGTCGAGAGGCGCGACGATCGATCGGGGTGCGTGGAAACCGGCAACTGCACGAGCTGGGCCATGGAGTTTCCCTCTGGCGACGGTGTGGTTTTTCGGACGCACCGCCGCCTTAGCCACGTTTACGCGTATCGGATTGATAAGGTTCCGTGAATCCGCACTGCGTTACTGTGGCCGGCTCCATCCGGTCAGGCGCGGCCACCAGCGGCGAACGTTGCGACGATATTCTTCATATTCGGCGCCGAATTTCTTATGCAGCGTAGGTTCTTCATGGAAGACGACGAACAGATGCACGCCCAGCGCGACCGCGGCGACGGCGGCAATTAGCGTGAGATTGGGATGCCCGAAGATGACCCAGAGGCCGATCCATCCGGCAGCGAAGCCGACATACATGGGGTTGCGGACGTAACGGTAGAAGCCGACCACGACCAACCGCTGCGGCGGGGCAACGGGCGCGGGAGTGCCGTGGCCGGTGCGACCGAAATCCCAGATGCATCTCAGAGCCACGGTGAATCCGAGAATCGATGGAATTGCCGCGAGCCAGCGCCAGCGCGCGGAGCCAGCGGTTTCAACCGTGAATCCCAGCCATCCGGGCAGCAGCCAGAACCAGAGGGCGAAGAATAGTGCTCCGACTGTGAGCGAGGCGAGCGTCGTCGGCCAGCGGGAACCATCAGTCGGCGTGGGAGCGTGGGTTGTGGGCGCGCTCATCGTGGGTTGCCTTCCCTGCGATTCGACGAAAATGCGGAATGTCGTTCCTGTTTACAGTTCGGCTCCGCTCATGACAGTGACAGCGCCAACCATGTTGCAAACATCCACGGCATGGGCCACATCGGCAAACTGCACTTGCCCCGGTTTCAGTATCACCATGCGGTTGGTCGGGTTTAACAGAAGGTCAACTAGCTTGTGGCGCAGAACCTTGAGAGGAACATATTCGTTGCCAATTCTCAGCCTGGGCGAACCTTGACCAGGACTAATATATACAACCACGGCCTCCGCTGTTGACGCAGGTTCAATCAGAATCGGCAGTCCTGTGGGAGGAGCAACGCTTCCTGGCGGGGTGCCTGTATCTTGTGCAGTCAGCAGAAACACTATCGTGAACAAATCTGCGCGAGCTACGTCTAAAACCTGCTTCAGGCTGGAGAATGGAGCTCGGCCGTCCGCCTTTATGTACAGACCCTGTCCGCGGTCGCGCGGGCGGGCCTTCATGGCTTCCAGCAAACTCTCAGAAGTCTCTCGATCGGTTCCGAAGTAAAGATCGCCGTTCGCCGTGATGGTCACGATCCATGCATCGGGATTGTCGGCATCGGGCAGTTGCGCGGCGCCCGTGGTCGTCGCCATCGCCACGCTGATTCCCGGCTGCATGGCTGCGGACTGCGCACGCGCGCTCAACACCGCCGCTCCAGCCAAAGTCAGCGTGATCAGGATTGCTGTTAGGTTCCTCATGATGTTCTCCTTTTACAAACTGGTGAGCTGAAGATGTCAGGGTTTCACTCCTCCAAGTGCCGCGGTCGCAAGGCTTCCACCTAAGCCCATGGTTTCGACTGCGGACGAGGGCACGATCACCATCGACCCGCGTTCTTTGATCGCTTCATACAGCATATTCATGGCGCGCAGGTGCAGCGCCGTCGGGTTCTGCTCATAGGCAGTGGAGGCCTGCACGAAGCTGTTGGAGATTTCGGTCTCTGCCTGGCCAAGAATGATTCGCGCTTGCCGCTCGCGCTCGGCCTGAGCTTGGCGCGACATCGCATCTTCGAGTCCCTGCGGAATTCGTACATCGCGAATTTCAACCGACTGCACCGTGATTCCCCAGGGATTCGTCTTCTCATCAAGAATGCGCTGGAGTTCGCGGCCGAGAGTTTCACGCTCGGTGATCATCTGCGCGAGTTCGTGGCGGCCTATGGATTCCCGCAGCGCCGTCTGCGCGCTCATGTTAATCGCTTGAATAAAGTCTTCTACTTCGAGAATACATTTTTCCGCGTTCCACACCAGCCAGAAGACGATGGCATCAACGTTGACGGGAACGGTGTCGCGAGTCAGCGTGGACTCGGCAGAAACGTCAGCCACGCGAACGCGCTGATCGACGTACGGACTGAGTGTCTCGATAATGGGGACGATGTGAAAAATTCCGGGGCCACGCAAACCCACGTACCGGCCGAGGCGCAAGACTGCGACCTTCTCCCACTGCTTGACAACCTTGATTGCGAACATGAAGTAGATGCCGAGAACGGCGCCGCAAATGACGCCGGCAGGATGCTTTGTGTCCGCGCTAACGATTGCGCCTGCGAGTAGACATATAATGAACAGCGCCCTTCCGATGCTGCTGATCGAACCGAAATTGATTCTCAACATGGCTATCTCCTTTTCGCCAGCTGGGGCGACAACTCCGATAAACGTTTGAGCAGTTCTTCCACGGTGAAGCCCGCGGCTCCTGCGCGCGAGGCGGCCTCATTGGCCAGTTGAGAAAGCTGGCGCTCGCGTTCGGCTTCTTTTCTCTCCACTTTCTTAGGAGCGATGAATGTCCCGGTACCCTGGTGGGTTTCGAGCAAGCCTCCGAGTTCAAGTTCGCGGTAGGCGCGCATGACGGTGTTGGGGTTGATGGCAAGATCGACAGAGAGCTGGCGCACAGTCGGGAGCTGGTCGCCGGAACTCAGCGCACCTAGGGCCATGCCGCCGCGGACCTGATCGATAAGCTGGCGATACACAGGCACACCGCTGTGCAGGTCGAGAGCGAAGCGGAAGGGGCGGGAACTGACTTTCGTATTCATCTAGTACAACAGTGTTATAGTATATTAGTACAATATGTGTCAAGTCGAAAATGAAACATTCCGCATCTCCGCGTCAGGTGACTTGTTGACAACCCGGTGACCGCAAGGCCGAGCCTGGCCGGATCCCGCTTGGACGAATCGTTCGCGCGGGAAGGCCTTGCGATACCGATGAAGTGCACGTGCATCCCCGGATGCATGGGTATATAGCGGTGTGTGCAAGTGTCTTGCAGAACATGGATGCGATTTCGCATGCGGTGGATGCGGAGGAAGAATTAATTGCGCAGAAGCTCGTTGAAGGCAGGTTTACCGCTGGACCAAATCGAAGCTGACAGCGGCGGCTGATCCGCTGATGTTTAGCATGGAAACCGCGCGCTCAAGTTTGTGGTGCCCGGTTTTGTGAAAGAAATAGCTGAGGCCGATGACGCCGACGGTCTCGCCCGCGAAATTCATCGCCAGGGTGGGTGTGCTGCCGCTAAACACGCGGGTGATGGGATTTAACTCCCGCCCTCCGCTCCGCAGGTTGTCGCGCGTAACCACAAAGTCGGCGGTTGCGAAGGCGGCGCTGGCGGCGAAGAGAAAGCTGTTCTCGCGATCCCAAAACCGATGCGTTTCCGCTGTCCGGGGAAGGTCAACGGGCTGAATTGGTTTCGCCAAAGCGGCCGGTTGCATGGGCGCCGGCGGCAACGACTCTGGCTCAAGCAGAGCGTAAGAAGCCTGTTGCGCAAGGCAAGGGCGGCAGAAAACTGCGCAGGCGAGAAGGATCAATGCGCAGAAGGCTATGTTCGAGCCAGAGCGGTTGGTTCCCATAACTTTAGTCGCCTCTGACGGTGGCTGGTTGCACTAGTACTATCGGATGAAGGCAGCCGGGTGAATAGCCCGGTAGTGCCGGTAATAGTTACTACTAGACTATGATCTTGAGTATTGAAGTAACCTGTCTGCATTTCAATAAAGGGACGAGCGAGCGATGCACTAGCCGACTGGCGGCCGACATGGCGGAGAAAAACCAGCTCTCTTCCCGAAGCAGAGTTCAGGTTGCAACATTTGCAGCACTTTACTAATCAGAATCGTTCATTCGCGCTACCAACTGAACAGGCTTGCAAGGTAGCCGCCGACACGAGTATGAGTTCCCCCGTTTTCTTGCTTTCTCCTGTTGCTGATTTTGTGTCTGCAAGCAGCACGACTCCCGAACCGGGAAGAAGTCTCAACTGCTGCTGTTATCAAAGGGGAATATCGATCGAATAAACTATAGTAAATAGATCGACGGTATGGTGAATTAAAACATCTGCGAAGCGCAAAATATTTATTCAACTCTGTGAAATTCTGTTTTTTCTCAGCTCACCCGCACGAAGAACCGGAACATTCCGCTGGTCCCGGTGTTAGTCCCTGCGTGTTGAGTACTTCGCGCCGACCAATCTGGCGCTAAGGAGATCGTCCATGAAATCCCCCTCCAGTATTTTTGTCTTCGTGGTGGCCACTCTGGTGGCAACAGCCGCTTATGCCCAGTACACGAGCACTCCGATCAAGCATGTCATCGTGATCTTCCAGGAAAACAGGACACCCGACAATCTCTTTCAGGGATTATGCACAGCAAACAATGGCATGCCCGGCTGCAGTACTACAGGCGGGAAAGGCACCTACGAAATCTCGTCGACCTATGTGAATTCCGACGGGCAAACCGTGCCGCTAACCCCAGTGGGGCTTGCCACTAACTTTGATCTAGATCACAGCCATGGCGGTCCAAAGCTCAACGGTACCACCAGCGGCTTTAACTTCGAATACAAGAATCAGGGAATCACCGGCAAGCCGGGAGTGAACGTTCCGTCCGTCTGTGGAGCGAACATCTTCGGCTGCACCGTTCCGGCCAACAACTACTCTCAGTTCATGTACGTCTACAACACATCGGTGACTAATACCAATGGCAGCGCAGGCGGCCTGCTCGATCCCTACATCACGTTGGCGACGACCTACGGATGGGCCAACCGCATGTTTCAAACTAATCAGGGGCCCAGCTATCCTGCGCATCAGTTTATTTTCGGCGCGACCTCGGCGCCCACCGCAGCTGATGATGCGGCAGGTGTATTTGTCGCAGAGAATGGATCTAACGGAAGCACTCTTTACGGCTGCGGCTCGGGAAATTCGGTCCAACTGATCAGACCCAATGGAGATTCATCGCCGCCTTTCGGCACTGAGACAACAGGTGATGAGGTCGCACAATGCTTCACCCGCAATGCCATGGATTACCTTTTTGACCAGGCCAGCCCCAAAATAACCTGGACTTACTATGCCGAGGGACAAACCAGTCTTTGGGTAGCTCCGAACTCGTTGACCAACATCTGCATTCCGATCTCAGGAACCTGTACTGGCCCCGACTGGGTTAAGGGAGAATCGAATGGCTTCGTGGATACCGCGCCGCCCGACGTCTTGAACGACATCGACAACTGCAGCCTCTCTCAGGTTAGCTGGGTGACCCCGGCCGGGCAATACTCAGACCATCCAATCAACAGCGGTCAGGGGCCGGCGTGGGTAGCGGCTGTTGTGAACGCGATTGGAAACAATAAAAGTTGCGACGACGGCGTCGGCTATTGGAAAGACACCGTGATCTTTATCACCTGGGACGACTGGGGAGGATGGTACGACCATGTGAAGCCGATCTTTCAGACCGGAGCCAATCAGAATGATTATCAGTTTGGCTTTCGTGTGCCGCTCATCGTGGTGTCAGCTTACTCACGCAGGGTGGGCTATATCAGTAATCTGGAATATGACTTCGGAAGCATTTTGAGAGCGATCGAAGAGATTTTTGGTCTGGGCAATCTCGGCATGGCCGACGCCCGTGCCAAGAATGATCTTCACGAGTTTTTCAATTTCAAGCTGACGCCAACCACTTACAAAACTATTCCTGCCCCGCTGGCCGCGAGCTTCTTCACGTCGACCAGCGGTACTGAGATTGACCCGCCGGACACAGACTGAGCAGTTCGATCAATCGGTCCAATCGCGAAGGCGCCAATCGCGATGCACAGGAGGGAAAACTGGTTTAGCGGGCGAAGCGGGAGCCTGCTGCCGAAATCCTGTGCACAGCCAAGGATCTCGCGCTTAGAGTGGTGGAGGCGGCGGGAGTCGAACCCGCGTCCGAAAACGTTACTGGTCAGGAGCCTACATGCTTATTCCAGTTCATGCCCCAGGCGTTGGGCGCCTTGCGGCGCTTCCCCCAGGACGTTCGCGGCTGCGCGCTCAGAACGGACAAGAAACGCTAGCCGCTAGCCTGTGATCTTAGCCTTCCAGCCCAGACGTAGCTGAAAAGAGCGGCCCGCAGTGCGACGTCCTTCGGAGGCCCACGGGCAAAGCCTCCGGGGACGGCTGCCTAACTCAGTTAGGCTGCGTATGCCATTGTTTGATTGGCAATTATCATTTTGCTCACGATTACGGGTGTGTGCACCCCGGCATGCCTCCTGGCCGCAAGCATCTCCGTCGAAGCCGTGACGCCCCCATTGGTGGGATGGCCAAAAAAAGAACTGATTCAAGACTAGGGGCGGCTAGGCCCGAAGTCAAACCGTTAGATACCGAGGCCTCTCCGATTCAGTCAATAGAATTCTTAAAGAATTCTATTGACCATCTATATGCATTCTAGTATTCTTATATTGGAGGCTTCTATGAGCCAGGCAGATGCGATTCGTTCTTATGCAGGGGAGAGATACGTGGCTCCGGCCCGGGCTCAACGGGAGAGGCGATTCTGCATCCGAGCAGGCGACGTAGTCCGCGAAATGAATCTGGTCGGCGGACGCACCCCCGCTGTTTGCAGCGCGCTGAAAACTAGAGAATTCCTCAGGGAGAATGGCCTGCGGCTGGTAGCTAAGACAGGCCCCGATTCCGGACAAAGCACGACCGTGACCTACACCTACGAGTTCCTGGCTTCTGAACATACTGCGGGCGGCAGACCACTCGGCGGCTTCGCCGGGGGTACTCCGCAATCAAGGCAAGAGGCCTGGGAACGGCTTCGGGGCGTATTGAAGGATGTTTATGCCGAGTTCGGCGGGGGCGAAGCCTATCTGCGCTCCGTTCGGGCATCCTTCCGCGATGCCGACGAGCAAAAATGAGCCGTATCTACTGGGACTCGATGCTGTTCATTTACTGGCTCGATAACAATCCCCTTTTCTCGAGCAGAATTGCCTCAATTCACTCGCGAATGGAGCAGCGCAATGACACCCTCATTACCAGTGCCGTCACGTTTGGCGAGGTTCTGGCGGGCGCATATCGGAAAGCCCAGTTGTCAAAGGTGGACGACGTTCGCAGCGGATTGCAGAGCATCGTGTCTGAGGTAATACCGTTCACTCTGGAGACTGCAGACGCTTATGCTCGAATCCGTGGCAGTACGAACATAGCCTCACCCGATGCCATTCATCTGGCATGTGCCGCGAGCGCTGGAACGGATTTGTTTCTAACGAACGACCACAAGCTGGTCGGCAAAATCATTCCCGGTATCCAGTTCATCGCGGGACTCGACTCGAACATCATCTGACCCTTGGCGTAACGCGAATCCTCTTTGTATTTTGCGGGACTCGACTCGAACATGAAGCGTGCAAGGAGAATCGGGAGCAAGAAGAAATTGGATCGCACTGACAAGATGTGGCTGAGCGTTCGCGGCATCGGCAAATCTGTCTATGCCTCATACGGCGGGGGCGAAGCGTATCTGCGGGCCTTGCGGGAAGAACGGGTTAAAGGGGAAAGAGCGTAGGCGATGCTCAGCTGACAGTCGGAACTACGACTTCAACCGGTATTCGAGATTCTTCCTGACTTCTGCCCACTCGCTATCCAGAATGCTGAAGTAAACCGTATCGCGCACGCGGCCGCTCCACGTAATCAGGTGCTTGCGGAACGTGCCTTCCTCTGTCGCGCCGATGCGCAGAATGGCATTTCGCGATTTCCGGTTGAGCGCGTCGGTTTTCAGTTCCACGCGGATGCAGTTCCACACCTCAAATGCATGCCGCAACATCAGGTATTTCGCCTCGGTATTGACCGCCGTGCGTTGCCACGCCGGAATGATCCATGTCGAACCAATCTCCGCCCGCCGGTTAGCGCGATCGATGTTCATGAACCGCGTGCTGCCGATCACCTGGCCAGATTTCTTTTCGACCGTAGCAAAGGCCACCGATTCACCACGTTCCTGCTCTTCGAAGATCTTCTCCACCATCTCCTTGAAGTCCTCGCCGGTGTGCATGCGATAAGGGTACCAACGGAAGATTTCGTCGGCAGAATCATTGGCGATCTGCCAGAAAACTTCAGCGTGATCGTGCCTGATCGGCTCCAGGCATACAAAACGGCCCGCGAGTGTAATGGGAACGGCGTTCAGGGATGCGCGGGGAGTGGCCACGGGCTTCATCAGGTATCCTTGGAGCAATTTGCATTATCCTGCATCGTGCAACCTTTTGTGGCATCTCAAGAAACCACGGAGGGTTCGATATTTGTGGAATAAAGCCCGTTGGCCGCCTATGATTCGATTTGTCAAACCGATTGTCTCCATGACAGTGAGGGAGCGTTGCCGGTGAAAGCGGAGTGTCTGCCATTCGCCCAAATCCCGCACACGACCGGCCTTTTCATCGATTTTCTCGCGTATTCCCCTAGCGTTCGGCGTTTTTATCCCCACTCCCCGCATTTCGGCGAATGGTTGAAGAAGGAGGCAACAGCCATAAAGTACGATTCCTCCCGCCGCGAACGCGTGAGCGCAATTCTCGAGCGTCAGAATCAATCGTGGAACGCCTCGGCTCAGGCCTTCGCCAATATCGAGCGGTTACGCAAGGGATCGCTCGCTGTCGTAACAGGGCAGCAAGTCGGGCTCTTTGGCGGACCGATGTTTGCCATTTACAAGGCGCTGACCACGGTAAAACTAGCCGAAGA
Source organism: Candidatus Sulfotelmatobacter sp. (assembly GCA_030039165.1). Classification (GTDB taxonomy): domain Bacteria; phylum Acidobacteriota; class Terriglobia; order Terriglobales; family Acidobacteriaceae; genus Sulfotelmatobacter. The sequence goes on along the minus strand of JASHQM010000023.1, from coordinate 28,168 downwards.
AGCAACGGCTGCAGGAATCAATGCAGTTCCAGTTTTCTGGCTGGCCACCTCGGATCACGATCTTGCAGAAGTTAATCACGTTTCGTTTCCAGGCCCTGATGGACTTCTGCACGCGCTTGCGACCTCCAGCCACGGCGTTCCGGGAGCGCCGGTGAGCAATGTCCGTTTTGGCGCTGAAATCGTGCCCGTAGTAGAAGAGGCGGCATCGCTGTTGGGAGATTCTGAGATCGTTCAGCAGCTGCGCGAGTCGTATCGCCCGGGTGAGACCATGGGGTCGGCCTTCGCACGCTTGTACGCCCGGCTGTTTGCTGAATGGGGCGTGATTCTGCTCGATGCCGCAGACGCGGAACTGCATCGCGTTGCCGAGCCGATCTATCGGACTGCCATCGAACGCGCCGACAGTGTGTCAGACGAATTACGCGTTCGCGGGGTTGAACTCGGGGGCGCGGGTTATTTTCAGCAGGTGAAGGTTACCGAATCTTCTGTTCTGCTTTTTGCCATGCGCGACGGCGCCCGCACAGCGATACATAAGCACAAACGAGGAGCCGATAGCGCAACTGAGTTTTCGATCGGCGCGGGAAGCGAAGCAGAAAAAATCTCAGCAGCAGAGTTATTAGAGCGAATCTCTGCCACGCCAGAAGAATTCAGCCCGAATGTGCTGCTGCGTCCGGTAGTACAAGACTATCTTCTTCCCACTCTGGCTTATACCGGAGGGGCGGCGGAAACGGCATACTTCGCACAGGCGGGCGCCGTTTACGAGGAGCTGCTCGGGCGGGTAACGCCCATTGTGCCGCGCTTTTCAGCAACGCTGGTCGAACCCAGATTGCAGCGCTGGCTCCGGCAGTATGGCAGCACGGTGCGCGATGCGTTTCATGGCGTCGAGGCGCTTCGCCAAACCCTGGCGACGCGGACCCTGCCCGAGGATCTGCAAGCGGCCTTCGCACGGGCGAACCGGGCGGTGCGGGAATCATTTGACGGCGTGAAGGATGCCCTTGGCAAACTCGATTCCACATTGGTGGATGCCAGCCAGACCGCTGCCTCAAAAGTGCAGTATCAACTCGACCATCTGCGCGAACGGGCAACGGCGGCAGAGTTGCGCCGCAGCGAAATCGTGCGCCGCCACGCCGACGGGCTGAGTCACGCGCTTTATCCGGAAAATGCGCTGCAAGAGCGAGGCGTGGGGGCCGCTTATTTCTTGGCTGCCCATGGAAGGGAGCTGCTGAAAAGCCTTCACGAAACCATGCGCACGGACTGCCACGACCATCAAATCGTGGAGCTGTAAATCTTAGGTTCCTTGGCTGCCGCTCCTACTTGCTTTCGCTCATCGCCAAGTAGCCGCCAAGTCCAACCAGAATCGCGCCTGTGACGGTCCGCTGCCTGCGTCGGAAAACTGGCGATGATCGAATCTTATTTCCAATCGGGCCAGCCATCGCGATGACGATTAGATCGGCCGACGTATTCAGAAACACAGAAAACGATCCCAACATGACAAACTGGAGGAAGACGTAACCAGCTTCGCGATTGACGAATTGTGGGATCAATGAAAGAAAAAACAAGGCGGTTTTGGGATTCAGAACTTCGGTCGCGACCCCCTGCCAGAGCGGGTTTCGCACCAGTGAGGGCGGTTGCGAGTTAGCCAGCGATACCGGGTCTGAGTTGCGTGCATCGAGGATCATTCGTACTCCAAGAAAACACAAATAGATCGCGCCAACGTATTTCACAACCGCGAATGCCGCTGCGGAACGGGCCAGGACAACCGAAACGCCGAGCGCGGCTGCGATCACGTGTAACATGCCTCCCAGGAAAGTACCTAAAGCCGAAACCACGCCTTCGCGCCTGCCCCCAGCGAGGCAGCGCGCCAAAACGTAGAGCATTCCCGGCCCGGGTGCGATCGCCAGGAGCAAAGCCGCAGTAAGAAACAACACCATCCGCGTTGAGTCAAACATGATGAAAAAATTGTACGATAGAGCGGTGGCCGCCGGAGAGGAAGGGGCAATGCGCAAATTTCTTTTATGGTTGGCGCTGACTTCTGCGCTGGAGATGGCGCAAAAGCCGGTCGCACCGGCGCAGGCATCGCCTTTGTTTACGCGCCATGTGCGAGAAGCGACGCTGGACGGGCGTGCGCCTCTTGTTGGCCGGTTGCCGGCGAGCCAACCAATGCGCCTCATTCTCATTCTTCCTCTGCGAAATCATGAGGTGCTGAATCGTTTTCTCGACGAACTCTACGACCCCGCCAGTCCGACCTTTCGGCATTTCCTGTCGGTGCAAGAGTTCACTGCGAACTACGGTCCGACGCAGCACGACTACGACGCGGTGATTCGTTTTGCGGAGAAGAACGGATTGAAGGTGGTCTCTACTTCCCGCAATCGCTTGAACATCGGCGTTACCGGATCGGTAGGTGCGATCGAGCAGGCGCTGCATTTGGGCATCAACGTGTACCAGCATCCAACGGAAAACCGCACATTTTATGCTCCCGACCGCGAGCCCACGCCCGATCTCGCAGTGCGTTTGTGGCACATCTCAGGGCTGGATAATTATTCTCTCCCGCGACCCGCGCTGGTGCGTAGAAACGCAGGTACAAACACAAAGACCGGTTCCGGCCCGGACGGTTCTTTTCTTGGCAGCGACATGCGCGCCGCGTATTACGGCGGAGCTTTGACTGGCAGCGGCCAATCCCTCGGATTGCTCGAATTCAAAGGCACAGATCTGGCCGATCTCGACACCTACTACGCGAACGTGGGTCAAACGAACAATGTTCCGATAACGGTGCTGTCGACGGATGGCACCAGCACAACGTGCCTAAAATCCGAGAATTGCCTTGACGTCGAGCAGACCATCGACATGACGCAGGCACTGGGGATGGCGCCAGGCTTGGCCAGTCTGGTGATGTACGTGGGATCGAGCGATGCCGCGATTCTTAATGCCATGGCCACCGCCGCTCCGCTGAATGCGCAGTTGAGTTCTTCATGGTCGTGGTTTCCAGCCGACCCGGATACCGACAATCCTTATTTCGAAGAGTTCGAGGCGCAAGGGCAGAATCTTTTTCAAGCAGCTGGCGATAAGGGCGAGTGGACGGCAACTGTGTTGGACGAAGGATCCCTATACCCGTCCGATGACGTGTACATCACATCAGTAGGCGGCACGGACTTAGTAACCGAAGGGGGAGCCGGTCCCTGGAGTTCTGAGACTGCATGGATTTATGGCGGTGGAGGAATTTCGCCAGATGAATTTACTATCCCCTCGTGGCAGACCGCTGCGGCTTCAGGCTGCTCCGATTGTTCGCAAAGCTATCGCAATGGCCCGGACGTTGCTGCCGATGCAGATAGCAACTTCTACGTGTGCGCCAATCAGAGCCCATGTACTTCGAATCTGGGTGGAACAAGTTTCGCCGCACCGATGTGGGCCGGCTACCTGGCTCTGGTGAACCAGCAGGCCGTTGCCAGCAATGGCCAGGCAGTTGGCTTTATTAATCCTTCTCTTTATGCCATAGGATTGGGATCGAGCTACGATAGCGATTTTCACGACATTACAAGCGGATGCCAGAAGGATGGCGGATTTTGTACAACCGTGGGCTTCGATCTTGTTACGGGGTGGGGAAGCCCGAATGGAAGCGCGCTGATCGACGCACTTGCATCGCCGGCGCCTCCGGGTTTTAGTATCTACGCTTCTCCGCATCCCGCGATTGTGGCGCAGGGATCCTCGGCGCAATCCGTCATCACAACCACTGTCGTTGGCGGCTTCGATTCTCCCATAACGCTAGCGGCGACGGGGCAGCCGGCAGGAGTTACAGTAAACTTCAATCCCGGTTCGATTACCGGGGCCGGAACCTCTACGATGGCGATCGCAGTCGCATCCTCCACCCCGACGGGCACCTACGGCATCAGCGTGAGCGGGTCGTCAGGCAACACGATCCAGACGACTACAGTCTGGTTGACGGTGGAGATCCAGCCGCATATCCACATTGGCCACAGCGAATGAGTGCGGTTGCCGCGGGCTTTAACGCGTTTGTTGCGCCACTGGCAAGTGCGGCTCGACGAGCGCGATCAGTTTGTCTTTGAGGTAGGGTCCGCTCGCCAGCAATCCCGAGAGCAGAGAATCACGCCGGTTTGCGGTCAATGCAGCCTTGTCTAATGTGCTGACAAAACCGCCGGCGCTCTGAACTAACGCCGCTCCGGCGACTACATCCCACTCATGTTTGGGGGTCAGTGTGAACGTAAGGTCGGCGAGTCCGGCAGAGACCAGGGCCAGCTTGTAGGCCACCGAGCCCATCGGCCGAATCTTTAAAGAGCTATTTTCGAAGGCCTTCCACTCGCCACGCTTGACCTCGCTACGGCTCGCAAGAACAACAGCGCCGTCCAATGATTTGCGCTGGCTGGGTTTTGCCAGCTTGCCATTGTAGGTGACGCCGGAATCGATCGATCCGAGGAAAGTTTCGTCAGTGGCGGGATTGAAGATTCCTCCGGCAACGGGCCGTCCATTCTCGACGAAGCCAATCGAGGCACAGAATTCGGGGATTCCACTGACGAACTCGCGCGTGCCATCCAGCGGATCGACGACCCAGACGCGAGCATGCTTAAGGCGAATGGGATCGTCTGCGCTCTCTTCGGAAAGCCAGCCCTCGCCCTCGCGCAGCAATTCTTTTCGCAAAACTGCATCGAGTGCGCGATCGGCCTCCGTGACCGGGTCATGCCCGGCTTTGTATTCGGTAGCGATTGCACCGGGCGTGAAGCGCGCGAAGACCGCACGCGACGCCTCGAGGGCTGCCTGAATGCGGCTCAAGATATCGGCGTAGTTTGAAGGCATAGTTTAACGGTTATTGTGTTCAATTAAGAGATATACCGAACGAGTCTCTCTGTCTGCTGCCTTTAAAAACCCCGTAAAACTCCCATAGCTTGGGGAGCGAATCAAGCCATCAACATGCGCGCACCAGTCGCCAGCAGCACGGCGCACAAAATACGCCGCAGCCAGGGTACCGGAACCCGCGTGCTTAAATACGAACCCAGCAGCCCTCCCGGAACCGAGCCCAGCAGTAGCGCGCCGACCAGATGCAGATCGATATTGTGGTTTATCTCATAATGCAGGAAGCTGGTCACTCCCGTAAGCAGCAGCGCGTGCACGATGTCGGTACCGACCATCACCTTGGGCTGAAAGCTGTAGAACAACAACAGCAGCATCATCACGATGCTGCCCGAACCAACGGATGTAATGCCCACCAGAAAGCCGGCGATGAGGCCGATCAGACCCATCCACGCGAAAGACTTTATGGTCGGCGGCCGCACTGCCGCGCGGTCTTCGATTTTTTTCTGGAAAAATAAGAAGCCGGGAATGACCACCAGCAACACTCCAACCGCGAAGGTTATGAAATGATTGACACCGTTGCCGTGCACCTTCCGCAAATGGTGCAGGAGGTTTACCCCCAAATATGAGCCCGGCGCGCTTCCCACAATCAGCGCCAGCACCACCTTGCGCCGCACCGTGCCACGCCTCAAGTGGACCGCACTGGCGCCGATTTTGGTCAAAAAGTTGAAGAGCGCGTCCGAGCCCACCGCGCGTAGAGGGGGAACATGCAAGCCGAAAATGAGGATCGGAAGCAGAAGAACGCCGCCCCCTACCCCCGTCATTCCGATGAGGCCTCCGACCACGAAGCCCACCAGGCTTTTTATCAACAGATCCATGTTGACGGACGTGCTTTCTTTGGAAATCTCTATGCCTACTGCGCGGTAGGTCCGATGAATCCCTCCCGCTCTAGATGCAGAATGATTTCCTGTGCTGCCTCTTCGGGGGAGAGTTCGCCGGTGTTGATGGTCACCTCGGCATCGCCTGGAACCTCGTAGGGATCCGACACTCCGGTAAATTCTTTTAGAATTCCCGCCCTCGCCTTCGCGTACAAACCTTTGCGGTCGCGCTGCTCACAGATTGCGACCGGGGTTGCAACATGCACCAGAATGAACCCGCCGTAAGGCTCGATCATCTGGCGCACGTGCTTGCGGGTAGCGTCATAAGGCGCAATTGGGGCACAGATCGCGATGCCGCCATTCTTGGTGATCTCCGAGGCGACGTAGCCAATGCGGCGGATGTTGATGTCGCGGTGCTCTTTGGAAAACCCCAGTTCCGAAGACAAATGCTTGCGCACCAGGTCGCCATCCAGCAGCGTGACAGGCCGTCCGCCGGCTTCAAGGAACTTGGTCATCAGAACGTTCGCGATGGTTGACTTGCCCGAGCCCGATAGCCCAGTGAAGAACACGGTCAACCCCTGCTTATGGCGAGCCGGAAAACTGCGGCGCAATTCGGCCACAACTTCTGGGTAAGTGAACCAGCCGGGGATCTCGCGCCCTTCATTCAGCCGCTGACGAAGCTCGGTACCGGAAATGTTCAGAACCCGATCGCCGTTTTTCACTTCATTGTCGGGCACGTATTTATCCTGGGCTTCGAGGTAGACCATCATGTTAAAAGGAACCATGGTTACGCCAATATCGTCCTCATGCTTTTTGAAGAGTTCCTGCGCTTCGTAAGGGCCATAAAAAGGCTTGCCATCCGTGTCTTTGCCGGGGCCGGCGTGATCGCGGCCCACGATAAAATGCGAACAACCGTGATTCTTGCGGATGAGCGCGTGCCAAATGGCTTCGCGCGGTCCGCCCATGCGCATAGCGAGCGGCAATAGCGAGAGTTTCGCCGTGGCGGCAGGGAACTTCGCAAGCAGGAGCTGATAACAGCGCACCCGAGTGAAGTAATCGACATCGCCGGGTTTCGTCATGCCCACGCTGGGATTAATCAGCAGATTAGATTCCACCTGCTTGGCTGCACGGAAGGTGAGTTCGACATGGGCGCGGTGCATCGGATTGCGCGTCTGAAACGCGACCACACGCCGCCAGCCGACGCGGGCAAATTCCGCGCGAAGCTCAGCCGGCGTCAAACGCAACTCTTGAAAATCGTAGTGCGAAGGCCTTTGCAATCCCTCTAGCTTGCCGCCGACGTACCACGAATTGGCTTTGTTCATGGCGTAGTCGGCCCCGGGATGCGCCGCGCTGGTGCTGTTGAATACCGCTTTCGCTTCCGCCTTGCGGTCAGGCTGCCAGACTTCTTCCACGTTCAGCACAGCCAGCATCACGCCTTCGGCGTCGCGCAGCGCAACTTTGCTCGTGCCCGCAGTCAGCTTCCTGGCGAACTCTTCGCTTACGTCAAGGGTGAGCGGCATGGGCCAAAGCGTGCCGCTGGCCAGGCGCATGTTGTGGCAGACGCCTTCATAGTCAGCGCGGGTCATAAAACCGCGCAGCGGGGAGAATCCCCCGCTCAGTAAGAGCTCGAGGTCGCAGACCTGCCGCGCGGTCAGATCCCACGAGGGCCAATCTTTGGAATGGGCTTTGAGTTCAGTAGCGCGCTCGGGTTGCACGATTAGGTCGATGAGTTCTCCGCCATGCGGGGCGACGAGATGACTGGTGGAAGCGGTCAAGAGCAATCCTCCTGGTTATGATAGCCTACTAAGTTTATTACGATTGATGGATTGCTTCCCGAACTGTATCGGGTTGGGGCCGAACCGATGGCAGATTGTTCAGGGAGAGAACCCTTAAAATTTACTGTACAGAGTAACACTTTGCCGCGAAGTCGGGAAAGTGGCTCTTGGGCATTTTGAATAACTAAAGATTATTGCAATCAGGATGCCTTCGCAGCTCCTACCGTCGATCTAACTCACTGATGGGCAAAGCTCTTGTGGGTTCCGCGAGCGAAGGTTCGTGACTGAAAGCTCTGATGTGCAAATAATTGCGCTTCATCGCCCAGGCGCTTCCTCGTCTTAACTGAAAGTAAAAGCTCTTTCCCCGGCGGATGATGAAATCCACGCTCAAGCCTTGAGCGTCCAGTTCCGACCCTGAACGCAAAGAGCGGCTGCATAGCCCGAACCGGCGGAGACTTCTCGCAGCATCCACCGCTGCGCTTCGCCAGCGTCGGGACGAGTAGCGAGTAGAGCATCCTTTTCGTCTGCTGAAAGCGAGACGTCAAACTGACTAAGAGGAAGGGATAAGCCATCGCCTGTAGCCTTGATGTATGCCTCTTTGCGCGTCCAGCAGCGAAAGAATGCATCCAGCCGCTCTGGCGGCGGCAAAAGCGCAAGCTCTTTCTGCTCGTAGGACGAAAAGAAACGCCGGGCAATAGGTTCGGGATCCAAGTCGCGGCGAATCTGTTCCACGTCCACTCCCATCTGGCGGCCGCGCGTAAAAGCCAGCAGTGCGATTCCGCCGGAATGGGCTATGTTGAATGAAACATCAGAGCCCGTGGGAACTGAGAGAGAAGGCTTTTCTTTGCTGGAATAGGCAAAGCGAAGCTCGGCCGCATTGGTTTCGACGTAAGCGCCCAGAACCTTGCGCACCATGGCGCGGCAGGCGACGAAGTTCTGGCGGTCCCGCGAAAAATGAAACCGGTCCGCGCGGGCTAATTCGTCCGGCGAGAGTAGCCGCCTCCAGCGGGGCTCCTCTTCGCCGAGTGCTGCCAGATCGACTCGCCAGAGTTGTACCTCGTCCCTTGCAAGTGCAAGGGGCGCTTCTATATCAAAGCCGGACCCCGATATGTCTCTGTTCTGAGTCATCAGATCCCGGCGGCAATCGTGCCGGCCGTGGCTCCAATAATAACGGCCAACGAAGTAAAACCGCAGCCAATCCCAGTCAAGGCAGAGCGTGCAACCTGTTCCTGCAAAAGGACATCCAGCTTGGACAAGCGGAAGATGAAAGTATTTCTGGAGCCTGGCTCTCGGCCTCAATCCCCGGTAATCACCGACCGGTTACATTTCGGGCGCGATTTCGAACAGAAAACATGTTCTAATTGGAGACACGGGGTACCTCCCGCCGACGGATTTCGGTTTATGAAGTGTGCATACTGGTTTATAGCTCTGGCATTCTGCGCGGCAACGGCTGTGGCGCAGACTTCCGAGACAAAGCTGCGTACGAATGAAGTCGATTCCCAGGCCAATTCGCTTCGCTCTCAGACTCAGCCTCTTACTCCGAAGTCTACGATGCCCACGCAACACAAAACGTCGATGCCGCTGACGTTTCCGCGCGCCACACAAAACACCAATGCCGAGTTGTCACACCTCGAGCACCAGAATATCAATGCCTCACATACGAATGCGACACCGGCCCCGAAACCCCCGAAGGCCGCAAAATCGCCGCCGAGCAGTCCACCGATCGATGCGAAGTACCAGAAACCGTTCGTGGGGAGAAATGTCCACGGGGCAAGCAATTCCAGGTATTCCGGTAACCGTATAAATGGATACAGCCAGAGCCACTAGTGGCTCTGGCTCCCTTGGACTGCGCGACTTTCCAATCCTTACCCCTGAGCTATCGGTCCTGGTTTTCCACGACTGCAACCGTCGGTCAGACAGAGCGTCGATGACTTGCTGCAGGTTACAGTCGTAACCGGTTACCACGCTGGGGACCTATTGGAAATCAAGCAATAGCAGTTATTCTCATCCTAAGTTTTCCGGGGTGAGAATGATGATAACAAACCACCGACGGTCATTAGGGTTGGGCATCTCGCTGGCCATGCTGGCGCTTGCTCCGGCTTTAAGCGCTCAGTCATCGAAAGGACCATCCCCTGAGATCGATGAATGGAGTTCTCACCATATTGTTCTCTCGCCTCAGGCGCGAGCCGTGCGCAGCGAGCGCCTGCGGCAAGCGGCAGCCAAGCGACAAGTATCTCTTCAGCAATTCCTCCCCGCGACGCCAGTGGAGATAACTGACAATGAGTGGGCGGCGGAGTTCGCAGGCAGGCGCCGCCGTCGCGAGCCGCGGCACAGAAGCTTTGAACGCGACTGGTCTTTGGACATGGGTCCTGACGCTTCCGTTGGAGCCACAAACTACCCCGCGAAATATTCGTTTGATATCGAAAACGCCAACTGCGCCACCGATTTTGTTGTTTATGCCACCGGCCTTGCCGGAACGCTCAATCAGGCCGGCATCGTTGCCTACAACAACATCTATTCAGGCTGCGGCGGCACCGTGCCATCTGTGTACTGGGCCTACGACACCAATAGCGGCCAGGTGACGACCTCACCCGTATTCTCGCTCGACGGAACGCAGGTTGCTTTCGTGCAAACCAATCCATCGGGTTATGGTGAGTTCGTAGTCCTTCGTTGGGCGGCTTCAAGCACTGACACCATCACCGACCCAACTCCACTTTCGCGCACTACCAATACCGGCTATCCGACATGCACTGCGCCCTGCATGACTTCAGCGGAGCTGCAAACCCCGGGTGGGATATCGACGATGGATGCGACCTCATCGGTCTTCTACGATTACAACTCCGATACAGCCTATGTGGGGGATGAAGCCGGCTTTCTGCACCAGTTCAACCCGGTGTTCAATGGAGTTCCCGAAGAAGTCACAATTAATGGCTGGCCGGTGCAGGTCAATACAACCTCGCCGACAGCTCTCACCAGCCCGGTGCACGATTACAATTCCGGCCGAGTTTTCGTCGCCGATACGGGCGGATATCTATATCGTATTGGTCCGGGCTCATTCGTGGCCCAATCGGGTCTGCTGGATTACTCGGAAAGTGAGGATGGTGGCCCCGGCATTGTGCAAGGGCCAGTCGTCGATTCCGTATCAGAACTGGTTTATGTATTTGCGGCTGCCGACGGCAGCGGCGGCTGCACCAGCGGAGCCGACTGCGCGGGGATTTATCAGTTCGGGGTCGATTTTCCCGGCGCCAGTTTCGGTTTAGAGACGACGGTTGGCTCCAGCACCATTGCCGGGCAAGGGGAGCCAAATCCTCTTTACATCGGCGCTTTTGACAGCACCTACGAAAACTCTGGAAATGCTACGGGTCATCTGTACGGCTGCGGGAATAACGGGCTCGCTCCCACCTTGTACCAGATTCCTTTTCAGGCGGGCGTACCGGGCGCGGCTATCGCGGGGCCCGTTCTCGCGCCCAACACAGATGCACCAGCCTGCTCCCCGGTCAGCGACATCTACAATCCCAACACTTCCGGAGGGCCCACGGAATGGTTTTTCCTCAGCGTGCAGAATGACGGAGAATCGTCTGGCTGTTCGGCCGCTGGTTGCATCTTCAACTTCAAAGATACCGCGTGGCAAGCGTCGACGGCTTACTCCGTGGGACAGGAAATTCTGGACAGCAGTCTTCACATTGAGGTCGTAACCGTGGCCGGTACCTCGGGCGCAACGACCCCGTTTTGGAACGGGTCGACGGGCAAAACTACCCCGGATCACACCGTTACCTGGCTGGATCAAGGGCCTCTCAGCGCCGCCACGCCGGCTGCTTGGCAGGCGCTGCATATCTACACGAAGGGTACTGAGATTCTCGACGGCAACAACAATATCGAGCTCGCTACATCGAGCTGCGTCTCGGGACTCAGCATCACCTTCACCACAACGCCCGGAGGAACTACGAGCGATGGCACGTGCACCTGGACGAACCTGGGCGCAATCGCAACCGAAGCCGCGCGTATGGCGGGCGGAACAAGCGGCATGGTCATGGACAATACCGCCAGCTCGGCAGCCGAAGCGGGCGCATCGCAGATTTACTTCTCCACTCTAGGTAACGAAGCATGCGCAACATCGGGCGGCACCGGAGGCTGTGCCATCCAGGCGTCGCAGTCGGCCCTGCAATAGAACTCGTCTCAAAAAAATGTTTTAAAGAGGCACGGCTTCCAGCCGCGCCGCCTGCAGGGCTGCGCCACGGTTTCATCTCTCCGACGCACTCTTCGCCCAGCGCTCTCGCACTTCCGCCAGGAATTGCTCTTTATCCTGTCTCATCCTTCGCACGAGGGCCTGATTTCCAGTATCTTCGTGTGCCGATGCCCATAGGACCATCTCGGTGAGTACGGGCGCCAGATCGATTCCTTTCTTCGTAAGCGAGTAAACCAGTTTGCGGCCATCGGTAGAATCCGGCTTGGCCTCGATAATCCCGTACTCGACCAGCTTCTTAAGGCGATCGGCCAGAATGTTGGTGGCAATACCCTCATAACATTCCAGAAACTGCTTGTAGCTGTTCCATCCCCGCAGCATCATGTCGCGGATGATCAGCAGCGACCACCGATCGCCGAGCATCTCCACCGAAGCATTCAAGGGGCACCCGGAGCGGCGCAAATTGTTATGTTTCGCCATCTCGCCAATATTTACTTTTAACTTGCAATTTGCAAGTGACTTCAATATAGTGCCACACGAAGCGAAGCTTCTCAACCGTTAAATGCTTCGGAGTCTCAATGCGCTTACATCCTCACCTGAATTTCGACGGCCGCTGCGCCGAAGGGTTCAAGTTCTATGAACAGTGCCTGGGCGGGAAAATTTCATTTTCGATGACCTATGGGGAGTCGCCCGCCGCCACCCAGGTGCCTGCGGATTGGAGCAAGAAAATCATTCACAGCACTCTTCAAGTCGGCGACGACCAACTGACGGGCGCCGACGCCCCGCCCAACTGGTACCAGAAGCCGCAGGGTTTTCACGTCGCCCTCGACATCAAGGACGCCGCCGAAGCCGAACGCATTTTTAAAACCCTCGTGGAGAACGGCAGCGTGCAGATGCCACTGCAGGAAACTTTCTGGGCGCAGCGCTTCGGGATGTGCACGGACCGCTTCGGCATCCCGTGGATGGTGAACTGCTCGAAGCCGGTGTGAATCCGGGCGACGCACTTTGCCGAGGCAGAACAGTAATGTGGAACAGAACAAAGTGAATCCGCAGTCGGATTCAGGAGAACTACTGTGAACAAAGAAATGCATATGCTCACCACTCGAGCAGCTTACCTTCTGATACTCCTCGCTGCGGGCTGCGGAAGCCACGCCCAGGATGCCAAAACTAAGTATGCGGCCATGGCCCCGCTTGAGCAGTATCTGATGGAGCGCGACGCGGAGATCGCGCTGGCGCGTACCGCAGCTCCGGAAGCCATCTCGAAGGATGCCAGCGTTCTGATTCTCACCCGAGCCGGCTACCAGACAGCCGTCGAGGGCAAGAATGGCTTTGTCTGCATCGTTTCCCGGTCGTGGATGTCGCCGCCTGATTCCCCCGAATTCTGGAACCCTAAGCTTCGCGGCCCGCTGTGCTACAATCCGCCGGCTGCGCGGTCCATCTTTCCTATCGAGCGTAAGAGGACGCTGTGGGCGATCGCGGGCAATTCCAAAGATCAGATAATGCAAGAGGTCAAAACCGCCTTCGCCAACAAAGATCTGCCTGCACCCGAGCCCGGCGCGATGAGCTACATGATGTCAAAAGAGGCTTATTTGACCGATCGCGGCGATCACAATGTGGCGCATTTGATGTTCTACACACCACCGCTGGAGGGCGCCGAGTGGGGCGCGGACCTACCCAATTCTCCGGTCATGCTGGTTGATAAGTTCACAGCTGCCCAGCCCTTGAACGTGTTCATCGTTCCAGTGGGCAAATGGTCTGACGGAACGCCCGCGCCGCTCATGTAGTTGCAGCCGGCAAGAATCCACTGGGGAGAAAATAGAGGTGCGCAAGCTGTTCGTCTCCAATGTGATGTCGCTCGACGGCTTCTTCGAAACGCCGGAGAGAAAACTCGACTGGTGTGTGGTGGACGAGGAATTCTTCTCCTATGCGCGCGAAATGCTGCGGTCCGTGGATACTATCCTCTTCGGCCGGCGAACTTACCAGCACATGGCCGCTTACTGGCCGACAGCGCCGAAAGACGAAATTGCCGAAAAGATGAACAACCTGCGCAAGATTGTCTTCTCCAGAACTCTCGCAAAAGCCGAGTGGAACAATTCCACACTAGTGAGCGGCGATATCGCCGGCGAAGTTCGCAGGCTCCAGCAGCAAGCCGGGAAAGACATGGTCATTCTGGGCAGCGCCATGCTCGCATCGTTTCTTTTGCAACAGGGTCAGATCGATGAGTACCGCGTGATTGTGAATCCCGTGCTTTTGGGCCGGGGCAACTCGCTATTCCCTGATATAAAACAACCCGTCACTATGAAGCTGAATGAGACTAAACTATTTGGTTCTGGTGTCGCCGTTCTTTATTACCAAAAGGTCTGATCCTCTCAAGATTCCGACGAATACTGTCAAAAGGAGATAAAGCGATGGACAACAAACCTACCCATGAGCAAGCTCGCCTTCAACTGCAACTTTTTGAAGAGCGCCGCGAAGCGAGAATTCGCCAGGCGCGCGACTGGTATTTCAGAAACTATCATCCCGAGACACTGGAAGATACCATGCGCGTTGCGGCTCCCGGATCAGAGGGCCAGCAATTCGCCATGATGGTGCTTACCTATTGGGAGCAAGCCTGCGCGATGCTGAATCACGGTCTTCTGCACGAAGATTTGTTCTTCGAAACCAATGGCGAATTCTTTGGCGTGTGGGAGAACGCGAAGGTGATCGTTCCCAAATTTCGCGAGATGTTTAAGAACCCGCACTTCCTTGAGAATCTGGAAAAAACCGCAAAGCGGTACGAGGCCTGGAGCGAAAAGCGCTCCCCCGGACACGTTGCCGCTATGCGCGAGATGATGAAGCAGATGCGCGCCCAGATGGCAGCAAAAGCAGCGTAGAACGTTTGGTTCGGAGCTCCCACCCTTCGACAACCACGAAGGGTGGGTGTACTCACTCGTTGGGCCTAGTCGTGCCCGAGGAAAAACCATGCATCGGAACGCAGTCAAGACAATCTTGTGCGCAGGTCTTGTGCTGACAGGCGCGGCTAACATCGCGCGGCCCGGCCAAGCAGAGGACACTAAAACCGCTTACCTCAAAATGGCTCCGCTGGAACAATATCTGATGCCGGATCGTAATGCAGAAATCGCCCTGGCCAGGAGTGCGGCCCCCGATTCCATCTCACGCGAGGCAGAGATTTTAGTGCTCGGAAGGCGGGGTTACGAAACCGCAGTCAAAGGAAAGAATGGGTTCGTATGCCTGGTGGAGCGTTCCTGGATGGCGCCCTTCGATGACCCGGAGTTTTTGAATCCCGACCAGCGATTGCCGCTTTGTCTGAATCCTCCGGCGGCGCAGACTCACCTGCCGTTTACCCTGAAGGCGACCGAGTTAGCATTGGCCGGAATGTCGAAGAGTCAAATGTTCAATGCTCTCAAAGCCGCATTCGAAAACAAGGAACTCCCGCTGCCTGCGCCGGGTTCGATGTGCTACATGCTCTCGAAACAACAGTATTTTGGGCGCAAGTATGGCAATGCTGACCCGCATTTAATGTTTTGGTTTCCGCGATCAGACAACATGTCCTGGGGGGCGGGGTTGCCCGGTTCGCCCGTTTATGTACACCAGGATTCTCCCGACCCGATCACCACATTTATCATTTCTGTGGATAAGTGGTCCGACGGAACGGCGGCGAATTAACCGGTGTGAGCACGCAATCAAGGAGCGAAACATGTCTTCCGTTCGTGTTCTTGTAGGCACGCACAAAGGCGCATTCCTTCTTACTTCCGATGGCAAGCGGCAAAAATGGGATGTTTCCGAGGCGCATTTTAGCGGTTGGGAGATGTATCACCTGAAAGGCTCGCCTGCCGACCCCAACCGCATCTACGCCTCACAAACCAGCGGGTGGTTCGGGCAAATTATTCAACGCTCCGACGACGGCGGCAAGACCTGGCACCAGCCAGGAGCGCCGGCGGGTATCCAACCGGCGCCGGGTCCACCAAAGGCCGCCAGCAACAAGTTTGTCTATGACTCGGCGGCCAAGCCGCTGACCACGCATCAGTGGTATGACGGCACACAGCATCCGTGGGAGTTCAAACGCGTCTGGCACCTCGAGCCATCGCTGAGCGATCCCAACACGGTTTACGCGGGCGTAGAAGATGCTGCGATTTTCCGCTCGACCGACGGCGGCGAGAACTGGCATGAGCTTCCCGGCCTGCGTGGCCACGGCACTGGCCCCAAGTGGCAGCCCGGGGCGGGCGGCATGTGCTTACATACGATCATCCATGATCCCAGCAACCCGAAACGCATGTGGATTGCGATTTCGGCAGCGGGCGCATTTCGCACAGACGATGGAGGCGAGAGCTGGAAGCCCATCAATCGAGGATTACGTTCGCAATACATTCCCGATCCTAATGCGGAAGTTGGCCACTGTGTTCACCACATCGCCATGCACCCCAAAAAGCCCGGCGTGCTTTTCATGCAGAAGCATTGGGACGTCTTGCGCTCCGACGATGCCGGTGACAACTGGAAAGAAGTCAGCGGAAACCTGCCCACGGATTTCGGATTCGTCATCGACGTCCACGCCCACGAGCCAGAGACGATTTACGTTGTTCCAATCAAAAGCGACGGCGAACATTTTCCGCCCGATGGCAAGCTGCGGGTCTTCCGCAGCCGGAGCGGGGGCAACGAGTGGGAACCGCTGACCAAAGGTCTGCCCCAAAGAGATTGCTACGTAAATGTTCTGCGCGACGCCATGTCGGTGGATTCACTGGATAAATGTGGCGTTTATTTCGGCACGACCGGAGGACAGGTTTATTGCTCCGCCGATGCCGGCGATAGCTGGAGCGCGATTGTGCATGATCTGCCGGCGGTGCTGAGCGTGGAAGTGCAGACGCTGAAGTAGGGAGAAAAACCATGCCCAAAATCACTCCTTTTCTCTGGTTCGACAATAACGCCGAAGAGGCGGCCAACTTTTATGCGTCCATTTTCAAGAGGGCCAAAGTGCACAACGTGAAGCGCATCGATGGCAAGGTGCTGACCGTTACTTTTGAAATCGAAGGCCAGCGGTTTACCGCACTCAACGGGGGGCCGATGTTTCCGTTTACCGAGGCCTTTTCGATTTTCGTGAGCTGCGATACGCAGGAAGAGGTCGACGAATATTGGAATAAGCTGGTCGAGGGCGGAACGCCCAGCCGCTGCGGCTGGCTCAAAGATAAATACGGTCTCTCATGGCAGATTATCCCGAAAGCGCTGATGCAGTTGATGAGCGACCCTGACCCGGAGAAATCGAATGCGGTCTTTCAGGCAATGATGAAGATGAACAAGATCGTGATTGCGGACCTGGAGAAAGCTTACGAGGGGAAAGCTGCCTGAATCGTGAGAAGGGAAAGAAGCACCAAACCAAAAGGGCGGTCGATTTTGGCCGCCCATAAAAACTAGGTCGAGGACTGCTGTGTCTGATCGAGTCTATGCTCTTGCCGGGCTCTCTCCACCCTTTACAATGCCCGGGCGTCCCGGCTCAGGCTTGAGTACCTGCTGCACGCCGTCATCGGGCTTGGAAGGCGATTTCATCGGCGGCAGTTCCTTGCCTTCGACCAGCATCATGACCTCTGAAGCGTCGAGCACCTCGCGCTCCAGCAGGGCCAAGGCGACTTTTTGCAGCGTTTCGCGATTCGTTTCCAGAATGTTCTTAGCGGTGCTGTATCCCTCATTCACCAGTTTGCGAACTTCAGCATCGATCTTAATTGCTGTATCTTCGCTGTAGTCGCGGTGCTGGCTGATTTCGCGTCCGAGGAATATCTGCTCTTCCTTCTTGCCAAAGGTCAACGGACCAAGATCGCTCATGCCCCACTCGCAGACCATTTTGCGAGCCATTTCGGTGGCGCGCTCAATATCGTTGCCCGCGCCAGTGCTCATCTGGTTGAGAAAGATTTCCTCCGCCAGACGGCCGCCCATCAGGATCGCGAGATCGGTCTTCAGATATTCCTTCGTATAGTTGTGGCGGTCGTCGACGGGCAACTGCATAGTTACGCCCAACGCCATGCCGCGCGGAATGATGGTAACTTTGTGCACCGGATCGGAGCCCGGCAGCTTTGCCGCTACCAGCGCATGCCCGGCTTCGTGATAGGCCGTCACTTTCTTTTCTTCTTCGGAAAGAATCAGCGACTTGCGCTCCACACCCATCAGAACTTTGTCTTTGGCGACCTCGAAGTCGAACATGAGGACGGCCTTGCGATTTTGCCGGGCCGCCGCCAGCGCGGCTTCGTTTACCATGTTCGCCAAGTCGGCGCCTGAGAATCCTGGGGTGCCGCGAGCCAGCACAGAAAGATCGACATCTTCGGCGAGAGGAATCTTGCGGGTGTGCACGCGCAGAATTTCTTCGCGCCCGCGCACATCAGGCCGGCTCACCACCACCCGGCGATCGAAGCGCCCCGGCCGCAGCAGCGCCGGATCCAGCACGTCTGGGCGGTTGGTCGCGGCCATCAGGATGACGCCTTCGTTAGACTCGAAGCCATCCATTTCAACCAGCAACTGGTTCAGAGTCTGCTCGCGCTCATCGTGGCCACCACCCAGGCCTGCGCCACGATGGCGCCCGACCGCATCGATCTCGTCAATAAAGATGATGCAGGGAGCGTTCTTTTTGCCCTGCTCGAACAGATCGCGCACGCGGCTCGCGCCCACGCCGACGAACATTTCAACGAAGTCTGAACCCGAAATCGAGAAGAACGGAACATTCGCTTCCCCAGCGACAGCTCGCGCGAGCAAGGTCTTGCCGGTGCCCGGGGGGCCCACGAGTAGTACGCCCTTCGGAATCCGCCCGCCCAGCTTTTGAAATTTCTGCGCCTCGCGCAGGAATTCAATAATTTCGCGCAGTTCTTCCTTAGCTTCTTCTACACCGGCTACGTCCTTGAACGTGACCTTCTTCTGCTGCATCGAGAGGAGCCGCGCGCGGCTCTTGCCAAACGACAGAGCTTTATTTCCGCCGGTCTGCATCTGGCGGATCATGAAAAACCACAGTGCGCCCAGCAGAATCAGCGGCGCCCAGGTTCCCAAAAGCGTGAGCGGCCAGCTCGAACTGTTGGCGTCGCGGAACGTCATGGCGACGTTCTTCTGCTGCAAGTCCTTAATCATGTCGGGGTAGTTGGCTGGAACCGTGGTATGGAAAGCGGAGCCGTCGGTCAGCTTGCCGCGCAGCTGCATGCCATCGACAGTGACCTCATGGACCTTGCTTTGGTCCACATCCGTCATGAACTGCGAGAAGTTGATCTCCGCGTCTTTTTGACCGCTGCGCCCCTGTTGGATGACAGTCCACAACAGGAGGGCTGACAGCCCGATCACTACCCAGAACACTACAGTTTTAACGGTCGAATTCACCAAAAGGCTCCTAAAGCCGGCCAAGCCGGCCGTTCTCTAAGTTTTCCCGAGACCTCCGCACCAGATTAGATGCAGGACGCTCGAATTCGATAGAGAAATTCCCCCAGCCATTTTACATTTTCTTGCGGCAAAATGCGCGCTGTTGTTTTTGTGACTTAAGTCATTCAAGAAGCGGGATATGCGGCAAGGTACGGCAGGTTTCGGTTGGTCTGTTCAGCGCTGCCCAGGCCGTACCCCACTAAGAAGGTTTCGTCCACAAGAAAGCCGAAATAATCGGGTTGTAAAGCCACACGGCGAGCAGCCTGACGGTCCAACAGAGTGACCAGCTTCACCGAAGCCGCGCCGCGGGCGCGCAAGTCGCCCATGAGGAATTCACTGGTCACCCCCGAGTGCACCAGCCCCTCGACTAACAGAATATGCTGCCCGCGAATATCGGGCTCGTGGCTGAAGAAGATCTCCGTGACCTCAGCCGTTTCGTTGCCTTGTTTGCTATATTTCGGCTTGATGAATTGGCAGATGACCGGTATCTCGAGCGCCCGGACCAGGTCGGCCATAAACATGAAGGCGTTCTCCAGTACTCCCAACGCCTGAACGGTCTGACCCTGGTAATCATCCGAGATATGGCGCGCCAGCTCCTTTACGCGCTTCTGAATTTGCTCGGAGCCAATGACCGGACGTAACGAGTTGCTTCTGGCATGGTTCATGGAAAAGTTGTCGTAAGGCCCGATTATTCTGATGGATCTAGATTTCTCTACGCCCTTTGCGGTCGTTCTTAGCGATCTTCGCGTCTGAGATTCGATCTGGGCAGCCGGACACATCCGCAACCTCAGGTCGAACTATCGTCTTCTACCTCTCGAATCGTCACTGCTTCTTCACCAGGACCCGCAGCGATCTTTGCCGGGGCGGGGAATCCGCGCATCCAGACGATCTCATCTCCGCTCAACGCCACCGGCCAAAGTTTCCGCTCGCGATCGCGCACGCTTTTCCCCTGCAGCAACTCCTTAACTTTCTTCGGCGACTTAGTGTGCGCCGGCCAAAATCGGTCGCCCGCTCGCCAGTTGCGCAGGGTCAACTCCTTCGGCAGCTGTTTTACCCGGAGAAGTTGCTGCGGATTATACTCCGCGTCGCCCGATTCCTGAGTGATCAGGATAACTTCAATCAGTTTTCCAAGTTCGGGTACGAACAAACGTCCGGGCACCGGCAGCGAGTATTCGTAGTCCAATGGTTCATCGGAGCCGGTGTCAGGCGCTACGAATTCAACCGCTTCGCGCTCGCGAACCATCTTCCAGCCCAATGGAAGCGAGAGTGTTTTGCCCTCGGTACTTTCCTCCTCTGCGAAGCGCAGAATCTCCTCGATGTGCTTGAACTCGAGCGACAGTCCGGCCTGCTCGGCAATTGCCTTGAGCACTCTTCTTTGGACAGCTCTCGGCTCCGTCACTAACCACAGGCGACTCACCAGGTTGCCGAAAACCTCATGCTCTGGTTCGTGTGGCTGTGGAATCACTCCCGAGAATTGTCGGCGCAGATTACTCTCAGGCTTAGGTAACTGAATCTGCACCAGACTTTCCGTTTCCCTTAAAGTGGCGGTTCGTCCTTCCGGGTGAGACGACTGCACAACCGTCCCCAGCCAGCCGGAGATCTCATTTTCCCAATACTCTTCCTCATCGCGTGCAATCTCTGCCAGTTCGGACAAGTTTTCGCTAATAGCAGGATTGAACTCGCGTTCGAGTAATGGCAGCACGAGCTTGCGAACGCGGTTGCGAACAAAAGAGGTCTCGGAGTTGGTGGCGTCTTCGCGCCAGGGCTGTTTGCGACTCTTCATATAAGTTTCGAGTTCACACCGGCGGATTCCGAGCAGCGGCCGGATTATCTCGCCGTGTTTCTCACCACTTCCACGTTCGACGAGGATTCTCGGGTAGATGCCCCCCAGCCCGCGAAATCCAGTGCCGCGAATCACGCGCATGAGAACGGTTTCGGCTTGATCATCGAGGGTATGGCCGGTAGCAACTTTGTTCAATGCCGCGCCCTCAATGATTTCGGACGTTGCGGCGATTCCAGCGCTGCGATCTGAGCCAGCATGATCAGTGGCTCGAGCCGCCGAGGCACCCAGCAGCCGATGGAAAAACCCGTACCGCAGCTCTCGTGCCGCTGCTTCCACTCCGCGACGCTCCTGCTGCGCATGTCGGGCGGCATCGCCAGCGTCAACAAAAAACTCGAGGCCATACTCCCACGCCAGATTCGCGACAAACTCCTGGTCGGCCTGCGATTCTTTGCCGCGCAGCTTGTGATTGAAATGAACAACCGAGAGAACAAATCCGATTTCGTTCCGCAGTTCGAGAAGCAGGCGTAGCAGTGCCACTGAGTCGATTCCGCCAGAAACCGCAACGCCAACCCGGTCTCCAGCTTGCAGGAATCCCTGCCGCCGGACATGCTCGAACAGCCGTTGAGCGAGTGGATGCACGAAAACATCGTAACCCAGGGAAGGGCAGGAAACCGTAAAGAGTGACAATCAGGGCGTGTTTTCACGCGGTCAATCTTCTCAACTCCTCCACTTCAGCGTGACCGGACCCGACAGCGGGTTTTTCATCTCGCAGCCGGTGCGCTTCGCTTCCAGGTGCGCGGCCTTCAACTGGAAATACCACTTCGCAGGGCGGTCAGCGTCGTCAATCAGCATCAGATGCGGGTTGTGTTTCAATCCCTCCGCCTGGAGTTCCATGGTGCGCCGGTCCTGCTCCACGAATTTGCCAAAGATAAATGTCAGCAACTCGGCCCCGAAAGGCAGCCAGCAAAAAATGTTCCACGCAGCGACCACATCGATGCGGCACTGATTGCGGGTTATCGGAGTGACGGTCGTAAGGGATGAGAACCAGTACTTCCCAGCCCTGATCACCTCGCGCCGCAAATTGGGCAGAACAAAATCAATGGTGGTAGTAATGGAATCCGCGTCGGCATAAAGCCGCAGCAGCTTGTACGGTGCCGAGTTGGAACTGGGCGTATGCGCGCTCATGCGAAAGCCGTTGGCAATCGGCTCGAAGTTTTTCTGTTTTTCGTGAATGCTGTGACGGCTCCGCCACCACCAGGCCTGGTGCACGAAGGGGCCGTGGGCGGGGTCCATGAGGCCGATGATGCCGTGATCGATGCTGACCGGCATGTCGGCTGTGAGGTAGGCCGACTTATACTCACCGGAAAATTTCTCAACTTGTGGAGCTGCTTCCGACGGTTCTTGTCTTGCCGTGAAACCACTGCCGCCCGGGCCAGGATCGGGAACGTATACCCAGACAAAACTATCCTGCTCCTCGCAGGCATAGCTGCCGGCGTAGATGCGATCGACTTTCATGTTTTGGTCGGAAGTGAGAGAGGGAATGAGCTGGCATTGGCCATTGTGAACGTCGAATTGCCAGCCGTGATAGGAGCATTCCAGATTCTCGCCATCGAAGTGCCCGCAATGCAGAGGCATGCCGCGGTGCGGGCAGGCATCGCACAAGGCAAACGGCTGGCCCTGGCGGTCTCGGCCGACGACCAGGGGGATTTCCAGCAACATCGCCTTGCGCAATTGATTCCTGTATATGTGATCAGCAGGCAGGGCGCGATACCAGAAGCCGGTCAGCATTAATGAGTCTGGCGCCTGGCGCTGCGGGAAATCGAGTTCTGGCATGGCGATTGCCGATTTTTGTGGCCGGTTGAACCCAATATGCTAGCATCCGCTACTACGATTTACCGCGAACAGAGTTGTGCGGAAGGGGGCTTATGGAATTCATCAGCCATTTTCGCAGGCTTACGGCGGTACAGCGCAATACCTTCATCGCCTGTTTTCTGGGATGGTCGCTGGACGCATTCGATTTTTTCATTCTGACCTTCTGCATCAGCGCCATTGCAACGCAATTCCAGGCGAAAGTCTCGGCCGTGGTCGCCGCCATCACCTGGACGCTGGCCATGCGTCCGGTGGGCGCATTTCTATTCGGAGTTATCGCCGACCGTTTTGGGCGACGGATCACGTTGATGATTGACATCATCGCCTACTCAGTTTTCGAACTGGGGTCGGCGTTCGCTCCGTCTTTGCGATCTCTCATCGTGATGCGAGCGCTTTTCGGAATTGCCATGGGCGGCGAGTGGGGTGTCGGAGCAGCGTTGGCCTTTGAGACGCTCCCCGCGGAAGGACGTGGTTTTTTCTCCGGCCTGCTGCAGGAAGGCTATGCGGTGGGATATCTGATCGCCGCTTTGGTCTACGGCGGCGCGTTCCGTTTCGTGGGATGGCGCGGAATGTTTGTGATCGGCACGCTGCCGGCTTTCCTGGTCATTTATATCCGCACCAAGGTGGATGAATCTCCCGCCTGGCTGCAGGGGAAAGTATCGAAAAAAGCAGAGATGCACCTGGGCGCCGACATTCTGTCTTACCTGGGCACGTTCCTGTTTCTGGTGCTACTGATGTTCTGCTTCAATTCGTTCAGCCACGGCACGCAAGACCTCTATCCCACTTTCATTCAGAAGGACCACCACTATACGCCGCAGACGGTTGGGCTAATCGCCATCGTCGCCAATGTTGGTGCTTTGCTTGGAGGCGTCTGCTTCGGTACGTGGTCCGAGAGAATCGGCCGGCGCAGGGCAATTGTGATTGCGGCGCTGCTGGCGATTCCTGTAATTCCTCTGTGGGCGTACTCCCATACCGTGGCCATGCTCGCGCTCGGCGGCTTTATCATGCAATTTATGGTGCAGGGCGCGTGGGGAGTAATTCCCGCGCACTTGAACGAGCTTTCACCTGCAGGCGTGCGCGGGACCTTTCCTGGTTTCGCCTACCAGTTGGGAAACTTTCTTTCATCGTGGAACATAAAGATCCAGGCGAAGATCGTGGAGCAGAGATTTGCGGGAGTGTACGCTCCAGTTATGGCATGGACAGTCCTGATTGCCGCCACGCTCGTGGCCGTGGTCACGGGTCTCGGACACGAGCGCCGAGGCGCAGATCTGTCCAAAATCTAGAATCCCGCTACCGGAGTGTGCAACTTTTGGCACACTCGCGTCGCATGGCACTTAAGCGGGGTTGTCAGCGCACGATTCCTGTGGTACGGTAGGTAAAATTTCACGCCTTCGTAAATAACTTCTCAGCGGGCTCTAACAATTTGGTTGGTCGAACGCGTGTGCAGGAGTAAGCGCCACTATGAAAGAGACGATCGATCCCACTCCTCTCCAACCGGAAGAGGAAAATTTTGCCAACCGCAAGCTGATCCGTCCGGCGTTTAACCGCACCGATCATAATCATGGCAATCACAATCATAATTCCAACTATATACAGGCTGTAGAGCGGCGAGATCGTAGTGAGCGGCACGAACGGCCAGAGCGGGGGTTCGACCGCAGCCGCAAGGCTATCCCTCCCGAGCAGACCAACGCCGAAAACTTTTATTACCAGAAGCAGATGCAGACGAGAACTCCGATGGTGATCGTGCTTCAGGATGGCGAAGAACTGCACGGCGTGATCGAGTGGTACGACAAGCATTGCATCAAGCTCACACGCGAAAGCGGCCACCCCAACCTGATGATCTACAAACCCGCCATCAAATACATGTTCAAGGAAGACGAAGGACGCTAGCGAGATTTGGTAATTGGGTAATCGGGCAACTTAGAACGTGCTTCCCGCCGGCCGTGGGGGAAAGACCAAAGATTACCAAATTACAAAATTACCCAATTACAGAATTCCGCCGGTTGCTTTCTGTGATGCTCCCGTTGACAATCTCTCTTATCTCCCATAGCATCAATCACTTGAGGGGTCGTCGTTCCAGCAAAATGGGGAGCCTTTCGTGATCAAGCTCGACATCATCAACGAAGTAGTGAACAGAACAGGCATCACCAAGACTAAGGCCGAATCGGCGGTAGAAACCGTCTTTGAAAGCATGAAGAATGCACTGGCGCGCGGACAACGTATCGAGCTGCGCGGTTTCGGTGTGTTCAACGTGCGTCCACGCAAGACTGGCATCGGCCGCAATCCCCGCACCGGCGCCGAAGTGTCGATCCCTCCTGGTAAAGCCGTACGCTTTAAGCCCGGCAAAGAATTGCAGTCCATCGATTAACTACAGCAACCAGTTACACGGCTGCCAGTCTCAGTACACAGAAACCGCGGTGCAGTTCTCCCTATCACTCGTTCCAATCGCTTCCCGTTTTTCTAGGTGCTGAATACAGCGCAGTCCCGTTACGTAGTAGCATCTAAGCAGCTGGTTCTTGATCGCAAGACCACCAATTCATGTCGGAACAGACTCCTCCATTTACTTCTTCGACTATTGAATACCTGCGGCCGATGCCGGTGTATGCAGCCCCCCGGCCGCGGCAGCGTTACTGGCTCCATGCTTTGCTGTTGTTGCTCACCTGCTTTACCACGCTCGTCGTCGGCGCGGATATGCAGCATAACTTTGATCGCGGCCTGCCCGCGTTTCTGTTCGAGGAGAGCTCTCTATTCAGCATGCCCTGGGCGCTGGTCCATCCCGCTCGTTTGCTGCTGGGCATTCCATTTGGCGGGACGTTGATGCTGATTCTCTTGGCTCACGAGATGGGGCACTATCTCTACTGCAAACGCTATGGTGTCTGGGCCACGCTGCCGTTTTTCATTCCTGCTCCCACATTGATCGGAACTTTCGGAGCTTTTATCCGGATCAAGTCGCCAATCCGCTCCCGCACGGGATTGTTCGACATTGGCGTCGCCGGCCCGATCGCGGGATTTGTAGTGGCTACCTTTGTTCTCGCCTTTTCGCTGGGATTATCGAAACCCATTCCTGTGGGAACACCGCCCGCCGATCTCGAATTGGGATTTCCGTTGATCTTCTATTGGATGCATAGTCTTTTCGTGGCCTACGGGACTGGCTACGCGGCTGTGCTTCCTTTGCATCGTCTGCTGCTGCATCCAGCGGCAATTGCGGCCTGGGTGGGGATGTTTGCCACGGCGCTTAACCTTTTGCCTGGAGGCCAGCTCGACGGTGGCCACATTGTTTTTTCCATCACTCCCCGGGCGCACCGCTGGATCTCGTGGCTTACCACGATTTCCTTGCTGGTTATGGCTTTCTACTATTGCTATGTCTGGCTGATGTGGGCTATTTTGCTGTGGCTGAGCAGCCTCCGGCATCCGCATGTCGCCGACTGGCCAAAAGTCAAAGGTACTCGCGCCTGGCTGGCTGGTTTCGCGGTCATCATGCTTCTGCTCACACTGACCCCGACTCCCTTCCTGCATTTTTCCCTGCGGGACGTTGTGCAGGAGATGCGAAGACCCTAAAGGAGCAGCCTTGGGTTTTTCCTTCTTACGGAACTGGATCAAAACGGCTAGGTAGTGTCCTAACAGTGCGTTGATGCTAGAACACGCGAACTAGGACGCTACCAACGGCTAATAACAGTTGCCGAGTGGCCACAATGAACGCTACAATGTTGTGGTTTCGTTGTGGGCCCCTGCAATCCTTCTTGAGGTCGCGCCATGATGATTGTTCCCAACCCGCGTTAGTTCACCCCTCGTAAGCCTGTTTGTTTTCTCTAATTCTCTAGTTGTTTCAGCGGCGTTCTCGCCCGATTCCCGGCGCGCAACGCGACGATCGCAGAGGTCTATATGGACGCAATAGAAGTCAACGTTCTAGCCTCACAACAGCCCGCGCAGCCATCGCTGTGGTCATCGCTGTGGGAGGCCATTCGCGGCTCTCACCAGGACTACACCTCCGGCAGCCTGAACCGCGCCATTTTCCTGCTCGCCGTGCCCATGGTGTTGGAAATGGTGCTCGAGTCCCTGTTCGCCGTTGTCGACGTTTTTTGGGTGGGACGTCTCGGCGCGAATGCCGTGGCCACGGTCGGGCTTACGGAATCGATGCTGAGCATTGTTTTTGCCGTCGCCATGGGATTGAGTTTGTCGACTACCGCCATGGTCGCACGCCGCATCGGCGAAAAAGATCCCGAAGATGCTGCCGTCGCAGGCGTGCAGGCAATTTTTCTCGGACTGATTGTTTCGCTTGCCATTGGCATTCCCTGCCTGATCTGGGCGCCGAATCTGCTGCGTCTTATGGGCGCATCGCCGGAGATTATTGCCATCGGCAGCGGCTATACGCGCATTTGTCTCGGCGGAAGTTGCGCGGTACTGCTGTTGTTTCTGAACAATGCGATTTTCCGCGGCGCAGGCGATGCCGCCATCGCCATGCGCCTGCTCTGGGTTTCAAACATCATCAATCTCGTGCTCGATCCCTGCCTGATTTTCGGCTGGGGGCCGTTCCCCCGACTTGGCGTTACCGGCGCGGCCTTGGCGACATTCACCGGCCGCAGCATCGGCGTGCTTTACCAGTTCTATCGCTTGATGCGCGGCACGGAGCGCATCCGCATTCTCGGCAGCCAGATTCGCCTGCGCGCCGCAGTACTGGGTCGCTTGCTGCGTGTGTCGCTGACCGGAATCCTGCAATTTGCCATCGCGCATACGAGCTGGATCGGCCTGGTTCGCATCGTCAGCATGTTCGGCGCGGCAGCGCTCGCCGGATACACCATCGGCATCCGCATTGTGGTCTTTGTGATTTTGCCGTCATGGGGGCTGAGCAATGCTGCGGCAACCTTAGTGGGACAAAACCTGGGCGCAGGCCGTCCCGAGCGAGCCGAAAAAGCCGTCTGGCGCACCGGACTTTACAACATGATGTTCCTCGGCGCGATCGGAGTGATCTTCATCTTCTTTTCTGAACCGATCGTGCGCCTCTTCACGCACGATGCGAACGTCCTGCGCTTAGGAGCGGCCTGCCTGCGCATCATCAGCTACGGCAATCTCGGCTACGCCTACTTCATGGTGATGATGCAGGCCTTCAACGGCGCCGGCGATACGATTACTCCGACGATCGTCAATTTCTTCGGATTCTGGTTGTTCGAGATTCCTCTTGCCTATTGGCTATCGATTTCCATGGGGCTGCATTCCAACGGAGTGTTCTTCTCAATCGCTATCGCAGAAAGCTCCATGGCTGTAGCCAGCGCGATTCTGTTCAAGCGGGGAAAATGGAAAAAGCAGAAAATCTAGGGAATTGGGCAATTGATCGGCTCAGTGATTGAGCAATCGGGGAATTTGGAAGTTGCGAAGTTCGAAAGATCTTCCATCGGAGTAGTTCCGACTTGAGAGCTGGGACACCACTGCTGCAAGAATTGCCGTTTATGAGACTGAAGAACGCCACGGCTACTTGAGGCCGTCGCAGACATGCACCTTGCCATCG
>JASHQM010000190.1 GCA_030039165.1 Candidatus Sulfotelmatobacter sp. | reverse complement strand
GTAATGGAAATTGAGAATTACGGCATGACCGGCAGCACAAGGTGCGACCGCAGGTCGGGCGAGCAGTAGATGCGCTGGGTGGCTGAGACGTAGTCTGACGCTGACGCTTTGTAGATGCTGGGCACGAATTTCTGTGGGTTGCGGTCGATGACCGGGAACCACGTGGATTGAATCTGCACCATGATGCGGTGTCCTTTAAGGAAAACGTGGTCGTGATCGCGCAGGGGAACGTTCCATTCGATCGGTTTGTTGGCTTTGAGCGGGTGCGGAGTTTCGAAGCTTTCTAGATAGCGTCCGCGGCGGACTTCCATCGCGATAGGCAGTTCGTAGCCATTCAGCGATTGCGCATACTGGCCGGGCTTGGGGCCGTCTTCATCTTTCCAGTCGTTTTTCTGCGCGTTCTGCGGATAGACATCGATCAGCTTCACGATGAAATCGCTGTCTGTGCCTGAGGTCGAGGCGAAGAGATCGGCGGCGAGTGGACCGGTGACGGTGAGATCGTGATCGAGCGGCTCGCTGACGAAGGTGAGCACGTCGGGACGATCTTCGACGAAACGTTGATCGGCAACTTCCCAGGTGCGCCAGTCTCCGGCGGGATACGTTGGCGAGATAGGGCGCTGGCGATAGGGAACGGGGTTCGCGGGATCGGAAACATATTGACGGTAGGCTCTTGCCGATTTCGCACCAGGCGCTGCAAATGACAACGTGCCATCGCTGTGCAGATAAAGATTGGTAGCTTTCGCTTCTTTCGGCGGCCAAGCCGCGTACGTGTGCCAGCTGTTAGAGCCGGTCTGAAATATGCTGGCCTGCCATTGCGGCTTCTCACCCTCGCCGTGCAGGTAGTAGCGGAAGAATGGCGCTTCGATGTTCTCGCGGAATTCGCGCGCGGTTTCGTGGCCGCCGAGCGTGATCAGGCCGATGCTGTCTGCTTTAGCCGTTCGCCATTGGCCGTGATACCACGGGCCGGCGACGATGAAATTGGTGTGATCGGGATCGTTCTGTTCTGCATGGCGAAAAATCTGCCATGGGCCCCAGGGGTCTTCCTGGTCCCAGAATCCGGCTACGTTGAGGTTCGGAACTGTGGATGAGTGAAGCTGGTTCACCCAGGCTTCCTTTTTCCAGAATTCGTCGTAATCGGGGTGGTCGATAGTCGAATTCCAGTAGGGAATGGAGCCGTGAAGATATTTCGCGTTGATGTTCGAGAGCGGGCCGAGATTTAAGTACCACTCGAAAGTGTCGTAAGTTTCGAATTCGAAATGAGTGTTTTTGTTCTTATCGGATTGTTCCAGCACGGCGTATTCAAAGTCGTAACTTTCGCGCAGAGCGCCGTAGCGATGATCGTCGTCGTTCATCCATTGATCGACTGGCGAGGCCTGCTCACTCATGGCTTTCAGCGCGGGATGCGGGTGAAGAAGCGCCAGGGCGGTAGTGAGGCCGTCATAGGAGACGCCGTACATGCCAACTTTGCCGTTATTGTTGGGAACATTCTTGACCAGCCAGTCGATGGAATCGTAAGCGTCGGTGGTCTCGTTCGTGTCCCTGGGGTCGTTGAGATCGACCTGCGAAGAAAGCTTGAAAACTCCCTCCGACTTGAACCGTCCGCGCAGGTTTTGGACGACGAAAATGTAGCCGTCTTTGGCGAGTTCCTTCCACGACACGGGCATCTCGGTGGGCGCCTTGTCGGGAACTCCGTAGGGTGTGCGACGGAACAAGATAGGCAGTGGGCCTTTTTGAACGATGGGAGCGAGGATGACGGTTTGCAGGTGAACGCCGTCGCGCACGGGAATCATGACTTCCTGAAAGGTGAACAGGGGCGCGGCTTCAGGTTGAGCCGACTGCTGGGAAGTTTGGCTAGCAGCGGGAGTGAGAAGAATGGACAGGACGAAAAGAGATGAGAGCGGAGTTCTCAAGGTCGTTTTCATGAGACGGCGCAGTATACAGGAAACTAGCCGGAATTGTGCTCGATTGTCTCATTGCCCGATCAATGCATCAGATCCTTCACGGCCGGCGGCAGTTCGAACAGAGAATCCGCGAGTGGTTCGTAGCTCACCGATTTATAGATGTACGTCTGAGTCCGATCTCCCACACGGGAGACATTCTTAGTAGCGACTAGCAGATCACCGAAGCGTTTGTAGTCGTCGAACAGTGCAATAGCGATGTCCTTTGAAGCGGTATCGACCTGGAAGCGGTAGCCGACCAACAATCCGCTGTTCACGTCGTAAAACTGATTGTTGTCTTTTCCCCAGTGCGTCGTGCCGTGCAGCCAATAGCACTTGTGGCCTTCAAAATCGGTCACGCCGGCGAGTTCGAACTTCTGGAAATAGTCAGGCTGATGCAGCGGATACTGCAGGTCGGCATCGCGCCGGATGGATTCGAGTGGTGTGTCTTTGTCGATACTCGCGCCCTCAGAAGTGACGGTCCAAGATACCTTGCCATCAAATCCCTGGGTGATTTGCTTGCCATCGGGCAGCGTGATCTTGGTCAGTGTCTTGAACGGTTTGGCGTAGTTGACGAAGGTGACCCCGGTGCCTTCAAGCTCGCCGCGGATGGTTTCGGATTGCACCTTGGCAATCGCATCCGCGCCGCCCAGTGCCTGCTTGTAGCGATCAAGCACGGCTGCGGCGGTTTTGAGTTCTGAGTTTTGAGCCAGCAATGAGGTCGCGACAGCGAGGACGACGGCTATCCGGCGCATGAGGTGTAGACGAGGCAGGGAAGGAAAGGTAATGGCCGGGGCAATGCGGTCTCTGTAGGGATTCGGCGGAACTTTTCCCCCTACAGTGTGGTCTAATCAAAGGAAGGGGATTCGTGTGTCGCGTTGTTTTCTGTCTCCTAGGCGCAGTCTTTTGTATCTGACGGTGATCGTGTGGCTGCTCGCCGCCGCTTTCGCGGCTGACCCCGCCTCGAAAGCACCCTTGCCACCCATTCTTCCCCAGCAATTTGCTGGATGGCAGATGCAAGACCCGCCTGAGGCCAGCAAAGATGCCGCCGCCGCCGATCCGAGCAATGCCGCCCTGCTGAACGAATATGGATTCGCTGACCTTGCCACCGCTACCTATAAGAGCGATGACGGCCGCACCGTAAAGATCCGCGCGGCTCGGTTCAACGACGCCAGCGGTGCATTCGGAGCCTACACATTTTATCTACGCCCGGAGATGCCCCGCGAAGAGATTGGTGATCAAGGGGCCTCCTTGGGAAACCGGGTTCTGTTTTACCGTGGTGACATCCTTGTGGATGCCGTCTTCAGCCAGGTGACAGCCATGTCACCGGCGGCACTGCGTGAGTTGGCCGGCCTGCTGCCCCGGCCAGTTGGTAACGCCGGCAGCCTGCCCCCGATTCTTGCCTACATGCCTCAGCACAATTACAAGGCGAACACCGAGAAATATGCTGAGGGGCCGTTGGCTTTGGGGGCGATCGGGTCGCCCTTAGGTGCAGATCTGGTCGATTTCGGCTCCAGCCCGGAAGTGGCCTTGGGGAAATACTCCATTCCTGGCGGAGAAGCGACCCTGATGCTGGTTGAATACCCCACCCCCGCGCTGGCTGCCGAGCACCTCCGGCGCATCGATTTGGCCAATCATGCCGCGCAACCTCAGGCGGGAGTTTCGGCGGTCCAAAACGTGGGACCCTTTTTCGATAAACGCACCGGCCCAATCGTTGTCATCGCGTCAGGTCTGCTTGCGGCTAGCGATGCGCAGGCGCTCTTGGGGGCGGTGCATTATGAAGCCAGCGTCACCTGGAACCAGAACACCTATTTTGACAAGAAGGACAATCTCGCCAATCTTTTGTTCAACATCATTCTTCTCTGCATTATCGTGGGAGCGATCTCGATTGCGGCAGGACTGGCATTCGGCGGGGCGCGGGTTCTTTTGCGGAAGTATTTTCCCGGGCCGGTATTTGGTGATCCCGACCAAACCGATTTCATCGCCCTGCATCTGGAACAGAGGCTGGAGGTGGAAGAGAGGCTAGAGGAAGGTTCCGTGACTTCCAAGAGTGCTCGTAGCGGGATTCCCCGGTCTTAACTGCTTCACAATTAGCGGGTTAGGCGTATCGTTAGACTAATTTGTCCCAATTTGAAACGCCTGCGGGCCATATTGACGTTATCTGTAACTTACAGAAACTAAAGGGATTTATTTCGGATAAAATTGCTTGACACCCCGCTTTTTCGGCTCATAAGATTTTGTCCAGAAAGTTTTGACGGAATCTAAGCCTCCGTTGGAACTATTCTCCCTTGAAGAGAAGGCCGCCCAGTTGCCGGGTGGCCTTTTCGTTGATCTAAAGTTTGCAAGTTCGCAATTCGAGGCCGCGCCTTTTCGGATCGGACGTGGAACGAGATCAGCAGAGTCTCAAATGATTGATAATGTCGAAGCTCGGAAGCCTTGAAACCTATGAAACCTTTGAAACCTTGAACCTTCGGCACGCTTCTCGTGGGAACCTAGGCGCGACGACGAACGTATCACTAACCAGGAGCGAACAAAATGTTCTGCGATGGATGCGGGGCGGCAGTTCAACCGGGGCAGGCTTTTTGCAGCCGCTGCGGTAAACAGGTTGTCGGACCAGTATCCGTGATTCCGCAGCGGCCCGGGCGAGTGCAGGGACACATTCAACTGCTGGGGATTTTTTGGCTGGCTGTGTCCGCATTAAGCAGCATCGGCGGAGTCGTTCTCCTCGTTCTGGCAAATTCCTTATTCGCTCATTTGCACGATTTCGTGGATATGGGCGCGCAAGGACCACCGACCGGGTTCCTGCGTCCGCTGTTAAGTGTAATCGGTATATTTGTACTCGCCAAAGCGGCGGTTGGGTTCCTGACTGGGTGGGGGTTGCTACAACGCGAATCCTGGGCGCGCATTCTCGCCATCGTTCTCGGATTCCTCTCGCTGTTCAACATTCCCTTCGGCACAGCAGTGGGTGTCTACACGCTTTGGGTGTTGCTGCCTGCGCAATCGCAGCAGGAGTACGATGCCCTCGTGCGCGCGCCAGCGGCGTGAGAGAATTCTTGCTGATATCCTAATCCTCCTCCACATCAGAACCCGGTAGCGCAAGATACGCCGGGAGCCTGAAAGTAGGTTAAGAATCTCCGCAAAGGTTGGCGTCGAGCGTCTCCGCTCACGCCTACCGCGAATCTTGCATTCCTACCGCACTCTGCACGAGCTTGACAACTGAGGTACTCTCAACTTGTCTTGCCCATGCTGCAATCGGAGGAACCATGCTTCTCCGTTCGAGTGCCTTTCTTATTGCGGTTGTTTGCCTCATGTCGCTGCTCTCGCACGCTCAGAGAGATCACGAGAGCACTTGGAGTTTCGCCGTTTCGGGCGATTCCAGGAACTGTGGAGATGTGGTAATGCCTGCCATTGCCAGCAACGCCCGCTCCCACGATATCGAGTTCTACTGGCATCTTGGAGATTTTCGCGCCGGCACAGCTCCCGATGAGGACATGCAAAACTCAGGCCACAAACTCACGCAGGCGGAATATCGCAAGGCCGCCTGGGACGATTTCCTCAAGCACGAGATAGCTCCCTTCGCATCAATCCCGGTTCACCTGGTCATCGGCAATCATGAACTCTATTTGCATGGTAATACGGCGGCCGATAAAGAGTTGAGCCATCAGGCATTCATCACAAAATTCAGCAAGTGGATTGGCGGGTCAAAAACAGCCTATTACCACTGGAACCAGCGCAACGTCGATTTCATCAGCCTCGACAACTCCTTTGATGCCGGTTTCGACGACGCCCAAATGGCGTGGCTGGAACAAGTCTTGAAGGATGATGAGGCCGATGCGGCGTTGAAGGCGGTTGTAGTGGGGATGCATCGCGCGCTGCCGAACAGTCTGGCTTGTGGCCACAGCATGAATGGTGACCCGTATTCTTCGGCGGAAGACAATCGCAAAAGCCTGGAGAGCGGCCGGCGGGCTTATGAAGATCTATGGGAATTGCAGAATACCACTCACAAGCGCGTTTACCTCATTGCCAGTCATTCTCATTTCTATGTGCAAGATCTCTTCAACACCGAGTACTGGAAGAACAAGCACTCTTTGCCCCTAAACGATGGCAAGACGGAGAACGTTCTGACTGGAGTACTAGTAGGTACCGCGGGCGCGAGACGCTACCGCTTACCTGACAGTCTTCCCCCCAACACGCTTGCTCTCACTTACGCGTACGGCTATGTGCTGGCGACTGTGCATGAGAGCGGAGCCATCGATTTCAAATTCGAGCAACTCGTCGATCGTGATGTACCCGTCGACGTGAGAGACGAATACAAGGGTCTTCTGGATTTTTGTTTTCTCAGTAACCGGGACAACACCGTGCAAGAGCCGGTGCCATCGTGCGGCGATAAGTAGTGCCAGAAAAGTTGTGAAAAGGGAAGCGGAGGCGGAATTTTCCAGCAATACAGATCCCTTACTTGTTCGTGAGGCGCCGATCGAGTGAAAGCTGAAGTTTGGAACCGGATCACGTCCAGTACGTGCGATCCAGCGACCGGTACTGGATGGCTTCAGCAATGTGCTTGGGCTCGATGGCGGCAGCGTCTTCGATGTCGGCGATGGTACGCGCCACTTTCAAAATGCGATCATGGGCTCGGGCGCTGAGTCCCTGCTGGGTCATGGCGCGTTCCAGCAGGCGTTCGCAATCGGTGGAAAGTTCGCAGAACTGCCGGATGTGGCGCGACGACATCTGCGCGTTGCAATAGATCCTATGGCGCGCGGGAGCGAAGCGAGCCAGTTGCGTTCTGCGCGTGCGCACCACGCGCTCACGAATCTTGGCTGAGCCTTCAGGTTCTGAGCTCGAGCGCATCTCTTTGTAGTTCACCGCGGGCACATCGATGTGAATATCAATGCGGTCCATCAGCGGCCCGGAGATCTTTGAGATGTAGCGCTGAATCATTGGCGTGGTGCACTGGCACTCGCGGGTGCGGTCGTTGTGGAAGCCACAGGGGCAGGGATTCATGGCCGCCGCCAGCATGAACCGCGCCGGAAACGTCAGCGCCATCGAGGCGCGGGCGATGGTGACCGACCCATCTTCGAGTGGCTGGCGCAGAACCTCGAGAACGTTGCGGGGAAACTCGGGCAGTTCGTCGAGGAAGAGAAGCCCGTTATGGGAAAGCGAAACTTCGCCCGGACGCGGAACTATTCCTCCGCCAATCAGCCCGGCATCGGAAATTGTGTGATGCGGCGCGCGATACGGCCGGGTGCCCACCAGGCCGCTTCCCGGCTCGAGCACGCCAGCCACGCTGTGAATCTTGGTCGTTTCCAGAGCTTCTTCGAACGTGAGCGGCGGCAAGATCGTGGGCATGCGCTTGGCCAGCATCGTCTTGCCAGACCCCGGCGGGCCGATCATCAATATGTTGTGGCCGCCAGCGCAGGCGATCTCAATCGCGCGCTTCGCCGTTTGCTGACCGCGCACGTCTTTGAAATCAACCAGGAATTCCTGCGACTCGCGCAGCAGGGCATCGCCATCGGCCTTCATTGGAACGATCCCATTGCCGGAATTGACGAAGTGAATCACATCCAGCAATGAGCGCACCGGGTAAACATCGACTCCTCCGACCATGGCGGCTTCGCGCGCATTGGCCTCGGGAACCACCACCCGCGAAATTTTCCGGGAGCGGGCTTCAAGGGCAATCGGCAGGGTGCCGCGGATGCCGCGCACTCCCCCGTCGAGCGAAAGCTCGCCGATAAACAGGCAGTCAGGAATATCTTTCTTGGTCAGCCCGCCATAAGCGCCAACGATGCCGAGCGCCATCGGTAAATCGAATCCTGACCCCTCTTTTTTTATGTCAGCAGGAGCAAGATTGATGGTGATATGCGTGGGTGGGATATCGTAGCCGCAGTTCTTCAGCGCGGCGCGCACGCGGTCGCGGCTCTCGCGCACCGCGGCATCGGGCAGGCCGACGGTGTGGAAATGGTCTTGATCGCACTTGATGCCTGAGCAATCCACCTCCACTTGAATGATATTGGCGTCGATGCCGTACACCGCGGCGCTGAGAGTCTTGTAGAGCATGGGAAACTCCCGGCCCGGGGAATTCGGTGAGGGGGCACACGAACGCCCGATTCGGGAATCTGCTCAAGCTACGCCCGCGGATGGGCTCCGGCTGTGATAGCTGTCACAGCCGCTCTGTGGAAAACTCGCCCAGGATCAGTCCGGTGTCACGCCCAGCATGTCCTCGTGGCCTTCAAAAATCTTTGCTAGCTTGGTGAGCCGGAACAGTTCCTTGAGGCGCTGATTCAGATTAATCAGCTTAAGTTCGCAGTCCTGTCTTTTGGCAGTCAGGTAGATACTGACGATAGCGCCCAAGCCGGAACTATCCATGTAGCTGACATTGGTCAGGTCGAGAACTACTCTCTTCGTACCGGGGATCAGGTCGCGAACAGTGCCGCGGAGATCTTGCGCTGTCGCGGAAACGATTCTGCCGTTGCAGCGGACGAAGATCTCTGGTGGACTTTTGACGATCTCGAAGGTCAGTTCGGGAACCGGAATAGGATTTGCGGCCATTGTGGCCTCCTTGCGAAAAAAATCGAACGCGGATCAAACCCGACTACGTGCCCTGAACAGGGCGCGATGAAAGAATCCCCAGCTGAGCCGGTCTAGTTCCGGCCCAACAAATCCCAATACCATACTACGGTTTTACGGGAAGTCAAGATGGCGCCGCTGGACGCTTGCGCGGGGAGCGCAGGCGGGGCCTAGAACCCTGGTTCAACAAGTCAACGTGGTGCGCAGCCGAACCAAAGTAACCTCGGCGTACCAGATTCTCTAACAAGGCGCAATTCCTACCCCTGTAAAATACGATCAGCCTGAATAGCTTACGGTCTTAACGCTTCGCGAACTCTGAACACTGTAACCATGACCCAGGATACTTCCGGCACGCCTCGATATAGCCGCGCACCACAGAACCTGGAGCGCGAGGAATCACAGCTCTGGCGCTGGATTCTTCTCTTCATGGTGCTGCTGGCCGCCGGCTTTGCCGCCCTCGCCTGGGAGCGTCTGGAATCCCTGCCCTATCACTTGGGTCCGGCAGCGGTGGGCGTGTTCGTCTTATCCATTCTTCTGGCGGCCTACGCCTATGGCCGGCGCAAGGAAGTCAGCGAGCTCAAGGTTCTGTTACATGGTTTGCAGGAGCGGGTGGGCGCTGCGCCCTCCGAGGAGCAACTCGATCAGCTCAACGAGATGATCGCGCGTTCGCAGCGCAGCTTCAAGGAACTAATCGACTCGTTCGACGACGCCGCTTGCGCCGTCTCTCTCGATGGCACCGTGCGCACGGTCAATAAGAGCGTCAGCCTGTTGCTCGGACTCCACTACACCGACATTGTTGGGAAGAAACTTTCTGATTTTCTTGAAGAACCCTCCCGCACAACTCTGGAAGCGGCGCTGGCGAGATTCCTCGATAAGAAGCATTGGACGGGAACGGTTCGCGTCCGGCTGAAAAATAATCCGCGGCCCCTTTACTTCGAATGCGTTTTGAATGCCATCATAAAGGGCGGCGAGGTGGTTGGCGCAAGCGTGCTCGGGCGCGATGTTACTGGCCAGCACGAAAAGGAAATGCGCTTCACTGAGTTGTTCGAAACCATGCAGGAGGGAGCGTATTTCAGCACACCGGAAGGCAGGTTGCTTGACGCTAATCTGGCGCTGGTCGGCATTCTAGGTTACGCGACAAAAGACGAATTTCTGGCACTCGATCCGGCACAATTGAACATGAATCCCGCCGAGACTCCCGTCCTCGGACGCGCCATCGACGATCGCCGTGGGGTGCGCGGGAGGGAGATCACGCTGCGCAAAAAGGACGGCTCTCCGGCCGTCTTTCTCCAGTCTTCGCGCGCGGTTTGGGATGCTTCCGGCAAGCTGATTCGCTACCAGGGAACCCTGATTGACGTGACCGAGCGGCGCAAGCTGGAGCGGCAAGTCGCGCAACAGGAGGAATTCCGCCGCCACCTGCTCGAAAGCTTCCCGGATCTCATTCTGGTGGTCGATCTCAGCGAGCGTTACACCTTCGTCAGCTCGCGTGTCAGCGACCTGCTCGGCTGCCAGCCCGAAGACTTGCTGGGCAAAAAGATTTCAGAGACCGAAGACCACTCGTCAGAACTTGCCATTATGTATCGCGAAGTGATCTCCGGCGCCAAAAGCTTTGGCTCCGCCGAATACGCCGCCAAGCACCGCGACGGAAGTTGGCGAACCATGCGCGCTTCCGCCAGTCAGTTATTCGATGCAGACTCCAAGTTGGCCGGCGTCATCGTTTCCGTCCGCGACATCACCATGGAAAAGAAGTTCGAGCAGCAGATTATTCAAAGCGAACGTCTCGCTGCCATGGGGGCGATGATCGGCGGCGTGGCCCACGAACTGAACAATCCTCTGACTAGCATCCTGGGAGTCAGCGAACTGCTGCAAGACAGCCAGACCACCGATGCCGCGCGCAAGCAAATCGGCATTTTGCAACAGCAAGCCCGCCGCGCGGCGGAAATAGTTCACAATCTCACATACTTCTCGCGCCCACCCGCGCCCGGAAAAAGCCGCGTGAACCTGGCCGAGATTGTTGAACGCACCCTCAACCTGCACTCCTATTCCCTGCGCAAGAACAGCATCACGGTGGATTTTCTGCCCGAGCCGGGCCTTCCCTATGTC
The DNA here is from genome assembly GCA_030039165.1 of Candidatus Sulfotelmatobacter sp. GTDB lineage: Bacteria > Acidobacteriota > Terriglobia > Terriglobales > Acidobacteriaceae > Sulfotelmatobacter. The sequence goes on along the minus strand of JASHQM010000190.1, from coordinate 32,331 downwards.
GAGGCCGATCCTCATCAGATGATGCAGGTTTTCTTAAACTTAATTTTGAATGCCGAGCAAGCGATTCGCGAGATCCGCGAACGGGGAAGCCTGCGCATCCGCCTGGGCGGCGGCGGCGATTCGGTTTGGGCAAGTTTCCAGGACGATGGACCCGGCATTGCCGCTGAGATTTTAGGAAATATTTTCGACCCCTTCTATACCACCAAGCGTCCCGGCCGCGGCACCGGACTAGGCCTGAGCATCTGCAAAGCTGTCATGAAGGAACACAACGGCTCGATCGAAGCCGCCAACGCGCCGGGAGGCGGAGCGGTGTTCACAGTTACGCTCCGTGCCGCCTCGGCTGCCAGCCAGAGCGCTTAACCTCTTTCCACCGCCATCGCCACGGCATTGCCACCGCCCAGGCACAGCGCCGCAATGCCGCGTTTCACATTCCGCCGCGCCATCTCATAAATCAACGTCACCAGGACGCGCGCGCCGCTCGCGCCAATCGGATGCCCGATCGCTACCGCGCCGCCATTCACATTCACTTTATTCGGATCCAAGCCCAGTTCACGCATCACTGCCAGCGCCTGCACCGAGAACGCTTCGTTCAGTTCGTAAAGATCGACATCCTCATTCTTCCATCCGGTTTTCCTCCAGATTTGCCGCACAGCGCCAACCGGCGCCATCATCACCCACTTCGGCTCGACCCCGCTGGTCGCCTGCGCAATGATTCTTGCCATGGGTTGCGCACCCAGTTCCTTGGCTTGCGTGGCGCTGGTCACCACCACGGCCGCGGCTCCATCATTCACGCCGGGAGCATTGCCAGCCGTCACGGTGCCATCTTTTTTGAAGGCGGGTTTCAGTGAACGCAGCGTTTCGATGGTCGTATCCTCGCGCGGCGATTCATCGCGTTCGAAGATCACCGGTGCCGCGCCTTTTTTCTTCGCCGGAATTTCCACAGGAACGATTTGCGATTTGAAGCGGCACTCTTTCATAGCAGCAACAGCTTTGCGGTGCGAGTTCACCGCAAACTCATCTTGCTCCTCGCGTCTAATGTCGTATTTTTCGGCGACGTTCTCGCCCGTAATGCCCATGTGGTAGTCGTTGTAAATGTCCCACAATCCGTCATGCACCATCGCGTCGATCACTTGCCCGTTCCCCAAGCGATATCCCTTGCGCGCCTGCGGCAGAAGGTAAGGAGCGTTGGTCATCGACTCCATGCCGCCCGCGACTACGATCGAGCTGTTGCCGGTTTGAATCGCCTGCGCTGCCAGAGCCACCGCTTTCAATCCCGAACCGCAAACCTTGTTGATTGTCATGGCACCTGTTGCCGGGGACAATCCGCCGAAGATTGCTGCCTGGCGCGCGGGATTTTGTCCCAGCCCCGCGCTCACCACGTTGCCCATGATGCACTCGTCTACCTGCTCTGGTTTAATCCCGGCGCGCTTCACCGCCTCGCGCACGACGATGGCGCCAAGCTGCGGCGCAGTGAAATCCGCAAGACTTCCCTGAAATTTTCCTACAGGAGTACGACAACCGGAAATGATGACAACATCTTCGAAAGCCGCCATAGATCACGCTCCCGTAAAGATTTCCTAACCCACAATTATAGATGCGGCAGGAAGAAAATCGACGGTGAGTGATCGCCGGGCCGCTAGCTCTTTTTCCATTCGACAGCCACCCGTCACGCGAGCACGACTCGGCAGCAGGCGTCCCATTGGATGAAGAGCAAGTCGCTTCTTGAATCACGTAGCGGCATCGTCACAAATTCTCTTGACTTTTTCTTTTTCATTGTTCTCCTCGCGGTGACTTTGGTACAAGATCATACGTTCTGCGAATGCATTTTTTTCTTGACTTCATTTTTCATTGACTCTATACAATCAAGTAGTTGCAACAAAACATCGTTGCAGATTTTTCCATGAACAATGGAAGGGAGAATAGAAACCAATGGCAACCAAGAAAAAGGCTAAGAAGAAAAAGAAGCACTAAGGGTTGAGTACGAAGTCAAAGGGGACGCTTAAAAGCGTCCCCTGATTTTTTGTTGACAATTTTCTTTACAACCACATCTGGATCACTCCCAAGCCCCGCGCTTGCACCAGCGGGGCGAAGACTCTCCTGGCGGCTGGCCCATGCGTCTGACCTTCCGCGATGCAGTGCAGGGCGAACGGGGCAAGCGACAAATGTCATTCCGAGCGGCTCGCAGCCGCGAACCAGCAAGAGCCGCGAGGAATCTGCCGTCAAACAGTGCGCACCCTCGGTCCGGGCTTCTCCTGCACTGGGCACAGCCGCCGGAACGCGCAAAAGCTACAGTGATATGCCGGCCGCGGCTCGAAATTCGCAGCCGCGATGCCGTCCACCACTTTCAGCACTCGCTCGCGGGCATCCTCCAGTTGAAACTCGGTCCGGCGCGAGAGCACGGCAACGTTGCCTTCCAGATTGTGGAAAACCAATTCGCCTACGCGATATCCCCACTTCTCGCGCGCCGCTATGGCATAGATGGAAAGCTGCAAGCTCTCGTCCGCATCTTCCTGCGAACGCGCTTTGCCTGTCTTGTAGTCTATGATGCGCACGCTTCCGTCGCATTGCCGATCGATACGGTCAATTCGCCCCGCAACTTTGGTTCCCGCAACCTGAAAATCGAACCATTCCTCGGTGTGCAGAACCTCTGGCGCAGGCGCGGAACGCGCCGCTGCCAGGAACTCGCGCAACTGCTCCAGTCCCTGAGCCAGATATAAGCGGCGCTGGTAGTCATCTTCGATCGCAGCCATGCCCGGATCTTCCGCGAACAGTCTCAGCAGTTCGTCGTCGCTCTTCGGGCGTTTATGCTGCGTTGCTTCGTAGTAGGTCAGCAAAACGCGGTGCATGGCCGCGCCATACTGCATTGCCGCGCTGACCTCGCGCGCCAGTTTCCACTCGCGCTCGAACTTAAACTGCAAGGGGCAGGCTTCGTAGCTTTCGACCGCGCTTGCGCTGAGTTGTGCGCCCAGTCCGTCGGCCGGCGGCAAATTCAGCCACCCCGCTAAGCGGGAACCATTTCCCCGCACTGGCTCCTCCGCCGCGGCGATCTCGATCAGCTCAGGCTGCAACGGCAGCGCCGTACGGAATCTCAAATATGGGGTCAACGAACGGTTGCCGATCAGTTCCCGCATGTAGCCCGCGGGTGTTTTGTCGCGGCCCAGCCCTTGCCGTCCGTACATGTGCAGCGAATCTTTCGCGCGTGTCATGGCGACGTAAAAAAGCCGCCGCTCTTCCTGATCGTGTAGCGTCTTATCATCGCTTGCGCTGGCGGAATCGGGATCGAGCAGGTCGCGCGGAAACTCCACCAGCGCTTCACGGTAGCTAACCGGAAACGAACCGCTGGTCACGCGCAGTATGAACACGTGCGAAAACTCCAGCCCCTTAGCACCGTGCGCCGTCATCAGGCGAAGCGCATCTTCGTCGTCGTTCGCAGGCAGCGGGATCACTCCTCCGGCTTCACGAAAATACTCCAGATACTCTGCCCATTCGCGAATGTCTTTCTGCTTGGTAGTGCCTTTCTTCTCCCACGCACCGACAAAATTCAGAGCGGCTTGCAAGAAGGAAGAATCCAAAGCGAGCCGGAACTCTCTTGCAACTAATTCCATAGCGGCGCGTGCCGATGCATCCTTTTGTTGAATTTCGTCGCGGGACCGGTATACACACTCCAGCACGGCGCGTCCCCCGGAAACCGTATCGAGCACGGTAGCCAGCGGCACAACCTTGCCATCTTTCGATTCGCGTGCGATCGCGCGCAGTGCGGCACGAAGTTGCTCGGGATCGACCTCGAACTGCGGCAGCGCGGCCGCGCGGAACAGGTCCGCATCCGACGTCAGATCAACAACCACAGCGACGCAAGCGAAGAGGTCGCGCACCTCTGGCGTGTCGCTCACGTCCATGTTCTCGATTGAGAACGGAATCTGCCGCTCCGCCAGTTGCCGCACGACTTCTTCCCGATTGCCGTGCGAGCGATAAAGAATAGCAAAGTCCTTCCACTTGCAACGCGATCGGCGCCTGGTTTGCTCGATCATGCTCACCACGTCGGGCGATTCGGCATCCTTGCCGCTGAAAGCAACCGCCTCGACTGGAGCAGAAGCCAGATGCGTCCCCTTCGCTTGGGCCTCTTCTTCGCGCGCCGATTCCAGCGGACTCCGCTGATAATCGAGCGGCCCGCGATCATTTTTCTTAAGCGCAGATTTTTCAAACACCGGAGGGTTCTTGTCGATCACGGCGAAGGCGCATTGCAGAATCGGTACGGTCGATCGACGGTTTTTGCCCAGCACCACCAGTTTGCTCTCGGGAAATTGCCGCCGAAATAACTGAAAGGCCGCGCTCGACGCGCCGCGAAAGCGGTAGATCGACTGGTCGGGATCGCCCACGCCAAAAACGTTAACGTCTGTTCCGGCTAAGGCCGCAAGAATCTTGACTTGAGCAAAGTTGGCATCCTGAAATTCGTCAACCAGGATGAAACGTGCGCGGGCGCGCTCGGCGGCGAGTATTTGCGGATCGGACGCAAGCAGCGCGTGAGCGCTGGTAATCATGTGGCTGAACGTCCCAAAGTTTTCTTCGCGCAACCAGCGCTCGGTCATGTGGAACACGCGGGCGATTTCCCGGCAGCGGCCGATCACTTCTTCATCGCTCAATTGGTCTTTTGATTTCGCCACGCGAGGAATTTGCGCTTCACCCCGCTCCAGCCGATCCACGTACGCAGCATACTTTTCCGGCGTCACCAGTTCGTCGTGGCAGCGGCTGAGAAAATCGAGAAGGCCCTTGAGGAATTGACTGACATTGGCGGCGCGAACATAATACTGCAACCGAAATTCGTGGATTCTCTTGCGCAAGTAAATCCACAGATCGGTTTCGTCCAACACATCAAAGCCTTTGCGGGTGCGCTTGAGCAGGCGATAGCAGTAATCGTGAAAGGTGGCCGCGTTAATTTTTTTGCGAACCAACGCTTGCACGCGACTCCTCATCTCGTTGGCCGCCGCAACGGTGTAGGTGAGCGCGATGATTTCGTGGGGCTTGGCGTAGCCGTTTCGAATCAGGTATGCGATCCGTTCCGTTAATACGGAGGTTTTTCCCGTGCCTGCGCCCGCGATCACCAGCATCGGCCCGCGAACATGCTCAATCGCTTCGCGCTGTCGTTCGTCGGGGATGAAGAGCTGAGGTTGTTGCTTGGACACGGTTGCAGCTCAGAATATCACCGCAACGCCTGTGCGAAATCATTTGGGAAAAAGTGCGCTCTCTCAGTCTGAAAGTTATCTCGTCGAGGCGTCATCCCGAAGGCTTGCGTTTTCACCGGCGTGTCGAGGGATCTACTAGCACATGGCAAGTATTCTGCCGAGAGATCCCTGGCTCAGCCCGAAAGAACGGCTGCGTTGGGGATGACGCCGCAAAGGCTGTCCGAATCCGAACCTAGGAAACACTGATGCTTCGGAGCTCACTTCGAGTTTAGCTCCGCCGTCACAATCGCCACAGCCGCTATGGCTGCAGTCTCTGCCCGCAGAATCGTCCCGCCAAGCGAGGCAGAAATCCATCCAGCATCACGAAAAGCTCGAAGTTCATCTTCCGTCCAACCGCCCTCGGGTCCAACCGCCAGAGCGACGTTCGTCTCTGGCCCCTGCATCGTCAACGCATCGCGCAGAAGATTCCGCTCTCCCGATTCTGACAGCAGAATTCGCAACCCAGCGTGAAGATTCAAGACATCAGCAACTTTCAGCGGCGAGATTATCTCGGGCGCAGCGGCGCGGCGCGACTGCTCCGCCGCTTGCCGTGCAATGCGCCGCCAGCGCTCGATGCGCTTTTTCGAAGCCGACGCCAAGTGAGAGTTGGTGCGGCGTGTTATGAAAGGTAAGATCCGCGCCACGCCCAACTCCGTGCACTTCTCGATCGCCCACTCCATGCGGTCGAACTTGAAAATGGCCAAAAGCAAAATGACATCGGGCGACGGGCAAGCAGAAATTTCTTCGGCCAACTCAAACTCGACGCGCCCAGGTTCGATGGAAGTAACCCGGCCGCGTCGTACGTTTCCGGGAGTCACGACATCGAACTCTTGTCCCACGCGAGCACGCAGGGCTCGGATGAGATGATCGGCATGAGACCCCGCCAGGATGGCGCGATCACCCGATACTTCATCAGCAATCCAACGGCGGCGCGACATGTTGGCGCTTACCCGAACATGTCTTTCACTCGCCCGAGCAGCGAGCGCATCACGGGCTGATTATCGATCTTCGCGGTCCCATCGAGCTCCTGAAGCAGTTCTTTTTGCCGCTTGTTCAGTTTGGTGGGCACCTGAACTCGCACCTCCACGTACAAATCGCCCTTGCCGTGGCCATTGAGGACCGGCACGCCTTTGTTGCGGATGCGGAACGTCGTTCCCGGCTGCGTGCCCTCGGGGATCTTGAGAAGGTGTTCGCTTTCGAGCGTAGGGACGCGAATCTCGCTGCCCAAAGCGGCTTGCGTAATCGAGAGCGGGATTGTGCAATGCAGATCGTTGCCCTCGCGCAGAAAAAATGGATGCTCTTTCACGTGCAACACTACGTAAAGGTCGCCCGCGGGCCCGCCGTTAGGCCCGGCTTCGCCCCCGCCGGCGAAACGAATGCGGGTGCCATCTTCCACGCCGGGGGGAATCTTCGCCTCGACTGGCCGCGAGCGCAGAATTCTTCCTTCTCCTTTGCACTTCGGGCAGGGATCGGTAATCACGCTGCCCGTCCCCTGGCATGTGGGACATGTGCGCGCGATGCTGAAAAACCCTTGCTGGTAGCGCACCTGGCCGCGGCCGTTGCACGACTTGCAGGTGGTGGGGCCCTTTCCTGCCGCGGCTCCCGAGCCGTGGCATTCTTCGCACAGTTCGTGCCGCCGCACCGTGACGCGTTTCTCCATTCCAAACACGGCTTCTTCAAATTCGAGCGTCAAATCCTCACGCAGGTCCGCGCCTCGCTGCACGCGACTGCGCCGGCGTCCGCCGCCGAACACGTCCCCGAACCCGAAGAACTCGCCGAAGATGTCACCCAGATCCTGAAACGCCGAGGCATCGAAGCCAACTCCTCCGGCGGCGCTGCCCACGCCGGCGTGGCCAAAGCGGTCATAGAGCGACCGTTTTTCGGAGTCGGCCAGGACTGCATATGCTTCCGTGACTTCCTTGAACCGCTCCTCCGCATCAGGATTGTTGGGGTTGCGGTCGGGATGGTACTGCATCGCCAGCTTGCGGTAAGCGCTTTTCAGCTCGACTTCGCTCACGCTGCGACTTACGCCCAGCACTTCGTAGTAATCGCGTTTTGCGTTGGTAGCCAGATCGACGCCTTTCCTCGATTTCTCTACTAATGAAGAAATAAACCAGCGGCGGGAAACTTATTTCCCTGGATTCTTTGCGACCTTGACCATCGCCGGCCGCAGCAGACGGTCTTTGAATTTGTAACCGCGCTGCAACTCCGCGATCACCTGATGATCGGGAGCTTCATTCGTCTCCACCATCTCGATCGCCTCGTGATAGCGCGGATCGAACGGCTCCCCCTGTGCGATGATGGGACTCACCGAGAGCTTTGCCAGCGCCGCCTGCAACTGTTTGTAGATCAGCTCGACTCCGCTCCGCAGGTCGTTCTCTGCTGATTTCACCTGCAAAGCGCGTTCCAGGCTGTCCACAACCGGCAGCAGAGATTTCATCGCATCCGCCAGCGCGTAGTCGCGGTACTCCTGCTGTTCTTTGCTGGCGCGCTTGCGGGCGTTGTCGAACTCGGCCTGCATGCGAGCCAGACGGTCGAGCAGCGAATCGCGCTCTGCCTTCACCCTCTGCAACTCCGAATCGAGCCCAGACATGTCCGTGCCGGGCGCCGTACTACTCTCTCCACCTTCACCCACAGGTAGTTCGTGCTCCAAGTCGAGCTTCACATTTTGTCCGTCGGACTTGCCGTTTCCTTTACTCATACTGCTTGATTACTCCGGTTCGTTAAGAATTTTGTCGAAGAGGCGGGCAATATAGGAGACTGCTGTCATTGTGTGCTGATAATCCATGCGCGTCGGCCCGATTACGGCCAACGACCCGAACATATCTTTGCCCGAGCGTGCCGGAGCTCCGATCAGCACAAAATTCTGCATCGAAGGTAGCGCGTCGTCGAGTCCGATGACCACCCTCACTGCTTCCTGTTTCACGTCGAGGTACGCGCCCAACAGTTGCGCGACTTTTTCTTTCTCCTCCAGCGTTTTCAGTAGTTCCTGCAACCGTTTTCGATCCTCCTGCCCCGCCAGGAGGTTGGCTGCGCCTTCCACAAAAACAAAGTCGGCCGACTCCGCCGGCAGCGCCCCTTGTTTATAAAGTTGCTCGAGCGAATTCATCAGCCGGTCATATTCGCTGCGTTCCTGCTCGATTCTGCGGGCCAGTTCGGATCTCATCGATTCCATGGTCCAGCCGCGAAAGTTCTCGTTGATGTAGCGCGCGGCGAGATCGAGCTCGGACTGCGGCAGATCGAGCCGCAGCACTCGGTCGCGCACCAGGCCCGACCGCGTAACCACCACGGCAAGCACTTTCTGATCTCCCAAGCGGGAAAAGTAAACATGCTCCAGCGAATTCTTGGCGCCGCCCGTCGCCACCGTGACGCCCACATTGCGTGAGATCAGCGAGAGCACATGCGAAGTCCGTTCCATGAATTCCTGCACGTCGGTGATGCCCGCCAGAGAGTCGGAAATCATGCTCTCTTCCTGCGGCGCAAGCCGAGTATTGCCGCTGATCTGCTCGACGTAATAGCGGTATGCATCGGTTGTGGGCACGCGGCCGGAGGAAGTGTGCGTCTGCTCGAGGAACCCGGCTTCGGAAAGATCGGCCATGACATTGCGAATGGTCGCGGCACTCAGCCCTTCGCGATTGGAACGCGCCAGCGTGCGTGAACCCACGGGCTCGCCCGTGGAAATAAAAGTCTCCACAAGGGCGGTCAGAACTTCACGTTCGCGCTTACCGATATTCGGATCTGCTGGCATAGAACTCTGCGGATTTTGCTCACACGAATAGTGTCTTTCGGCTGCCGGTGCACGGCTCCATTTTCTGCTAAGTATTTTAGATGCAAAAACTTAGCTGTCGACGCCAAAACACCGCCCTGCTTGGATTCTAGGAACGGCCAGAGGTCCTGTCAAGAACACGAGCCGATCATTACAATTAACTGGCTAATCTTATGGGAACCCTGGATCGAGACGGCTTCATTCCGACCCAAGTCAATGCGCGCGCACGAAATGAGCTTGTGCAGCGCGGCTTCACCCGCCAGCCGCTGCGAGTAGATCTGGACGTTGGGCGCGCTCTACAGTCGTTGGCGCATGCTGCTTGGTCGGTTCCGCGCGATAAGTACTATGAAGGCGGAGACCGCTATCGATCATTGAATCGCCTGCGGGCGGAAATTGCCAACGGCGGGGTAAAGGTTTCGCCGGTCGAGGAAAGCACGCCTTACGTTCAGCTAGAAAAGTACAACACCACGCTCGGCGGAAAGCCCCGAGAGTACGCTCCGCTGCCGCAGGAAATCGCCGGCTCTGTAGGCGCTCGCAAGCTGATTGCCTACCACCTTCTTAATCTGCCGCTTTCGACCCCAGGCACAAAGTATCTGGTGAATCTGCACGTAATTCGCTTTACGGCGACGCCCGGGCGTCCGTGCGATACCAGCCCGCCGGGCCTGCATAAAGATGGAGAGAAATATATCGTGACGCATCTGCTCGGCCGCTGCGGTGCGCTGGGCGGCGAAGTTGTGATCACCGACAATGATAAACGTGAAATTGATCGTTTCACGATGCACGAAATGGGCGAGTGCTACGTCTTTGACGACGACCGCGTGTGGCACATGCTGACCCCCGTGGCCGTGATGGACGGCAATGAGTTCGCCTACCGTGACACGCTGGCGTTCGACATGCTGCCGGAGGGATGGGAGCCGGAAAAGTAAGCAAGAAAATGGGTCTGAGTACCGCCCTCGTCATCCTGAGCAAACACCTTTTGCGCAGCCAAGAACCTGGGCGAGCCCGCGACGCAGCGCCTTTTTGGGTGCCGCAATAATCGCGGCTTTGGCTCGCTTCCGTATTTAGCCTGCGCTACGCCCAAAAGGAAGCTGCCTTATGTCTACTAACGTTCGGTGGGACAAATTCCACCCCCTGACGCGATTTCCAGAGGAGTACCACCTTCGCTAAGGGACCCAGTGTTTTGATCGAAGTGATAAAGGTGCACGCCGCCCTCTTCAAGCGCATAGACGATCGTCTCGTCAGGGCTGAAAGCAAAGCCCGGAGTCTGGGAAGTCATCGGCATCATGCTGCCCGTATCGGTAATTTTGCTGCTCGACAGGTCGATAGCCGCTACATGAACTGCCTGCGTTGCCGGGTCTGTAAAGAATAAATAGCGACCTGAAGGGTCGAGCTGAACGTTGCTTGCAGTGGCACAAAAGCTGAGCATCGTGACGGTGCAATGAACCAACACCTTTGGGTTGGGCGCATTGGGCAGAAGATTCGTGTAACCTAGGTTGACGCTGATATCGTTCTGATACTGGGCGACAATCAGTTTCCCGATTAGAACCTCCTCTTGGCTGCCAACACTGAGAATCTCCGTATCATTCCCGAGAGTGCCCGTATTCATATCAATTGCGCGCTCGCGATACACTGAGCCCGTCGTAATCAGGGATGTGTCGTACAGCTTGCTGCCATTGGGGCTGAAACCATAAAGAAACGCAGGCCAGTAATATGCTGGGCCATAATTTCCTTGTATCTGCGGGTCCTCTTCCAACGTCCCGCTATCAGGCTGAGCACGGAACAGACGAATATCGGCGAAATATGCCCCATAGGAACTGTTTACCTCCAGCATGTAAGCGAAACGGCCGCTGGGATGGATGTTGAATTGAGAAAGAGAAGCGGCATTCAGATCCTGGATGGCCGGTAGTTGCGGCGCGCCGGATGAATCGGTCTGGAAAACCGATAAGTGTTGCAGGTTTTGGCCATCAGACCACACTGCGTACACAAAATCATCGCTGGGTGACGGATCAAACTGGACGAGTGATGCCGTTCCCGGAATCAACGTGACTGGCTGTTCGGCCAGTGTCGCGGCCAGCGAGCCAGTATCGATTGAATACGTCGTAACCGTACCATTGCTGATTACGTACAGGATCTGGCCGCTCTGGGAGGCCGAAGAAAGACCCTTCGTCCCGCTGCAACTTGGCAAGATCATCCCGCAGAGTAGGAGTGAAAGTATGAAAGTAGTCTTCCTGATGCGCATACGCCCAAGGGTTTACGAACATCCTCCGGCAGATTCTGAGTCGCGGCCACGGCCAAGCGTGCCGTTCGGATGACAAGCGGGCCCTGCCGAGTTGGCCCAGTGCGGTTTTCACTAACAGCGGTCAGCAGTTTTGCATCCAAAAAACCCGCACGTAGGGTCCTGCCACGTAAATCGCGAGACCGGGCGATCACAGTCACATCATTCGGACCGTTTCGGCTCATGCTAATCTGCTTCACGTTCCTTAGGGCTCAGGGCTGAGGGCCGCCTCGACGTGAGATCCAAACCCCACATCGCCGTCATCGGTGCCGGTGCCTTTGGCGGCTGGACCGCGCTTCACCTGCTCGAACGCGGAGCTCGGGTCACTCTGCTGGACTCCTGGGGTCCCGGCAACTCGCGCGCCTCCTCTGGTGGCGAAACCCGTATCATGCGCGCCACCTACGGGCCGGCCCAGCCTTACACCGAACTGGCGGCCCGCGCTCTAAAGCTGTGGCCAAAATACGAGCGGCGCTGGAAGCGCCAGTTCCTGCACCGCACCGGTGTTCTGTGGATGGTCAGCAGCCGCGATGACTCCTACGATCGCGGCTCGCTCGATCTTCTTTGGCAAAACGGAATCAAATTTCAGGAGCTTTCTGCCGCCCAGATGAAGAGGCGCTGGCCGCAGATCAATTTTTCTGACGTCACCTGGGGGATTCTCGAATCCGAGTGCGGCTATCTCGATGCGCGCGCCAGTTGCCAGGCGGTCGTAGAAGCTTTCATCACTGCCGGAGGAACCTATTGTCAGCTCGCAGTACTGCCGCAGGGTTTGGAGAATGCGCCCTTGCGCGCCTTGCCGCTTTCTGATGGCGCCAGGCTCGCAGCCGATTTCTACATCTTTGCCTGCGGCCCATGGCTGGGCCAGCTGTTTCCGCAAACTCTTGGCGAGCGTATCCGCGCAACTAAACAAGACATTCTTTTCTTCGGCTTACCAGCGGGCGACTCGCGCTTCTCCGACGCTACTCTGCCCGTCTGGGGCGATCACGGTCAACGATTCTTCTACGGCATCCCCGGCCGCGACCGCCGCGGCTTTAAGATCGCCGATGACACCCGCGGCCCGGCCTTCGATCCAACTTCAGGCGAGCGCCTCGTAAGTCAAGCAACGGTGAAGCGAGTTCGCGAATATCTCGCCTTCCGCTTTCCTGCAATGAAAGGCGCGCCGCTTATCGAAGCGCGAATCTGCCAGTACGAACAGACGCCCGACAGCGATTTCATCGTCGACCGGCATCCGCGCATGAATAACGTCTGGTTCCTTGGAGGCGGCTCAGGCCATGGATTCAAACACGGCCCCGTGCTGGGAGAAGTGATGGCGGAGTTGATTTTGAACGACGGCGAGCCGAGTCCCATCTGGAGCCTGAGACGTTTTACAGGCCGTTAGGGCGCCTTGCCGGTGAACCGCGCACCTTTCTCGGCGTCATCCTGAGCGGGAGCCGTTTTCCAGGCGTAGCGAAGGATCTCCTTGTCCCATTGGTCACTGGGCATGAGATTTCTCATCTCGTTAGCAGATGCGCGAAACTCGGAATAACCCGCGCCCATGGAAAATTTCGAAACACGTACTACTACTCTCATTTGACTCCACCCGCACGCCCTGCCATGATGAAGCTCGATGCCCGATCGCAAACTCATTATCGTCCGCTTCATCGGCGCGACCCCCAGTACTGCCTATTGCGACGTGTGTAAGCTCGCCTTCCGCACCAAACAGGAATTCCTTCAGGACGCCGACAAAGCCAAGGCCCAGCTCCAGGCCGAATTCGACAACCACGAGTGCCGCCCCGAAGACAGCGCCGTCAACGACGTTCTCACCCAGATTCAACTTTAGCTCAACCGCATTCGTTTTCCAGGCATCGAAATTTCGCATCGTACCGGCATCGCAATGCGCACGTCTCGCGACGTTTTTTGCGCTACGATAGCTCATCTGTTGTAGTGCGCTGAACTTAGCTTCAAGGAATCCCGCCATGGCTCTGCACACACAAAATTCCACCGCGCGGTACATGAACTACGCCCCAGCAAAGTTGAATCCCGAAAAAGATCTTCCCAAAGGATTCATGCAGTTCCTCACTCCGCTGCACAAGCACTTTACGCCCTGGCAGCAGAAGCTGGTCGCCAAGCGCGCCGAGGTGCTCGAGGCGTCGCTACGTGGCAGCCCACCGAACTATTTGCCGCCCTCGGAGGCAACCATTTCCGACTGGAAGATCGAAATGCCCGACTGGTGCGCCGATCAGCGCAATCAGATGACCGGTCCCGCCGACGACGCTGAGCTGACGGTCAAGCTGCTGAACTCAGGTTCGCCTGCCGTCATGGTCGATCTGGAAGATTCTACCGCCAACGCCTGGGAGCACATCATGCTGGCGGCCAAAAACACGCTCGCCGCCTACAAATACGAACTTTGCTACGACGATAAAAAACGCAAGAAGCGAGTCACCGTGCAGCGCTCGAAAACCGTCACTTGGGTTCGGCCCCGTGGGTTACACATCAGTCAGGGAGGAATTTTCAAGAGCGAGATCATGTCGGCATCTCTGTTCGATGTGGCGCTCATCTGGTATCAAGTCGACCCCGCAGGGCTGCCGCACAGTTTTTCGGTTTATATCCCCAAGAGCGAGTCGGCCGATGAAGCCTTCTGGTGGCGCGATCTGTTCCAGGCGCTGGCTAAACAGAAAGGCCTGCCCAAGGATTACATCAAGTGTATGGCCCTGGTGGAAGCGCATCCGCTCGCATATCAAATGGAGGAATTCTTGTTCAATCTTCGCGAACACTGCCTGGGATTGAATTTGGGCCGTTGGGATTACATGGCATCTCTCATTCACTTCATGCTGAACGATCCCAACTGGATCTTGCCTGATCGCAACACCATCCCTCACGACGTGCCGTTCTTCCAGAATTTCCGCCTGCTCATGCCCGAAATTTGCCACAAGCACGGTGTGCACGCCATCGGCGGTATGACGGCGCTCTTCCCCAGCCGCACTGATAAAGAATTGAACGATCGGGCGCTGGAAGTTCTGGAAGAAGACAAGAAAAATGAAGCCAACTGCCTGATGGATGGCGCCTGGACCGGCCATCCCGATCAGAACGAAATCGCCGTCGCGCAGTTTCCCTATCCCAACCAGATCGCCAAGCGGCCAAATCTGGCGAGTACGCATCCGGATCTCCGCCCGCTTCCCAGGGGCGTCGGAAAGATCAGCCTGGAAGGAACGCGGGCGGCCGTGCGTACTGTGATTCGCTATCGCAACGGCGTGCTCAACGGCAAAGGCGCAAGCTTGCTCGATGGCTACATGGAAGACCTGGCCACCGACCGAATTTACCGGTTGATGATCGCCCAGCGCGTTCAGCACAAAGTAAAAGTGCAGGGTGATGACGGCAAGCTACTCGAACATTCGGCGGAACTGGTGAGCCGTATCTTCGATGAGGAATTGGCGAAGATTCAGAAAGACCTGCCGGCGGAGATCGACCGCAAAGCTGCGGAAACACTACCTGAAGCACGTCGTATCGCCGAAGAGATGATCGTGCAAGGGCATCATTCGCCGGTTTAGACATGCCGGCGGGTTGGCATTATCCTGAGGGCAGGCGTTCCTCAGCCAGAACGAAGCATCTCACAGCGAACCACCCAAAGGGTACGATCGCGAATAACCGGGGATTTGCGATCACCCCAGCCAAAACAGTCCGGCGCCTCATGCGAGAAATTCATCGCAAGAATCGATAAAATTGATTTGACCGAACCTGCGCCAGGACTGCCCACTAACAAATTGTCGTCAAGAACATTCAACACGGAGAACTGCAGGAGGCTGCCCGCCCTCAGCTGCAATGTGGCGAAGACTCTACCGCAATCTCATCATAAGAAATGAGGACTCATTATGAACGTCATTGAACATCCCGCTTCTGCTCTCCACTTTCCCGCCTTGCAACCGCCCAAGCGTTATCTGTTCGGCCCGGGGCCAACCATGGTCGATCCGCGCGTCTATGCGGCGCTGTCGAAGCCGATCGTCGGTCATCTCGACGCCTATTTCATTCAGATCATGAGCGACGTTCAACAACTGGTCAAAATGGTCTATGGCGCCAACGAAGCCTCAACCCTGGTGATCTCCGGCACCGGCAGCGCGGGCATGGAAGCCGCTATCAGCAACTTTGTCGAACCGGGCAGCAAGTTCGCGGTGTTCGCCAATGGATATTTCTCAGACCGCCTCACCGAAATGGCCAAGCGCCACGGAGCCAACATCGTGCGTTTCGAAAAGGCCTGGGGCGAGGTTTACAGTGATGCCGAGGCTCGCGATTTCATCCGCCGCGAAAAGCCTCAAGTCGTAGCTTTCGTTCACGCCGAAACCTCGACTGGAGCCTTGCAGCAGGGCAAGGCAATCTGCGACGCCGCGCACGAGGTCGGCGCGCTGGTCATCGGCGATTGCGTCACCTCCCTCGGTGGCATACCAGTCAATTTCGACGAAACCGGAATCGACGTCGCTTACAGTTGCACCCAGAAAGGATTAAGTTGCCCGCCCGGGTTGTCTCCCATGGCGATTTCCGAGCGAGCCACGACGTGGCTTCGGGGCCGCACCACTCCTCCGCGAAGCTGGTATCTCGATCTCAAGCTGATTCACGATTATTCGACGGTTTCGCACCGCTATCACCACACCGCGCCGATTTCCATGTTCTATGCCTTGCGCGAGGCGCTGATGGTCATTGCCGAAGAAGGCATCGAAAACCGCTGGGAGCGCCACCGCCGTGCCAACAGATCGTTCGTGAACGGCATCGAAGCCATCGGCCTGAAGATGCACGTGCCGGCGGAGCATCGCATCGCCAATTTAAGTACGGTAAAAGTGCCGGAAGGCGTGGACGAAGCCAAAGTCCGCAAACAGCTTTTGGAGGGTTCTGGCATCGAAATCGCCGGCGGTTTCGGTCCTCTGGCGGGCAAGGTCTTTCGCATTGGTATCATGGGCCCGCTCGCGACGGAAGAAAATGTACAGTTTTTCCTAAAAGAGTTTAAGAAGGCTCTGGGCGTGCAAGGCTAGCGGGCGTAGGATTTCTGCACTCGAAGCACGGATGACAGCCAGGCACGAACAAATCGCTATACGACCCGGTCCAGCTTCCCGCTCGACCCAGGTTAGGAGCGGGAAAGGCCATAACGAATGACACTGAAGTCGGTCGACACGCTTCTGGATGTCTTGCATTTTGCCGACAGTCACACCGCCATCGTCATTCCTGAACTCAGCCTGCACGTCAGCTACGATTCGCTGCGACAGCAGGTTCTCGATATGGCGAACGCGCTGGCGTCGTTCGGCATTCGCCGTAGCGACGCGGTCGCCATGGCGCTGCCCAATGGCTTGCGGGCGATTGTTAGTTTTCTAGCCGCTTCCATTGCGGGAACAGCGGCTCCGTTGAATCCAGCGTACCCCTACGAAGAGTTTCACTTCTTCCTCGGCGATACGAACGCCAAAGTTCTGCTCTGCCCGCCCGTAGGCGCCGAGTATGCTCGCACCGCCGCGCTCGACCGCAAGATTCCAGTTTTATCCGTGCAAATGGATGAGCGCGGCAAGGTGAGCCTTGAGGGGGCGCCTTCGGGCGTGAAAGTCATCCCTCCTACCGCCGATGATATCGCGCTGATCCTGCACACCAGCGGCAGCACCGGCCGTCCCAAACGCGTGCCGTTGCGTCATTTCAATCTCGCCGTTTCAGCTGCTAATATCGCCAACACCTACGCGCTCTCGGAAGAAGACGTTTCGCTGTGCGTTATGCCGCTGTTTCATATTCATGGCTTGATGGCATCCACCATGGCGACGCTGCTTTCCGGCGGAGCCGTAGTGGTTCCGAACAAATTCAACGCGCTCACCTTCTGGCGCACGGTCAAGGAAAATCGCGTCACCTGGTATTCTGGCGTGCCCACGATGCATCAACTGCTGCTTGCACGTGCGCATAATAAACCGCTGGAGGCGGGCACGCTGCGTTTCATCCGATCATGCAGCGCTCCACTCTCGTCTGAGTTCATCCGCACCATCGAAGATATGTTCGGCGTTCCGTTCGTCGAAGCCTATGGCATGACCGAAGCGGCTCACCAGATGACTTCCAATCCCCTTCCGCCGCGCCATCGCAAAAGCGGGTCAGTCGGCGTAGGCACTGGCTTGCGTATCCGCATCATGGACAAAGATGGCAAATCGCTTGAGGACAACCAGCGCGGGGAAATCGCCATTCAGGGAGCAAACGTCTTTCGCGGGTACGAAAACAATTCCGAAGCCAACGCCCGCGCCTTCGTGAACGGATGGTTCCGCACCGGCGATGAGGGCTATCTTGATCCGGACTGCTATCTGCATTTGACCGGGCGTATGAAAGACATCATCATTCGCGGCGGGGAGAAAATCGCGCCGCATGAAGTGGACGAAGTGCTCATCAAGCATCCCGCGGTGGCGGCCGCAGTGACGTTTGGATGCGCTCACCCCACGCTGGGCGAAGAAGTGGCCGCTGCGGTCGTTTTGCATGAACCCCATGGCGCAACGGAATCCGCACTCATCAAGCATTGCGGGGAATTTCTCGCCGAATATAAATGCCCCAAGAAGATTTATCTGGTGAAGAGCATTCCCACCACCGCCACTGGAAAAATCCGTCGGCGTGCGGTCGCCGCCGCGCTCGTGGATAATCAACAACAGGAATGACCCGCGCAAGGATCAGCATGGGTGACCACGGATGAGATTCCTGATCGCCGGAGCCGGAGCTATCGGCGCCTACATCGGTGCGCGTATGGCAAGAGCAGGATACGACGTAACCCTGTTCGCGCGCGGGCCGCACCTGCGCGCCATGGAGGAGCGTGGTGTGCTGGTGAAGAGTGCAGACGGTGACTTCACGGCCAAGCCTGCAGTAATTGGGACCTTCGAAGGCGCAACGCCTTTCGATGTCATTTTTCTGGCTGTCAAGGCGCACGCACTGACGCAGTTCGCACCGCAGTTGAAACTTGTGCTCGGGCCCCACACTGCCGTCGTAAGCACGCAGAACGGAGTTCCCTGGTGGTATTTTCAGGGCTTCGGCGGCGAGTTTGAAGGAATGCATCTGGAGAGGCTCGATCCCGGCGGAGTGATCGCGAGTGCCATTGCCACCAGAAGCGTAATTGGATCGATTATGTACTTCGCAACCGAGATTCCCGAGCCCGGTGTGGTTCAGCACATCGAGGGAAATCGCATTACGCTCGGCGAACCGGATGGATCACGCTCCGAGCGCTGCCGCAAAATTGCCGAGGCGCTGATCGCCTCTGGTTTCCGCGCGCCCATCACCACCCGCATCCGGCACGAGATTTGGGTCAAGGTATTGGGCAACGCTTCATTTAATCCAGTGAGTGCGCTCACACGGGCTACGCTGGCGCAGATGGCACACAATCCGGGCGTGACGTGGGTAATCCGCAGCATGATGGAAGAAGTCGAGGCAGTCTCGAAGAAACTCGGCATGGAGCTGCCCATTACGATCGATCAGCGCATCGCCGGCGCGGAAAAAGTTGGCGAGCATAAAACCTCGATGTTGCAGGATCTCGAAGCCGGCCGCCCGATGGAACTGGAGGCTCTGGTCGGTTCGGTCCTGGAAATCGGAGAGCGTGTTGGCCTGCCTATGACCTGCACGCGCACCGTATATAACTGCGTTAAGCTGCTGGGCGAAACTGGAAGGTCCCCCAGCGCGCGATAAGACCGAGCCCCCAGCTCTGCCGACAAGTGCGAGCAACCGAACCGGGCTTGGGCCCGCGAGTCGAGGCCGCGACGTACTAACTTACCCCCAGCCGCACCCTCATTCCACGGGCAAGATCGTCGATAATGCGAATCTTTTCCGCGGCCGGCGGCGGAACTTCCGGCACAGCCATCGCTAACTCACAGGAGAGCAGCAGCGCGGTCAAGGACTCGCACATTTCGCTGCGTATCTGCTGCTCCACCGAGCGCCGTGCTTGTTCCTCCTCGCGCTTGCGGCGGTGCAGCGCCGAGCGTACTTCGCGCAACAACCGCTGCATGCCACTGACGGCGAAATTCAGATACACGGGAAACGCCGTGCCCAGGTGCTCGAGGATCTGGTCGCTTTCGGTGGGTTCGTTCTCCAGCAGAAATTGATCGAGTACCACCGTCGAGTAAACCTGTTCGCGTAGCCGTGCAGCTCCTTGGGGCAGGTCTTCCGCCCAGTGAGTTTCTTCGCCAGTAGCTTCCCTCAGCATGGCTGCGCATTCCTGGCCGCGCGCCGAAGCGGTTATGAGTAGAATCATGCTCTTTATCGTTGCAAGCCAGTCGCCACTGCAAGCTCTGTTGAAATGAAACGGCTTAGACCTTATGTGTTCCATCGCGTTCCCGCTCCGGAGCCCATACTCCGCCATTCTCATTCCAAAACTGAACCGCCCTTTCATTTCCGGCGTGCAGTTCCCAATTAGCTCTGCGCCGCATAATCCTTCAGCTTTCGGTACAAGGTCGTCTTCCCGATACCCAGCAGACGCGCGGCTTGCAACTTGTCGCCGTTGAGTTCGGCGATGGCATTCAGAATGGTCTGCCTCTCCAGTTCCGCCATCGTAATGATTTTTGCCCGTCCATTTCCATTGCCGTTGTCCGGCGCTAATGGATGCGCCCCCGCGACCGCAGGGGGAAGGTCGGCCACGTTGATGACCGGTCCGCTGGTAAAGGCGCAAGTGCGCTCCATGCAGTTTTCCAACTCGCGTACATTTCCAGGCCAGTCGTAAGCCAGCAAAGCCTTAATGGCTTCATCGCTCAAGATTTTTTCCTGACCGGCGGCTCGCACGGTCCGCTCCATAAAATGAGCGATCAGAAGCGGAATATCCTCTCTGCGCTCCCGCAGTGCTGGAATACGCAGGCTCAGCACGTTCAGCCGGAAGTAGAGGTCGCGGCGAAACGAACCTTCGGTCACTGCCTGCTCCAGCACGCGATTGGTAGCGGCAAGAATACGCAGATTGATGGGGATTCGCCTGGTACTGCCTACCGGACGAATTTCTTTTTCCTGAATCGCCCGCAGAAGTTTGGCCTGAAGATCGATGGGCAATTCGCCAACCTCGTCAAGGAACACCGTGCCTCCCTCGGCGATAGCCAGCAGGCCATCCTTGGCCTGGTTTGCACCGGTGAACGCACCTTTGACATATCCAAAAAGCTCGCTCTCGATCAACGACGGCACAAGGGAGCCGCAATCGACAGGAATGAACGGCTTGTCATGAAACGGTCCCGAGTAATGAATCGAACGCGCGACCAGCTCCTTGCCGGTCCCGCTTTCGCCAAGAATCAGAACGGGGTGAGTGCTGTTGGCGGCCTTGGCGATGATGCGGTAGAGCTTTTCCATTTCCGGCGCCCGCCCCACGATTCCTCCGTAGCCTTGTTTCGACTTCAGCTTTTCGCGCAGCATCCGGTTCTCACTCTTCAGCTTCAGGTGATTCGAAACCCGCTCCAGCAGCAGCTTGAGTTCGTCGATGCTGAACGGTTTGGTGACGTATTCGTAGGCGCCATTCTTCATCGCTTGCACGGCAGACTGCACCGTGCCGTAGCCCGTAACCACGATGACTAGCGCCTCCGGGCGTTGCGACTTGATGTGCCGCAGAGCCTCCAGCCCGCTCGCTCCCGGCAAGCGCAAATCGAGCAGCACGGCGTCGACGTTCTGAGTTTGCAGTATGCGATAGGCATGCTCGGCCGAGTCGGCCACATGCGCAATGAATCCCAGCGAGAGCGCGACCTCCCGGCACGCATCGCGAATCGAGCGTTCGTCGTCCACGATGAGCAGGTTCAGGAAATTGGCGGCCATCATTTGGGGAGCAGGGGTGACGGAGTGGGAAACGGCGGCTGACGTCATAGTTGTGATTCCTTCGTATGTTCCGCAGTGGAAGTTTGTGAAACCGGAGAACTTGAGAGAACGATGGCGGTTGGCTCGGGCGAAGCCCGCGGAAACAGAACCAGAACGCGTGTGCCTTGCTCTGGTTCGCTTTCAAAATGGATGAGCCCGCGATGCGAAGTCACGATGCTGCGCACCGTGGTCAAGCCCAGGCCCGTGCCTTCGCCCGCGTTCTTGGTAGTAAAAAATGGCTCGAACAGCCGCTGCCGGGTCTCGGCGTTCATTCCTTTTCCGTTGTCACCTACTGTCAGCAGAACGCAGGGAAAAGGTACGGGCTTGGGTATCGCCGTAATGGGCTGGAATTGGCAATTATGGGTTTGGACGGTGATGCGGCCGCCCTTCGGCAGAGCGTCGCGTGCATTAAGCACAAGATTGAGCAGTACCTGCTGGGCTTGTGCGGGGTCGATGTTGACCTGCCCCAAATCCGGATCAAGATGCAAATCGAGCTTAATGTTTTCCCCGATCAGGCGAGCGATCAGGTCGCGCATGCTCTCTACCGTCTCATTCAGGGAAAGTGGGCGCGCTGACAGGGATTTCGGGCGGGCGAAAACCAGCAACTGCCCGATCAGGCCGCTGGCTTGCACGATGGCTGAACGTATCTCGTTCCCGTAGCGCCGCCGGCGGTCGCGCCCGTCCAGGCTCGTTAGCAGCAAGTCGCAATAAAGCAGGACGCCAGTCAGCAGGTTGTTGAAGTCGTGGACGATTCCTCCTGCTAACCGGCCAATCGCCTGCCAGCGCTGCGACTGAAGCTGGTTTTCATCGGCGGCGTCCGGGGTGCGAATTTTGTCTGCGACCACAATGACCTGATCTCGCGTCCCCCACGCATTTTGCTGCTGCCACAGCGTCCACTTGATCGTGCTCTCGGGATCGTCCGCGGCTGCCGTTTCCACCGCGATGCCGCTTCGCTGCGAAGAGAACACCTCATGTAACGCTGAATTCATTTCCTCGCGATCTAATTCGCTGGCAAGCTCGCAGAGGCGCCAGCCTTGGGGATCGCCCAGACTGCGCTTGAACGCAGGATTTATCTCGAGGATGAACCCTCGGGAATCGCAGCGTGCCGCAGCAATGGGAGCATGTTCAAAAATGGCACCGAAACTTGCCCTGGCATTGACCTCTTCCGATGGTTTCGGCCACGGAATTGGGGTGGTTGCATTCATGTCGTTACTATCGCGCTGGACGATTCCTGGAAGAAAGCCCGCAACGGGCGGTCTGATACCTCGGTGTTCCCGAAACGGGAGCCAACACTTGGATCTCCTTCCAGCCCACTTGCTGCCGTCCCACTATGGAGTTGGGGTATTGTTCAAAGAAAGGTCAATCGTCACAACAAATCGCACAGTAATTGTGGAAAACTCGGCAAATGCCAAGTTTTCTGTGCGATGCACGCGCTGTGAAAGGTTTCAAATTAATCGTGGGGAAAAAGCAGCGGAAAAAAACCTGAACTCACACTCGGTTTACTCGGTTCCGTAGGGGGAATGGAGACGATTCGACGAAAGGTTGGGTTCCTCTAACGAGACGGCTGCGGTTAATCGAAAAGTCAGATCTCTCCCCTTCGGAATCCGCACGCCGCCGGAGCCGAATATCCCCCGGGCGAAAAGGCTGGAGGTTTGAAGCGGAACCTGGCGGCCTGCTATGGTCACCGCACTTAAGCTCATGCGGACATAACCTGAATCCGGAAGCAGCCCGGAAGGATCGCGCAGCGAGCGGATGGACTCAATGCGTCCAGACACGATGGCGCCCCGTTCAACCACGACCTCCCCGCCGATGCTGACCGGTGTTGCCACAAGCGCAGTAAAGATGTCGCCGGGGTGCAGCTTTGCCCCGGAAAGCGTGCTCTTAAGCTGAACAATCATGAGTGTTCCAGCGGGAAGCGTTCGGCCCAGTGCGCCACGGAAGGGCAAATCCGCTTCTTGGTTCTCCGACGGCAAGGAGGGGGCATCAGACGAGCTTTGGTCAGCGCCGGCGTGGAAAGGAATCTGGTGATCCTGATTCGAAGCAGAATCGCCTGGCTGGGCGGGTTGCGAGCGTTCACACCCAGTGCTCGAAAGCATCGCCCCCGTTAACAGTGCGGCAAGCAGAATGAAGAACAGACCACCAGATTTTCCCAGCGCATCCCCGGTCATGCTATGCATCTTGATCCGAATCTCTTGCTGGGGAGGAGTGGCAAATGAAGTTCCACAGCTACAAGTAGTGGAATCAAGTACATACAACCGCGCCTCAAGCTACGTATGTAGAAATTGGTAGGTCTGTCGTAAATAAATCGCGGAGGACGGCAATCGTCCTCCGCGGAGTTGTGCAAATCCTACGGTTGCTTCGGCGCGGGTTTGGCGGGTTTCTTTTTCGCCGCACCCTCCCTGCCTCCGATCAAGGTTAGCGCATCGGTGGTGTTGAACGGGAATTGCCGAACCGAGGTTTGCCCGGTGGTGCTCAGAGTAACGTCCACCCGGCGATTGCTCGCCATGCGGATTATCACCATGTTCTTGAGGACCCTCTGCCGCTCACTTGGAGTCAGATCAGGGTTGCTTTCCACCTCAGCCTTCACCTGTTCATCCGTCAGGTTATCTTCCTTGCCGTAACCTTTTGTTTCGATATTCCCTTCCGGCACTCCCTGCTCGACCAGGAAGGCCTTGACGCGGTCGACGCGGCGCTCGGAGAGCGCCTGGTTCAATTCGGCGGAGCCGCGGTGATCAGCGTGGCCGCCAAGAATAAGGTGGGCATCCGGTTTGCTCTGCAAGTATTCCTTGAAGTCGCTTGCAAGCGAAACCAGCGTTTTTTGCTGGCTGGGCAGCAATCCACCTTTGGGGTTGCTCACTGTTGGCTGATTGGTCGGGAAGTAGACGCTGTGCAAAGCCAGCCGCGCTTCCAGACGCACGACTTCAGGATTCGGCGGCGGGGGCGGCGGATTCTCGACCATGACTTGGGTTGAGGCCTGACTCGTCAACCCGCGGTTATCCGTGCAACTGGCGCTGACCGTAACCGAACCGGGCGAGGCGCCGGTTGTGGCCAGGGTTGCCGAATTGCCACTACCCGAAATTGTGCCGCCGGTCGTGCTCCAATTGCTGACGTTCACCGAAACTCCATCCGGACTGCTGCAATTCGCGGTCAAAGCCACCGTTTCGCCGGCAGGCAGACTGCTGGGACTCGCCGAAATCGACAGCGTTGGCGGATTCTTTGGCGGCAACGGTTTCACGATAAAGTTCGCCGAGGCCGTGGCTACGTTGTTCTTTTTCTCTTTGGGGTCGGTAACACGACAGGTCACAGTGTAGTTTCCGGGAGCCGCGTTCGTGGTATCGATCTGGGCGGTAGTCTTGTTCCCGGTAATGCGGCCGCCACTACTGCTCCAATCGTAGGCCAGGTCGTGCTTCGGGTTGAAGTTGCTGGCACTAGCCGTAGCCGCCACAGGTTCTCCGACCATCACTTCGTTGGGTTGCACGCTGCAAGTGGCGGCCGGAGCTGCCGACGGAGCGCCACCCCAACTGAATACGATTCCGGTGCGCAACCGCGCACCCTCAAACGATGGCCGGCGCAGATCAGGAAACTGGGCAGCGGCGAAATCGGCGTAATTGTGGGGGGACCACACGTAGTCTGCCTGGAACACGCGCCAGGCGATTCTCTTGGTGAACGGAAGATCCATTCCCCCTCCCAGCAGCGCTCCAATTCCATTGCTGGTGTTAAGACCGTTGACGTTTACGCGATTCAAACCCAGAAGGCCGTGCAGAAAAAGATTGGCATCGTTTGGCGTGCGCCACATAAAGCGGGGACCAGCCGAGTACGTGCTCTCATAGTTGCTGTTGCCCCAGTTATGCCCAATGTCGAACTCCGCTCCCCAGTGAGAATCGAAATTATAAGTAATGGCGCCGCCCAGACCCCTGCTCATGTCCGGTATTTTGAAAGGTGTGGGGTTGAGTGGGTCTCCTCCGGGTGTTGGCACGGTCCCACCGGGATGCAGCCACTGATATCCTACAAAAACGTCCCACGTTGGAGTCGAATCGCTCTGTGCCAGAGCAGAGTTCGAAATCAGCAACATCGCCAGAATCGCTGTGAGGCCAACTATCGTAAGGCCTTTGCTCAAAGCTGGAAATTGCAGCATTTCTCCTCCTCTTGATGATCAGTAGTTTGCGCCCGCGAGAACACACAGGCCCTGCTTAGAAGCGAAACGCAGGAGTGAAACAACGACTGGGTCTACTGGGAAACTGGCAATTCTAACGCAATCTCTGCGCGCGAGCCGAGTTTTTCACAAGCGCAATGAAAAACCCAGAGAGAGCCCATCCTCGGCTCGTGACGCCTTGCTCGGCGGCAACTGGGCCGCGTATGGTAAGTACTGCGGGGAAGTATAAGCAAAATGCAAGTTTCCCCGGCATGGCCATGAGTCAGGAAAAAGTACTAATCGTTGAAGACGAAGAAAACGAACGCACCGGTCTGGCTGAGCTTGTTTCTTCATGGGGCTACAGGGCCGAAACCGCCCGCGACGGTGTTGAGGGCTTGGCCAAAGCGGAGCAATGGGGTCCGGCCATTGTGGTGACTGACTTGAAAATGCCGCGCATGGGGGGAATCGAATTACTGGGAAAACTGGCCGAGCAATCGCAGGCAATGGCGGTAATTATGGTTACCGCGCAGGGGACCATCGATAGCGCAGTGCAGGCCATGCGCATGGGCGCTTATGACTACATCACCAAACCGATCGATACCAACCGCCTGCGCACCATGTTGCAAAATGCCTCCATACTAGTGGGGACACGTGCGGAACTGGAGACCGCGCGGCGAAAATTGCGCGATTCGGGGTCGCTCGGCGAGTTACGTGGCTCCTCCCGCAAGATGCAGGAGATCTTTCGCCTGATCGAGTTAGTGGCGCCAAGCACGGCGTCGGTTCTGATCACGGGAGCCAGCGGCACTGGAAAAGAATTAGTGGCCCGCACCATCCATCAGTTAAGCGCGCGGCGCGAACGGCCATTCGTTGCCATCAACTGCGCCGCCATTCCGGAAACGCTGATCGAGAGCGAGATTTTTGGCCACGAAAAAGGTGCTTTCACAGGAGCACTTGAGCGCCGTACCGGCTGCTTCGAGTTAGCCGAAGGGGGCACGATTCTGCTCGACGAAATCGGCGAAATGCCGGTAGCCACACAAGCCAAGCTGCTGCGTGTGCTCGAGGATCACAAGCTGCGTCGGCTGGGGAGTAAAGTGGAAACCACGGTCGACGTGCGCGTGCTGGCGGCGACCAATAAGACTCCCGAGGAAGCCGTTGCCGCGGGAGAACTGCGCAGCGATCTCTATTACCGGCTCAACGTTTTCAATATTCACATGCCGCCGTTGCGCGAGCACAAGGAAGATCTCGCCGACCTGGTCGATCTGCTGCTCGCCGAAATGAGCGAGAAACATGGCCGTAAAGTCGCCGCCGTCAGCGAAGCCGTGATGAATCAGTTCAACAATTATTCGTGGCCGGGAAACGTGCGCGAGCTGCGCAACACCATCGAGCGGGCGGTGATTGTGTGCGAGAGCGGTATGATCGAAACCAAGCATCTTCCGCCGGGCTTCGGCCAACCCCCGCTGCGCCCCGCGGCCAATGACCCCGATGCCGTGCGCCTGGGCGTGGGCACCACGGTTGGCGAAGCCGAAAAGATGTTGATTCTCAAAACCTTGCAGTCGACGAATAATAATAAGACCAAGGCCGCGGAAATTCTCGGCATTAGCCTGAAAACGCTGCATAATAAGTTAAAGGAATATGGGAGCGTTGCCGCCGATTCGGTTTCTGAAAAAGAGGAAGCTTAAGCGGTACTCTATAATTTCGCTGGACAGGGGCACTGCTTAAGAAACTCCGGGTTCGCGGCCTAGTCTCTAAATCGTGTCAACCGCTGGCAACCGGGCGCTCAGAAGCGAAAACTGGAACTGAGTACTGGCGACTGACAGCTGCTTTTCGCCATGCGACGGAAAATCACTATCGTTTTTGCCATCACCTTGCTGGTCACAGTGATGGCCGTGGCTTTTTCCTACTTCTACATCTCGCAGATCCTCGCTCAGCACATCGCCAATGCCTATGAAGGCGCTGACCGTCTGGCCAAACAGCTCGCCTATTTTGCTGGAAACGACTTGCCCGACTTGAGCAGCACACGCGTCGACACTAACAACCCCGAAGCCGTACGCCGCGCCATCAGCGAGTATCTGCCGATGGACACGAATATTCTCAATAACATGCAGTCGGATATCGCCCTCTGGCCGTATGTCTATGACGTTTCCATTGTGGACGCTAATGGCAAGGCGTTACTGACGACCTCCCAACAGCCAGGTAAGGTAATCCCCGAGCGTCCACGGTTTTCGGAGGTCAGGCGGGCGCACTTTCGCCGGCAGTTAAGATCCGTATACGACCCATCGGTCTACGACGTAAGCGCGCCTCTGTTTTTGAATGCAGTCCCGTTTGGCATGGTTCGCATCGGCGTTTCAACGGTATTCCTGAAGAGCGAGATCACCCCGCCGCTGATGCGCGCACTTTACCTCTCCGTGGCTGCGATCTGCCTTTCGTTCTTTCTAGCCGCCGGCGTCTCCAACATCGCTCTCGGCCCACTAAGAGCAATCAGCCGCAATCTCGATAGTGTCAGCGCTGGCGAAGCTGAAGCTTTGTCCGGCGATGAGTCGGAACACGACGAATTCGGGCTGGTCACACTGAAGATCGCCAATCTGGGACGCCAGATGCGCGACAGCCGCGAGATCTTCGCCGCTCTGAAGGATAACGTGGACCAGCTCATGTCCAAGCTGCAGGATGGCCTGATGCTTTTCACGCGCGACTCTCGCGTGGTTCTGGTGAGTGCTCCGGTCGAACGCTTTCTTGCCCGGCCGCGCAGCGAGTTGCTGGGCAAGACAGTAAAGGATATCTTCGCCCACGACAGTGCGCTGGGAGTTGCCGTGCTCGACGCCTTTGCCCATCGCAAGCCGCTGGCGCAGCGCGAGTTTGGCGCTGCGGCCGGCAAGCGCGTACAGGTGTCCCTCGATTTTGTACAGGAGAAGAGCACGCAAATCGGCGCGCTG
Organism: Candidatus Sulfotelmatobacter sp.; assembly: GCA_030039165.1. GTDB lineage: Bacteria > Acidobacteriota > Terriglobia > Terriglobales > Acidobacteriaceae > Sulfotelmatobacter. The sequence goes on along the minus strand of JASHQM010000190.1, from coordinate 4,235 downwards.
CTGACCATGCGCGACACTGAATCGGTGCGCCGCATCGGCGACGAAATCGAAATGTCGCGCCGTCTTTCCGCCAGCGGCCGGGTCACCGGAGGGGTTGCGCACGAGGTGAAGAACCCCATCAACTCCATCGTTTTGCACTTGCAGCTGTTGCAAAACAAGCTGGCCAAGCTGGATCCCGATACCCGCCGCCACATGGATATTATCGGCAACGAGATTCATCGCCTCGATCGCGTAGTACAAACTCTGATCGACTTTATGCGCGCCCGCGAGCTGCGCCTGGTCGACGTAGATATGCGACGGCTGATAGACGACGTGGCTGTGCTCGCCGCGCCCGATGCCGAGCAACATGGGGTTAACATTCAACGCGATCTGCCCGATGAGACGCTTCCCATCAAGGCCGATCAGGATTTCATGAAACAGGCGCTTCTCAATGTGGTGCTCAATGGCATACAAGCCATGCCGCAGGGAGGCGAGCTGCTGATTGCGGCTCGCCGCGAGGAGCACTCGGTAATTGCCGAGGTACGCGATCAGGGTGCGGGCATCCCGCGCGAGCTGCAGGACAAAATTTTTGAGCTCTATTTCAGTACGAAGAAAGAAGGCAGCGGCATCGGCCTGGCGCAGACTTATCAGATTCTCGAGTGGCACTACGGGTCGGTGGAATTTGAGTCGAGAGAAGGTGAGGGCACGACCTTTCGCTTCCGCCTGCCGCTCGCGGCGCCGAACCTGGCGCGCGAACCAGAACCGGCTGCAAGCCAAATATAAATTGCGGCAACCGGATGAGCCGGGTGGGGCAACCAATGTCCTCCGATTTCCAATCTTCGCCGTGGGATTGATTATGACTCTGGCCGCAATCCTCGGGATGTATTTGTGGGGTTTGGGAGGCGTTCACGCGCAGACGCTCTCTTTCTATCCCGGCTTCCTGGCGGAGGCAACCCAATCGCCACAGACGAGCACGCCCGCGCAAACAACGCCATCCACGCAAACCTCGACCACTCCGCCGGGTAGTTCCTCTACGACGGCGAAGAAACACCACATCTGGCATCACAAGAAGGTTCTACCGCCCGGTTGTTCAGATATCACTCCTACGCCGGCCAACCCTGCGAACACACCTGGCACAACCTCCGCGGCCGACACGGCCGCCACCACTTCTGGGTCCGGTACTTCCGCCGCAGAAAGCACCGCGGCCACAAAGCCCTGCCCGCCTCCCAAAAAAATCGTGCGCAATGGCGGCGCACGCGAACCTGCTATCCAGCTGAGCCCTGATAGCAGCGCTCAGCAAGCCGCGCAGAAGCGCTCGACGGAGCAGCTCACCGCCAATACGGAAGATAATTTGAAAAAGGTCGAGGGCCGCGACTTGAGCTCCAGCCAGCAGGAAATGGTGAACCAGGTCAAGCAGTTCCTGAAACAGTCGAAAGCCGCAACCAGCTCCGGAGATGCCGATCTCGCCCACAGCCTGGCGCAGAAAGCGCAGCTGCTATCGGAGGAGTTAGTGAAACCTTGAAGCAAGGCAGGCCGAATCGCTTCGCCGCGAGATTCCTCGCCCCGCTGGTGAAGCGTGGAGCGTTGGAATGACGCCGCGACGATTAGGAATTCCTGAAACTGCGGCCACTCCCATCAATGGCCCTTCGCCCTTGCTCCGTTCACCTTCGCCAGCAGGTCCTGGGACATCGCCTGCACAGGGCCGGAAATCTTCACCGCTTCCATTAGCACTTCGCGCGCTTCATTCATGCGGTTTAACTTGGCGTAAGCGAATCCCAGGCGATAGAGAGCGATCGAATACTGCTGATCGTCCTGTCCCTTCAGCAGTGCGGCTCCTGACTTTAGTTCAGGGATGGCTGCCTGGGTTTTATCCTGCTTAATGTAGGCGTAGCCCAAAATTGAATGCGCCATTCCCCCGGAAAGTCTGCGAGCTTTATCGGCATCCGGTGCGTCCGCTTTGGCCACCGCAATGGCTTTCTGCGAGTACGTAATCGCTTTTGCCAGGCTGCCCGCCTTCGGATCGTCGACATACGATCCGGCCAACAGCAGCAAGGCCGGCAGCGAGTTAGGATTTGCCGCCAGAGTTTTCTCGCCGTAGGCAAACAGCCGCGCCTGATCGTTCAACTGTCCCGGCCCCAACGTGTACATGGCGTAGCTGGCGACATCGTTGGAAAACTTCGAGTCGGGGAACGCCGCGGAAAAACTCTCGATCTCCGCCATACGGCTCTTGGGATCATTCTCGCCGGCGATGGCGTTGAATCCCGCGGACTCGAGAAAATCACAACCGTTTTTCGCGCCGTTCTTTTCTTCCACGATCTGGCGGTTAAAATCGTCGTCGCTCATACCATCCGGCTTTTTCTGCTTGCCGATGGAGTTGCAGACCTCGCCTCCCTTGGCAACATAAGTCATCAGCCGCGCGTTATCTTTGGCCTGCTCCGCGATGCTCGCCTGCGAAACCAGAATGTCAAGATTGTGAGGAGAGCCGGCCAGCGCCTTATCGCCATAGTCCATCGCCTTGTTCAGATCGCCCGAGGTTTGATACGCCTGCGAAATCTGCCAGTTGCCGTAGGCCACGGCTGCCGGATTCGTAGAATATTTCTGCACGAAGTCCTGGTACATGGCCTGTTTTTTGGCCGCATCCTGTTCGTTCGAGATGGCCTGGAGATCGTGGTCCTCGGGCGTGCCAGCAGGAATGACGATTTTATCCGTTTGCGCCCGGGCGAAGGCGGCGCAGAAAAGGCAACATAAGAGAGTGGAAGAAATTCTCGGCCAGCGTGCGTGGCGCTTCTTCATAGGACACCTCGGCGGAGATCAGAATGCACTTTCGCCAGCACGCGAATCGTAGCGCCGAATGCGGCAACGCGCAAGAGCAACCGTCACTTCACTACGGAGTTGCGGAGCCACAGAGATGAAGGATCCCTGATTCTTCTCCGTTCCGGAGCCTGCCCTGAGCGAGCACAGTGAGCCCAAGGGTGTCTCCGTGGTAAATTCTTCCTTTCCTAGGAGCACGCATGTCTTCTGACCTTCAAGGCCGTAACGCCGTCGTCTTCGGAGTCGCCAACAAGCGTTCGATCGCGTGGTCGATCGCGCAGGGACTTCATTCCGCCGGCATGAAGTTAGCAATTACCTATCAGAACGAGCGCCTCGAGCAGGAAGCGAAAGACCTTATTCTTTCGCTTCCCGGCGCCGAGGCCTATATGTGCGACGTGAGCAAAGATGAAGAGATCGATCGATTGTTTGCCACGCTCAAAGAGCGCTACGGCAAACTGCACACGCTGGTGCATTCCGTCGCCTTCGCACCAGCCGACGAGCTCAAGGGCGATTTCATCAACACCACGCGCGAAGGCTTTCGCATCGCGATGGATGTAAGCGTCTATTCGCTGATCGCCGTCTCGCGCGCCGCAGCTCCGCTCATGGAAGATGGCGGCTCGATCATGACGATGACCTACTATGCTTCGGAGAAAGTCGTGCCCCGCTACAACGTGATGGCCGTAGCCAAAGCGGCACTCGAATGTTCCGTTCGTTATCTGGCATACGAATTTGGAAAGAAAAAGATTCGGGTGAACGCGATTTCAGCTGGGCCTGTGAAAACCCTGGCTGCGCGCGGCATCTCGGGCTTTGGAGACATGCTGAAAGCCCACGCCGAGCACGCCCCGCTCGGCCGCAATGTAGAAGTGCAAGAGGTGGGGTCGACCGGGGTTTTTCTCGCGTCCGATGCCAGCAGCGGAATTACCGGCGAAGTGATTTTCGTCGATTGCGGGTATAACATCATGGGATTTTAGACGCCCGCGCCGGCGTCCTGCCGGCTGTTGTGAGGGCGCCCTGGCTCTCGCGGCTATGGAGGTTCCGCGATGTCAAACCGTAATTTCCATCCGTTGGTGTTGATAATTTCCGTCGCGTCCTTGGCCGCTGCTTGTACCGCCCAAACTACGGTCGAGCGCATGCAGCAGATCGTACAGCCTTACGTCGACGCCCAGATGTTCATGGGCAGCGTGCTGGTGGCGAAACGTGGAAAAGTCATCTTCAAGCAGAGTTATGGGATGGCCGACCTGGAGTGGGGCATTCCGAATTCCTCTACGACCAAGTTCAATATTGCTTCGATGACTAAGCAATTTACGGCTGCCGCGGTACTGCTGCTCGAAGACCGGGGCAAACTGAAAACCGACGACTCGATCAGAAAATACTTTCCCGAAGCCCCGGCGTCATGGGACAAGATTACGGTTTACAACCTGCTGACGCATACCTCCGGCATCTCC